>NZ_JBITRU010000018.1:0-43148 GCF_044540255.1 Streptomyces sp. NPDC086080
CCTGACCCTCAATGAAGATCAGGATGATCGGACGATCGCGAGGTGGGTCACCGTTGATCCGCCGTTCAGCGGTCAGTTTTCATCCGTCGCCGACAGGCCACCACCCTGAGGCCGCGACGGCGCCTCCGGCACCACACGCTGGAACAGACAGGTCCTGGCGGGTTTGTGGTGCGCCCGGTCACGTTCTGGGAAGGAGGGTGGTCCGGCCGCCGAGGCGGCACTCACTGACAAGGCGATGCCGTTGCAGCGCCGGCAACCGCAGGGCCGGTCATCGGCCGTCGGCATCGCCACGCGTGGCCCGGGCTCACCCGACGCCGTCACGGGCCTGGCGCCCTCGTCGTTGTCGGCGCGGCCACTTCGACAGCGTGATCGGGTGGACGCCGAGGTCGGCGGCGATCTGTTCCAGCGTGACGCCGGGCTCACACCTGTCCGTGCACCAGTACCCAGCTCAGACGCCGTGGGCTTCTGTCGTTGTCGGTCGGTGTCGGGTTCCCTCGGGGCCCGGTGGGGGCCGTGATTGCAGGCGTCGTAGCCTCCTCGGGTGGACGACTCCTCTTGCTTCTGTCTCCTGTGCGCGCCTCCTCCGGGTGGCCCGGCCTGGGAGGAACGTGATGGCCGCATCGCCGCAAGCGTGTCCGAGTTCGGCTGGCACGTGATGGGGGTCGGCGCCGGGGGCGATGCGCCGGCGGACTGGGCCTACTCGATCGGCCTGTGGCACACCCTGCGCAGCCCTGAGGTCTGCATCTTCGGCCTGCGGGTCGAGACGATGATGCCCGTCATCAACGTTGCAGGCGGGGAGATCCGTAACGGTCACCCGCTGGAAGCCGACCAGGTGCGTGACGACATCCTGAACGGCTACCCGGTGACCGTCCGGCCGGTCCACCCGAGTTGGTATGGGGACTTCTTCGGCGCCGGGATCGACTACTACCAGGCCCCTCCATTTCCCGTCATGCAGCTGTTCTGGCCGGACAAGGACGGTCGCTTCCCCTGGGACGACCGGGCCGAGGAATACTGCCGCGCGAGCCAGCCTCTTCTGTGGATCCCAAAGGAGGAAACCAGCGGACCGTGGGCTGATCACGACTGAGGTCGACGTTCGGTCTTGGGCGGGGCAGCCTGGTGGTGAGCACCGCTTGAGGAGTTCGATCACTCCTCGTCACGGCCAAGAAACCACCTGGTCACGCCAGCCGTGTCGGACTGCCCAGGAGTGCTGGCGTCCGGCTTCGCCCGGCCTCCCCGCGGGGCACGACTACGAGCGCAGGGCGTCGACCGGTTCCATGCGGGAGGCCCGCAGGGACGGGTAGAGGCCGGCCAGGAGTCCTACCAGGGCTCCGGCGACCGGGGCTCCGAGGGCGAGGCGGACGTCCAGGACCGGTGTCCACTCCTTGACGGCGGAGACGATCACCACGACGACCATGCCCAGGGCGGCGCCCACGACACCGCCGAGGAGTCCGATCGTCGTCGACTCCACCAGGAACTGGCCGGCGACCTGACGCCGCGAGGCCCCGAGGGCGCGGCGCAGTCCGATCTCCCCGATCCGCTCGATGACCGTCACCAGCGTCACATTGGCGATACCGATGGCCCCGACCACCAGCGAGACCAGCCCGAGGACCAGGAACAGGCCGTTGACGTCGCCCTGCACCCCCTTGCGGGCCTCGGCCGGATCGGTCGGTGCCGTCACGGTCAGGGCAGCCTCGGCGCCGGGGGCCAGCGCGATCGGCGCCTGGCGGGCGACCTGGCCGGCCGCGCCGAGCGCGGTGTTGATCAGCACCCGGGTCACGGTCCCCAGCCCCATCCGGTCCGCGGCCGTCGTGGGCGGCAGGATCACCGCGGTGGCGAGCTGCTGTTCCCGCTCCACTCCGCCGAGTATCCCGATCACCGTGTACGCCTGGCCCTTCAGGAAGACCGCGGGAGCGTTCTCCACCGAGCTGATGCCGAGGAGCCGTGCCGCCTGGTCGCCGAGGACCGCCACCCGGTCGTGCCGGGTGATGTCCCCGTCGTCGAGGAAGCGTCCGGTGGTCATCCCGCCCCGTACCGCGGCCGGCAGCGTGGGGGACGCGGCGACGACCGCCATGGTCTGACCGCTGACCTCGCCGGGAGCGACCACGTCGTTGGCACGCACCTCGACGCCCGCGGTCTCCTGGGAGGAGGCGATCGCCGCCACCGACTCGACCCCGGCCAGCCGGCGCACCGCGTCGACCCCCGACCAGTCCACGAGCGGACCGGAGCCGGCCGAGGCCACGGAGGACACCTCCACCGTGACCGAGGTGGCGGTCAGGGCGTCGAACCGGCCCACGATCTGGTTGCCTGCCGTGGACGAGACCCCGATGGTGATGACCAGGGTGGTGATGCCCAGGACGGTGCCAGCGTGGTCAGGGCGGAGCGCATCGGGCGGGCGAGCACCCCCGCCAGCGCTTCGGACCACAGGTCCCTGAAGTCCATCCAGGGGCGCTCGACGGTCCCCCCGGCCGGTGCTCTTCCCCCGGCCCGTGCCGTGCCCGTGGAAGCCGCGGCTTGCGGGACGCGTTTGCGGAACCTCATCGGTGCTCCTCGGTGAGCCGTCCGTCGCTGATCCTCACCCGCCTGTGGGCACGCCCGCTGACCGCCTCCTCGTGCGTGATCACCACCAGGGTCATGCCCTGCTCGCCGAGCCGGCCGAAGAGGTCCAGCACCGACTCGGTGTTCTCGCTGTCGAGGTTGCCGGTGGGCTCGTCGCAGAGCAGCAGGGCGGGTTCGCTCATCAGCGCCCGGGCGATCGCCACCCGCTGTCTCTCACCGCCGGAGAGCCGGTCGGGCCGGAAGCCGGCCCGGTGCGCCAGACCCACCCGTCGCAGTGCCTGCTCGGCCCTGGTACGGCGGCCGGCCCGGCCGCGCCCGGGGCGCGGCCGGCGGTAGGTCTCGGCCAGCATGACGTTCTCCTCCACGGTCCGGTACGGCAGCAGGTGGAAGGACTGGAAGACGAACCCGTTCCGGCTGCCACGCAACGAGGTGCGCTCCAGGTCGCCGAGCGCGTTGGTCTCCACCCCGTCGAGCCAGTAGGTGCCCGAGGTGGGTCGGTCCAGCAGCCCCAGGGTGTTGAGCAGCGTCGACTTGCCGGAACCGGACGGGCCGACGATCGACAGGTGCTCGCCGCGCCGAACGGTCAGGTTCACCTCGCGCAGGGCGTGCACCGGCGGTTCGGAGTCGAAGGTCCGGTCCACGGCGATCAGCTGGATGACCGTGCCCGCGTCGGGCACGACGGAGAACGGCGGACCGCTCATCGCCCGACCACCACCTGGTCGCCGGACTTCAAGGCGGCACCGGACGACGGGGTGACCTCCACCTGACCGCCCGCGGAGAGCCCGGCCTCGACGGGGACGTCCACCACCTCGCCACCGCGCACGACCTGCACCCGGGCCTTCCGGTCGGCGGACGTGTGCAGCGCGGCGACGGGCACGGTCAGCACCTTGCCCTCCGACGAGCCCACCTCGATGGTGACCTTCGCGGATTCGGCGGCTTTCTCGGCCAGCTTCCCCGCCGACACGGAGATCTGCACCGGTACGGGAGCCGAGCTGTCGCCGCTCCCGCCGTCCGAGGTCCCCTGCTGCTTGTCGGTGTCGGCCGGAGCGTCCTTCGGTACGTCGTCGCCGAGTGCCACCACTTCGCCGTCCGCCTCCGTGCCGTCGGTGGTCTCCACCCGGGCCCGCATGCCCTTGTGGAGCAGCTCGGCGTCGTCGGCCGGGACCACGGCCCGTACCACGACCTTGGAGCTGGTCACCGTGGCGACCGGTCCGGAGGGGGTGTCCCCCGTCTTCACGGACACCTTGTCCAGCCGAGCCGGAAGTTTCGGCAGGAAGACCACCTCACCGGCGGGGACCTTGGTCCCATAACCGGCCTGGAAGGCGGAGAGCGCGGCGTTGGCCGCGTCCAACTGTTGCTGTGCCGACTTGAGCTGCAGCTCAGCGGCGTCCCCGCCGGTGCCCGAGCCGTCTTCGGAGCCGCTGCCGGATTTCCCGGAACCGCCGCCGGGCTCCTCGGAGCCGCTGCCGGATTTCCCGGAACAGGAGGCGGCGGGATCTTCGGGGGGCACGGGGGTGTAGGCGAATCCCTGCCTCTTCATGCAGGCCGCGATCGCGTTCTTCAAGAGGTACTGCTTCTTGAGATCGGCGTTCGCGTCGGCGGGAATGTCGAGCTGCCCCAACGCGCCGGCCGTGGTCCTCTCACCGTCCGACGCGTGGGACTCCGAGCCGGTGTCGGTGTCCGTGTCGGTGTCGGTGCTACAAGCCGCCAGCAGCGACAGCAAACTGACCGCCGCCGTCGCGGCCAGTCTTCGGACAGTGCGGGATCGAGTCATCTACGTCCATCCGATCGGAAGGGAGGGGGATTCAGCCTGCGGACGCAGGAGAGGGCGGAGTTCACAGTGGTGCCGGCAGTTCATGGCCGTGGGGCCGGTACATGACCGAGCTGTAACAGCCGTGTGCCGTGACGGCCGGCCTCGGGACCGGCGCCGGTCATACGGGCGGCCCGGTGACGAAGCCACCGTTCTCGTCGTAGGGCCAGGCGTTGGCGACGCACCCGTGCAGGCCCTTGATCTGCTGCATCATCACGGGGGCCAGTTGCCCGGCGCCCCCGCAGGTCACGTGCGAGTGGCCGAGGAAGTGCCCCACCTCGTGGTTGATGATCAGCGCCCGGTAGTCATGGATCGGCCCGTCGAAGGTGGGCGAGCCCTTGACCCAGCGCTTGAGGTTCACCACCACCCCTCCGGGAACCTCGCAGTTGTACTCGCCTCCGGTGTCCTGCTGGATGCCGGCCCAGCACAGGGCGTCCGCCGTCGCCGGTGTCGCGATCTTTATCGTGATGTCGTGCGGCGATCCCGCGCCCACCAGCTGGAACGCGTTGTCCGGGTCGTGGGTCCAGCCCCGCGGGGCGGCGAGTATCCCGGCGATCTCGTTCGCCGCCTGGGACGGCGAGATGTCGAGGCCGGTCTCGACCTCCACGACGTAGCGCACCGGGCGGGAGCCGCTGCCCACCTTCTCCCCACTGGCCTGCGCGGTGACGAACGTCCCGCTGCCCGTCGGGGGAACGTCGATCTCGGTCCGACTCGCGGTGGGAGAGGGAGTGGGAGAGGGGGAGGAGGGCGGTGTGGGAGTGGGAGTGACGTGCGTGCTCCGCGGGTGCGGCGCACGCACCGACGCGTCGCTCCGCCCGCCTTCCAGCAAGTACGCCGCCGAACCCAGCAGGCCGACGGTCACCAGCAGGCTGGTCAGCAGGCTCCGGCCCCGGCGGCGCGGCCGTTCCAGGCGATGGGCGGACCGGCGTCGGCGACCGGCGCGGTGACCGGTGCGGTGACCGGCCGTGGTGCTGCCGGTGGCGGGTGCGGATTGCCGCTGAGGTGCCGAATGCATGGCAGCTCAATCTGGTGATCCCAGATGATCCCCATGAGCCGGTGCCATCACGGAAAGATAACGACGCCCGCGTTGGAGAGGGGCCTTCTTCGGGACGGTCATCTCGTCCGGTCTGCTTACACTGCCGAGATGCCACGGGTTCTGATCGTCGAAGACGACCTGGATGTCCGCAGGGCCGTCCAACTGGGTCTGCGGCACCAGGGACATGAGGTCTTCGCCGTGGAAACGGGGGAGGAGGGACTGGAACAGCTCCTCCCCTTCCGGCCGGACGTCGTCGTACTCGATCTCATGCTGCCCGGCATGTCCGGCCTGGACGTGTGCCGCCGGATCAGGGACCGCGACCAGGTGCCGATCATCATGGTGACGGCCCGGGGGGACGACGTCGACGTGGTCGTGGGACTGGAGACCGGTGCGGACGACTACGTGGTGAAGCCCGTGCAGGCCCGGGTGCTCGACGCACGGATACGGGCCGTACTGCGCAGACAGGACGTGTCGCTGCCGGACGGCACCCGTCCCCGGGCGGAGACGCACGGCGAGCTGGTCGTCGACCGCGCCGGGCTCGTGGTGACGCACCGCGGCGAACCGGTCACCCTCGCCCCCTCCGAACTGCGGCTGCTGCTGACCCTGTCGGCCTCGCCCGGCCAGGTGTTCAGCCGCCAGCAGCTGCTGGAAGCGGTCTGGGAACACAGCTACCACGGCGACATACGGCTCGTGGACGCCTGTGTGAAGCGACTGCGCAACAAGCTCGGCGAGGGCAGGAATCCCCGTTACGTGCAGACCGTTCGCGGATTCGGTTACCGCTTCGGCACCTCATGAGCCACCGGACGTCCGCCGCCGTACCGGGTGCCGGCCCCCGGCGGCTCCTCCGGGCGGCACTGACGCGCATCCCCCTCCCCCTGCGCGGCCTGCGCCCCCGCCTGCTGACGTCCTTCGTCCTGGTGGCCGTGGCCAGCTCCCTGGGCACCGGGGCCCTCGCCTTCCGCGAGGCGCGCACGGGGGTGCTCCAGCAGAGCCAGGACTCCGTCATCAACCGGTTCCGTACGAGCGTCGACGCCGTCGCGCCCTCCATCCCCCTTGCCCCGGACCGGTCGGACCTCCAGTTTGCGGTGGACCAGGTACTGTCCGCGAACCGTTCGTCGGGCTGGCGGATCATGGCCGCGTACGGCGGCCACCGCGCCTATGTGCCGAGCGCCGGTTTCGTCGAGCCGAGCCCCGAAATGCTCCGGTCCGTCCGGGACCGTCGTGTCGCGGTGTTCCAGCGGATGAACGTCGACGGGCGCCCTCGTCTCGTCGTCGGCATGCCCGTCACGTACACCTCGGGCGAGGGCACGCAGACGCTCTCCGGGCTCGTGATGTACCTGGAGGTCCCGCAGACCACCGAAGAGGGGTACGTCGAGGCCATGGTCCACGGCATCGAGCGGGCCACCCTGATGGCCCTGTGCCTCGCCGTCGTCCTGGCGCTGCTCGCCGCGAGCGGCGTACTGCGTCCCGTACGGGCGCTGCGCCGGGCGACGCGCCGGATGGCCGCAGGGCATCTCGACGTCCGGCTGGACGTCACCGGTTCCGACGAACTGGCCGATCTCTCCCGGTCCTTCAACGAGACGGCGGCCGAACTGGAGCGAACCGTAGGGGAGCTGCGTCGCCTGGAGGCCCAGGGGCGCCGCTTCGTGGCGGACGTCTCCCACGAGCTGCGCACGCCGCTGGCGGCGATGTCGGCGGTCACCGACGTGCTGGACCTGGAGGGGGGAGGGGAGACCGGTGAAGCGCTACGGCTCATCAGCGAGGGAACGAACCGGCTGAGCGGACTGGTGAACGACCTGATGGAGATCTCCCGTTTCGACGCGGGGGCGGCCGAACTCAACCGGGACGAGATCGACCTGGCCGAGTCCGTACGGCGCACCGTCGCCTCCCGGTGGCGGCAGGAGCAGGTGGAGACCCGGCTGCCCGGACCGGGTGAGCTCCGCGCGCGCGTCGATCCGCGCAGGCTCGACGTGGTGACGGCCAATCTGATCGGCAACGCGCTGCGGCACGGAGAGCCGCCCGTGCGGCTGACCATGGGGGTACGGGTGGACGGGGCGGGCATGGCGTGGGCCGTCATCGAGGTGACCGACAACGGGCCGGGGATCGCCGAGGAGGTCATGCCGCACATCTTCGAGAGGTTCTACAAGGCGAGCACCTCACGGGGCAGGAGCGAGAGCAGCGGGCTGGGTCTGGCCATCACGGCGGAGAACGTGCGGCTGCACGGGGGGCGCATCCGGGCGGCGAACCTGCCCTGGGGCGGTGCGGTGTTCACGGTCGAACTCCCGCTGCACCGCGACGACACCGACACCGACACCGACACCGACACCGGCACCGGCACCGGCACCGGCACCGGGACCGGCGGGGGCACCCGGTGAAGGGCTCGCGGACGGCAGCGCTGCTGTCCGGGCTCACGGCCGCGGCCGCGGTCGCGCTCACAGCGTGCGGAGTCCCCCCGTCCGGGGTCATCGAGGCCGGTGCGCCGGCGAGCGGCATGTACTCCCCCAGCGCGGCACCACCCTCGTCGCCCGCCACCGTCTCCCTCTTCTTCCTGCGCGACGGGGACCTGACGCCCTATCCCCGCCAGATCGACGACGCCGGGGACCTCGAGGCCGTCGTACACCTGCTGTTCAAGGGGCCGGCCGCGACCGAGACCGCGACGGCCATCACGGAGCTGCCCCGCCTGACGGACGCGCCACGGGTGGTGGTCGCCGACGGTATCCTCTTCGTCCAACTCCCCGGTAAGACGGCTCCGCTGAGCCGTCGGGCCATGCTCCAGCTGACGTGCACGCTGGACCACGCGGAAGCCGACGGCGGCACCGTGCGCCGTTCCGACATGTCCGTCAGCCTCCATGTGCTCGGGGACGGATGGACGATGACGCAGTCGGACTACGCGTGCCCCGTCGTGTCCCCTTCGCAGGAGCAACCGGAAGCACCGACCCCGGGGGAGCCCTCCGGCTGACCACCGGACGGCCCCCGCCCGGGACCGGAACCGGCCTTCCGGCCACGGTCCCCCGCCTGACCGCGCGATGGCCACCACGGCGACACTCTCCCTCGTTGAACCACCCAACGACCTCTCTCCGCGCTGTGACACCGCCTTCGCGGGGCCGGACGTCGACACCGCAGGCCCGCGTCGATGTACTGGTCCCGCGCCTCCCGCACGGCGGGCAGGAAGGCCACGTCGGTCACGTAGTAGGTGAATTTGACGACGTTGCCGAAATCGGCGCCGGCCGAGGCGAGGCAACGGCGGAGGTTCTCGAAGACCTGCCGGGCCTGCGCGGCGGGATCACCTTCCCCGACCAGCTTGCCGTCCGCGTCGAACGCGACCTGCCCCGACACGGCGACCAGCCGGCCGGTCCCTGTGACCACGTGGGTGTACCCCGTCCCGGGGGCCACGCCGTCCGGGGCGCCGATGTGGGTGAGCGGGGAGGTGTCCTGTGTGGGTTCCATGCCCGGCATTCCGGACCGCGCCCCGCCGAACCGGCCAGGAGGAACCGGGACGGTGGGGCGCCGAGGGAAGACCGACGCCCCCGGACCCTCACGTCGGTCCGCAGGCCGGTTCAGTCCGTAGGCCGCTCGTCCGTCTGGGCGGCTGGCTGGCGAACACCGGTGAGCGCCTCGCGATGGAACTGCGGGTGGGCAACGCGGGGGCGAACACCGTGGACGACCACGTCCGCGTCCTCGCCGCCGCGCTGGAGCAGATACCGCACTCCTCCCAGTCGAAGATCCTCGTCCGCGTCGACGGCGCGGGCGCCACCCACGGCCTGCTTCAACACCTGGAGGCGCTGAACACCAAGCGGCGCACGGTCCGCTACACGGTCGGCTGGGAGATCACGCCCGAGGACGAGGCAGCGATCGCAAGGCTCCCCGAACATGCCTGGGAGACCTCGCTGAAGCAAGACGGCGATCTCCAAGCGGGCTATCAGGTCGCGGAGTCGACCTACCTGAAGACCTGCGACGGCTGGCCGGAGGGTATGTGACTGGTCGTCCGCCGCGTGCGTGCGTCGAGGCGGCACCTGAAGAAGCTGACCGCCTTCGAGCAGAAGACCGGATGGCGCTACTCGATCACGGCGACGGACATCCGGCACATGTGGGGCATCGTCGGCTCCCACCAGATCCAGTTCCTTGACGCCCTGCACCGCGACCACACCGAGGTCGAAGACCGTGTCCGCACCAACAAGGCCATAGGGCCGGCGAACCTGCCCTCACAGCCGTGGCAGATCAACACGGCATGGATGCTCGCCGCGAACCTCGCCGCCGATCTCGACACCTGGCTACGGCTACTCACCCTGCACGACCAGGACAGCCTCGAAGATGCCGGGCCGGACACGATGCGCCTGCGCCTCCATCACCTTCCAGCCCGCCTCGCCCGTCACGCCCGGCGCCGCATCCTCCGCATCGAGCGGACCTGGCCCTGGGCGGCGGCGTTCACCACCGCCTGGAACAGGATCACTCAGCTTCCGGCCGCCACCTGACGGCCGACTCACGCCCCGACGAGGACCAGGAAGGAAGAGAAACCCGCAACCTTCGGGCCCGTGGAATCCGGCACACCCCGCGGGCGTCATGCGACGGCCCGTCCTCCGGCAGCAGAGGACATTACGGGCGAACAGCTGCGATCAGCGACCGAAATCCGCTGACGAATCGAGGCCAGACAACAAGCAGGGCCCAGGTTGATGACCTGGCCTTCTTCGTGGAGCGGGTGACGAGAATCGAACCCGCGCCCTCAGCTTGGGAAGCTAAGGCGACTCGTATCCGTTCACCTGGCTGAGCTGTGGCGGGGCAGTGCCGACTCCTGGCGGGCGGTCGGCGGGTTCCCCGGTGTTCCCCGTGAGTCCCCGCCTGTTCTGGCACGAGAGTGGCACGGTCCTGCGGTGGCGGTGAGGCATCTGACTTTTGCCGCACCCGGGCGGAGGCTTTTGCTGTCCGGCCTGGTGTTCACTAGGCACATGACAGGCAGTTCAGAGCAGCACCGCTTGAGAAGTGCGATCTCTGTCCTCAGCGATGCTGTCCCCGGAGACCTTCGACGGTCTCCCCTCGGCTGGGCTGGCGTACAAGCGTGGGAAGCCGCTCACGACATTGAGCTACCAGAGCCCTACCGTACGTTTGTCGCGGAGGTTTCCAACGGTTCATCGAAGGGCGCATCCATGGCCCACCGGCTCCTTCCGTTGGGAAGAATTCCTGAGAACTGGCAGAGCTGGAAAGCCGATTGCTGGCTCAGCCCCGAACCGTTCGATGGGACGGCTGAACGCAAGTTCACCGAGCCGTTCCCACTGGAGGAGGAGTGGCAGTGGGAGTACGACTACTACGACCACGATGAGCACTCACCTCTACTCCACGGCATCTATCAGAACGGCTCGGTCCTCCTGGGTGGCAACCGTGACTGCGAGTTCTGGGTACTCGTGGTCACGGGGCCTCAGCGGGGCCGGGTCTGGTGGCTTGGAGATGGATGCGCGGCTCCGTACGCGGACGCGGGGGAGAAAAGCGAGCCAGAGGCCGACTTCGTGGCCTGGTTCCAGGAGTGGCAAGCCGACCGAGGATGGTGGTCTGAGCACGTCGATGGGTAGGTCCCATCAGACGGTTGCCTGAGCGGAGTACAAGGGCCTGCCCGGCCGGGCAGGCCCTTGTACTCCGCTTCTGATCCGTAGCTCTGCAGAGATCGGTCATTGGAGGTCATACAGGCTGTGGGGAGGCCCGTGAGGGCCTGTGTGGGTCGCTGACGGTCGCTGGGGTTGCTGTACTTGGCTGCTGTGCCGCAGGATCGCCGGGTGTCCCGTCTGATCGGCCCGCATACCGCCGACCCGTGCCCTCGCTGCGCCGACGAAGCAGTCCGTCTGGGCACCCCGCCCCGCACCGCCGGCCCCGCTGAGGTCGGGTACACGTGCGACCGCTGCGGCCACGTCTGGTCTCGTTCGATCGAGACGGACTTGGCGGTCTACGACATCGTCCGGGCGGATCTTCCCGAGGCGACGTTTTACGAGACGGTCTGGAGCCTGGAGGACGACCGCGTGTTGCTCCGCGGGCCGGGTGGTGATTGGTACCGGTGGGTCGAGCACTGGCGAATCATCCTCTACTGACCATCTCCTGTTTGTACCTCAGCCGACGATAGCCAGCCACGACGGCGGGTCAGCCAACCGTGCAGGCGCGCGTGTGCCTCGCTGCACCCCCGCCGGCCTCAGCCACGCTGTCGGCCGTAGACCAGAGCAAGCCTCGACGGCGGGCGCGTTGGGTGGCACTCTGCGTGGTGACTTCTTCGTCCCGAAGCAACTGCGGTGAGTGCCTGGCCTCGGGCCGATGTGCCGCTCACCTGCCGCGACGGTCCGCAGGCATCCGCAGTTGTCCGCCGCTGTTCGTCGGCATTGTCACGCAGTTAGACACTCACTCGCCCCTCGATGCGAACTACGGGCGGGGCGGTTGCTGAGGCTTGCTGGGCTGACCAGCCAGTCGCGTACGTGCAGTGATGGTCGGCTGGGGTCGTACCGGTTGCTGTACTTCGCTGCTGTACAGCTGGACCCGGTTTTCGAACGAGTCACCGCCTGGAGAGAATCAGAGCATGGGCAAGCCAGTCTTGAACGACCGGCTCCGCCCGCTGTGGGAGGAGCACCGGCGCGCGCCGTTCCCCGGCCGCTTCCGCGGTGTGGACATCGCAGGCGTGGAGCTGGTCCTGCTTGATTCAAGCGTTGCGGGTCTGGTCATGGGAGAGCTGAGCGGCGGGCTGGATCATGACGAAGTCGCGATCCTCTGGACGTGCATCACGGACCTCGACAAGGTCGTGCCCCTGATCGATGACGAGTACTGCAGGGACTACTACGCACGACTGCGGGTGTTGGCCGAGCTTGTCGCACCGAGGTACATACCCAGCGCAATCTGAGGTCTCCATCCGCGCCAGCGTCAGGTCGATGGATTCTCAATGGGCGAGTCAAGGGCCGTCGAGTGCGATCAGTAGCCGAAGAAGTGGTGGGCCGGGTTTCTGACCTGCGGGCTTGTTGACGATCAACACTGCGACCTGCGACTTAGCTGTCGGTGGTTGTCGGCGTTGGTCGTCGTCGGGCTTCCTCGGACGGCCCCGGGACGGCCCATCCGTTGGGGAAGCGTCTCTGATCACTGCCGCATGCCCGCCCTCAATGAGCGTGCCGATTGCGCAAAGAGGCCCGGGTCGATGACCTGGGCCTTCTTCGTGGAGCGGGTGACGAGAATCGAACTCGCGCTCTCAGCTTGGGAAGCTGATGTTCTACCATTAAACTACACCCGCGTAAGATCCAGACCCCGCCGCATCGGTGGTGTCCGGACGCTCGTTCACTCTACCCCATGGCAGGCCCCCGGTGTTCAGGACCCGGGGGCCTGACGGTGTTTCAGGGTGTGGATGTGGCTGCGGAGGGCAGGCGTTGGGGCGTACCGTGAGGCGGTGGGGTGAGGGCGGGGTGCCGCCTGGAGGGTCGCTCCTTTGATCCCGTAACGTGGCTTTTGTCGTCAGGGCAGCAAGCCAGACGCGGTTCTCGGGGAAGGGACTCTTGGACTTGATGGAGCGCACCGTCGTCCGCTGTGCCGATGGGCACGTGTTCACCGCCGCCTCGTTTCCGATGCAGCAGGCCGAGCGACTCGGCCCCGGTCGGCTCCTGCGGTGTCCGCGCTGTGCGCGGCTTCGCAGTGTCGTGCCGGTAAGCCTGCAGAGGCGGTAGCGCGGCGGAGGAAGACAGAGGGCGTGGGCGCGCGGGGCGGCCGGTGACGGGCGTTCCGCGCGCCTTGCGTATTCTCGGGGCGTGCTTCTCTCAGACAAGGACATCCGGGCCGAGATCGACGCCGGGCGGGTGCGCATCGATCCCTACGACGAATCCATGGTGCAGCCGTCCAGCATCGACGTACGCCTCGACCGCTATTTCCGGGTGTTCGAGAATCACCGGTACCCGCACATCGACCCCTCCGTCGAGCAGGCGGATCTGACCCGGCTGGTGGAGCCGGAGGGCGACGAGCCGTTCATTCTGCACCCGGGTGAGTTCGTGCTGGCCAGTACCTACGAGGTCATCTCGCTGCCGGTCGACCTGGCGTCCCGGCTGGAGGGGAAGAGTTCGCTCGGGCGGCTCGGGCTGGTCACCCACTCCACCGCAGGGTTCATCGACCCCGGGTTCTCCGGGCATGTGACCCTGGAGCTCAGCAACCTCGCGACGCTCCCCATCAAGCTGTGGCCCGGTATGAAGATCGGGCAGCTGTGCATGTTCCAGCTCAGCTCGCCGGCCGAGCACCCGTACGGCAGTGAGCGGTACGGGTCCCGGTATCAGGGGCAGCGGGGGCCGACGGCCTCGCGGTCGTTCCTCAACTTCCACCGGACCCAGGTGTGAGCGGAGTGGGGTGCCCAACCGCCGGTGGTGCGGCGGGGCGGGCAGGTGCTTGACGCCTGAGGGCGGCAGATGGACGGGAAGGGGCTCCCCTCGGGGAGCCCCTTCCGCGTGTGGCCGCAGGGTCAGAACGTGCCCAGCTTTACGATCGACAGCAGGGCGAGCAGCTGGATCGCCGAAGCGCCCAGGGCCTTGGGCCACGGGAGGTCGTGGGAGCGGCTGACCATGACGGTGAGCAGGGCGCCGCCCGCCACCCAGGTCGCCCAGCCGAGGATCTGGACGAAGGACGCGTCGCCGCCGGCGAACATCGCGACGACCAGGCGGGGGGCGTCCGTGATGGACATGATCAGCATGGAGAGGCCGACCGTGGGCTGCCAGGCGCCGTTGCCGCCGAGCTGGCGGGCCAGGGTGTGGGTGACCACGCCGAGGACGAACGAGCTGAGCACCATCGCGACGGCCGTCGTCAGGACGATCGGTATCGCGTTCGAGAGGGTGGCGTTGATGGCGTCCTCGCGGGCGCCGTCGAAGCCGAAGACGGCGAGCAGGCCGTAGAGGAAGGTGACGACGAGGGCGGGGCCCCACATCGCGTAGTCGCGCATCTGGAGGAACGTCTGGGAGGGGGAGAGGACGATGCCCTTCAGCAGCTCCTTCCAGCGCAGGCGGGGGCCGATCGGGCCGGGGTGGTAGGTGTCGGCCTGGTGGTAGGGGTCCTCGTCGATCGAGAAGGCATGGGTGTGGCCCGCCTGGTTGGCCGCGTACGGGTCCTGCGGGGCGCCGTGAGGGCCGGGAGGGTACGCGCCGTCGCCGAAGTACTCCGGCTCGCCGTAGCCGCCACCTCCACCAGGGCCGCCGTGCCCGCCGTGCCCGCCGTGTCCGCCCCGGCCGCCGTGCACCTGCGGCCACGGGCTGCCGCCCCCGCCGCCCTGGCCGTACGCCGGGGGCTGCGGTGCCTGCGGGTAGCCGTACGACGGCCCCGGCGGCGTCTGCTGCCCGTGCGGGGGTTGTTGCGGTCGCGTGTGAGGAGCGCCGTTGTTGTTCCGGCCGCGTCCGATCCTGAATCCAGCCACGTCATCGAACGTACCTGGTCCCGGACGGCCGTGTGCCGGGGCCGGGCATTCGGGCGGGGCTTTGCGGCCGAGCTGTGACAACCACTAAGGGATCGTCAGCCACGTCGTCCGTCGTGCGGAGGGGGCCGGGGCGGTCCTGTCCTCCGCAGGACGGACGGCGGGACGTGAACATGGCGAAGGGGCCGCCCTGTTGACTCTGCCGGACGGCCCCCTTCGCTCACGGACGTCGCCGTGCTACTTCACCGGCTCCGGCTCCGGAGCGGGCTCGCTCTCCTCGTCGCCGGCCGGGTCGACCGGCGTCTTGACGGACTCCAGCAGCAGCTGGGCGACGTCGACGACCTGGACGGACTCCTTCGCCGCGCCGTCGTTCTTCTTGCCGTTGACCGAGTCGGTCAGCATGACCAGGCAGAACGGGCAGGCGGTGGAGACGATGTCCGGGTTGAGGGCGAGGGCCTCGTCGACACGCTCGTTGTTGATGCGCTTGCCGATCCGCTCCTCCATCCACATCCGGGCGCCGCCGGCGCCGCAGCAGAAGCCGCGTTCCTTGTGGCGGTGCATCTCCTCGTTGCGCAGGCCCGGGACCTTGCCGATGATCTCGCGCGGGGGCGTGTAGATCTTGTTGTGGCGGCCCAGGTAGCACGGGTCGTGGTAGGTGATCAGGCCCTCGACCGGCGTGACCGGGATGAGCTTGCCCTCGTCCACCAGGTGCTGGAGCAGCTGGGTGTGGTGGATGACCTCGTAGTCGCCGCCGAGCTGCGGGTACTCGTTGCCCAGGGTGTTGAGGCAGTGCGGGCAGGTGGCGACGATCTTCTTGGCCGACTTGGGCTTGCGGGACTCCTCGGTGACCTTCCCGTCGTCGTCCATCTCCTCGCCGAAGGCGGCGTTGAGGGACATGACGTTCTCCATGCCGAGCTCCTGGAACAGGGGCTCGTTGCCCAGGCGCCGCGCGGAGTCACCGGTGCACTTCTCGTCGCCGCCCATGATGGCGAACTTCACGCCCGCGATGTGGAGGAGCTCCGCGAAGGCCTTGGTGGTCTTCTTGGCGCGGTCCTCCAGGGCGCCGGCGCAGCCGACCCAGTACAGGTACTCGACCTCGGACAGGTCCTCGATGTCCTTGCCGACGACCGGGACCTCGAAGTCGACCTCCTTGAGCCACTCCAGGCGCTGCTTCTTGGCGAGGCCCCAGGGGTTGCCCTTCTTCTCCAGGTTCTTGAGCATCGTGCCCGCCTCGGACGGGAACGCGGACTCGATCATGACCTGGTAGCGGCGCATGTCGACGATGTGGTCGACGTGCTCGATGTCCACCGGGCACTGCTCGACGCAGGCGCCGCAGGTGGTGCAGGACCACAGGACGTCGGGGTCGATGACGCCGTTCTCCTCCGCGGTGCCGATCAGCGGGCGCTCGGCCTCGGCGAGGGCCGCCGCGGGGACGCCGGCCAGCTGCTCCTCGGAGGCCTTCTCCTCGCCCTCCATGGTCTTGCCGCCGCCGGCCAGCAGGTAGGGGGCCTTGGCGTGCGCGTGGTCGCGCAGGGACATGATCAGGAGCTTGGGGGAGAGGGGCTTGCCCGTGTTCCAGGCGGGGCACTGCGACTGGCAGCGGCCGCACTCGGTGCAGGTGGAGAAGTCCAGCAGGCCCTTCCAGGAGAACTGCTCGACCTGGGAGACGCCGAAGACGTCGTCGTCACCGGGGTCGGTGAAGTCGATCGGCTTGCCGCCCGAGGTCATCGGCTGCAGGGCGCCGAGGGCGGTACCGCCGTCGGCCTCGCGCTTGAACCAGATGTTCGGGAAGGCGAGGAAGCGGTGCCAGGCGACACCCATGTTGAGGGTGAGCGAGACGACGATCATCCAGACGAACGAGGTCCCGATCTTGATCATGGCGACCAGGTAGACCAGGTTCTGCAGCGTTTCGACCGACAGTCCGTCGAAGGCGAGGACCAGCGGGTACGAGGCGAAGTACGCGGGCTCGTAGCCGTCGACGTGGTGCAGGGCGCCCTCGAGGCCGCGCAGCACGTAGATGGCGAGGCCGATGGTGAGGATGACGTACTCGACGAAGTACGCCTGGCCCGACTTGGAGCCGGTGAAGCGGGACTTGCGGCCCGGGCGGGTCGGAAGGCTCAGCAGCCGGATGACGATGAGTACGGCGATGCCGAGCACGGTCATCACGCCGATGAACTCGATGTACATCTCGAACGGCAGGAAGCCGCCGATCACCGGCAGCACCCAGTCGGCCTGGAAGAGCTGGCCGAAGGCCTGGGCGAGGGTCGGCGGCAGGGTCAGGAAGCCGACGGCGACGAACCAGTGGGCGATGCCGACGATGCCCCACCGGTTCATGCGGGTGTGGCCGAGGAACTCCCGTACCAGGGTCACACTGCGCTGGTAGGGATTGTCGGTCCGGGCGCCTGCCGGAACCGGCTGGCCCAGTTTGAAGTACCGGACGAACTGGCCGATCGCGCGTGCGAGCAGCGCGACGCCGACCACGGTCAGTACCAGCGACACGATGATCGCGGCGAGTTGCATGGGGGCTCCTCGGGCCTGCGAGGGGGGTTCACGGAGGGGACGGTTCCGGGGTTCCGCGGTGGCTTCCCACTGCGGCTTCCCCGAGATTACTAAGCGGTAACTTATGCAGTCCGTCTGAGACTACCCCGAATCTCCGGCCGCACTGTAGCCGGGCACGGGGTGATCTGGATCGCTGAGGGTTGCCTGTGGGGCCCCCGGGAGGCGGCCCTCTCGGTGCCGTTTCCGGATGCCTCGGCGCGCGCCCCGTACGGCGTCCGGGACGGGGTCCGGGGCGGCGTCGGGGTGGCGTCCCGGATCCGATCGTGTTATTCGCGCCAAATCGGTCCATACGCACCTAACTTATATCCGTGCTCTACGGGATCGTCGCCGCCACCACCGCCCTGCTGCTGTCCGCCCTCCTCACGGCGGCGCTGCGGGCCCCCGCTCTGCGCCTGGGAATTCTGGACCGCAGGCGGCGGCGCCCGGTGCCGCTGTCCGGGGGAGCGGCCGTGGGGCTGGTCACCGGCCTGGTCGCGGTCGCCGGGGACAGGACCGGGATCGCGCCGCTCGGCACCGGGGTCGGGCGGCTGCTGGCCGCCGCGGTGTGCGTGGGCGTGCTGGGGCTGGCCGTCGACCTCTGGCGGCTGCGGTGGTGGGTCCCGCTCGCCGGTACGGCGGTGGCCGCGGCGCTCGTCGTGCCGTACGAGGAGACCGGGGTGCCGGCCGGGATGCTCGCCGCGGGGTGGATCACGGCCGTCGCCGCCGCCTTCCGGGGGCTGAACCACGCCGACGGGCTGGCCGGCGGCGTGGGGGCGGTGACCGCGTTCGGGGTGGCCGCCTGTGCGGCGGCGGCGCTGATGGACGGGCTCGCGGTGCTGCTGAGCGTGCTGGCCGCGGCGCTGGCCGGGTTCCTGCTGCACAACTGGCATCCCGCGCGGGCGGCGCTCGGGGTGGGCGGGTCGCTGTTCACGGGATTCGTGCTCGCCTCGGCGGCGGTCTTCGTGCGGGCGGGGCAGGGAATCGGGACCGGCGTCGGTGTGTTGTTCGCACTGACGGCGCTGGTGTGCGCGGACGCCGCCTTGGTGGTGCTCGGACGGCGGCTGGCCCGGTGGCCCCTGACGCGTGGGCGGCCGGACCATCTCGGGCACCGGCTGCGCCGACTGGGAATCGCTCCCCGCGCGGTGGCCGTCCTGTCCGGTGTGGCCTCGCTGGGCGGGGTACTGGTCGGGGTGGCCGTGCACACCGGGCGGATGTCCGGGGGTGCGGCGCTGTGGGTGGCGGCGGTCGCCGTCGTGGTCGTCCTGGGGTTCGTGCGTCTTCCCGTCACCCCCGCGTTTCGGGCCCGGCAGCGGTCCTCCAGTGTGTCGTCGCAGGTCACCACGCAGTTGCGTGTAAGGGATGGATAAGAGTTGAGTCCAGCCGACTCAGCTCTGTTGACCCGGCGGCGGACGTCATGCATGCTTGAGTCTGTTCCACTCAAGTCAGCTGGAGGAATCGAAATGGCACGTGCGGTCGGCATCGACCTGGGCACGACTAACTCCGTCGTCAGCGTTCTGGAGGGCGGCGAGCCCACCGTCATCACCAACGCCGAGGGCGCCAGGACCACGCCGTCCGTCGTCGCCTTCGCCAAGAACGGCGAGGTGCTGGTCGGCGAGGTGGCCAAGCGTCAGGCGGTGACCAACGTCGACAGGACCATCCGGTCGGTCAAGCGGCACATGGGCACCGACTGGAAGATCGAGCTCGACGGGAAGCCCTTCAACCCGCAGCAGATGAGCGCCTTCGTGCTGCAGAAGCTGAAGCGCGACGCCGAGGCGTACCTGGGCGAGAAGGTCACGGACGCGGTCATCACCGTCCCGGCGTACTTCAACGACGCCGAGCGTCAGGCGACCAAGGAGGCCGGCGAGATCGCCGGTCTGAACGTGCTGCGCATCGTCAACGAGCCCACCGCCGCCGCCCTGGCGTACGGCCTGGACAAGGACGAGCAGGTCATCCTGGTCTTCGACCTCGGTGGCGGTACGTTCGACGTCTCGCTGCTCGAGATCGGCGACGGTGTCGTCGAGGTGAAGGCCACCAACGGTGACAACAACCTCGGTGGTGACGACTGGGACCAGCGCGTCGTCGACTACCTGGTCAAGCAGTTCCAGTCCGGGCACGGCGTGGACCTGGGCAAGGACAAGATGGCGCTCCAGCGCCTGCGCGAGGCCGCCGAGAAGGCGAAGATCGAGCTGTCCTCGTCCACCGAGACCACGATCAACCTCCCTTACATCACCGCCTCCGCCGAGGGCCCCCTGCACCTCGACGAGAAGCTGACCCGCGCCCAGTTCCAGCAGCTGACCGCGGACCTGCTCGAGCGCTGCAAGACGCCGTTCCACAACGTCGTCAAGGACGCCGGTATCCAGCTCAGCGAGATCGACCACGTCGTGCTCGTCGGCGGTTCCACCCGTATGCCCGCGGTCGCCGAGCTCGTCAAGGAGCTGACCGGCGGCAAGGAGGCCAACAAGGGTGTGAACCCGGACGAGGTCGTCTCGATCGGCGCCGCGCTCCAGGCCGGTGTGCTCAAGGGCGAGGTCAAAGACGTCCTGCTGCTCGACGTCACCCCGCTGTCCCTCGGTATCGAGACCAAGGGCGGCATCATGACCAAGCTGATCGAGCGCAACACCACGATCCCGACCAAGCGCTCCGAGATCTTCACCACGGCCGAGGACAACCAGCCGTCCGTGCAGATCCAGGTCTACCAGGGCGAGCGTGAGATCGCCGCGTACAACAAGAAGCTCGGCATGTTCGAGCTGACCGGTCTGCCCCCGGCGCCGCGCGGCGTCCCGCAGATCGAGGTCTCCTTCGACATCGACGCCAACGGCATCATGCATGTCACAGCGAAGGACCTCGGCACCGGCAAGGAGCAGAAGATGACCGTCACCGGCGGCTCCTCGCTCCCGAAGGACGAGGTCGACCGGATGCGCCAGGAGGCCGAGAAGTACGCGGAGGAGGACCACGCCCGCCGCGAGGCCGCCGAGTCCCGCAACCAGGGCGAGCAGCTCGTCTACCAGACGGAGAAGTTCCTCGCGGACAACGCGGACAAGGTCCCCGGCGAGATCAAGACCGAGGTCGAGGGTGCCGTCGCCGAGCTGAAGGAGAAGCTCAAGGGCGACGACAGCGCCGAGATCCGCACGGCCACGGAGAAGGTCGCCGCCGTCTCCCAGAAGCTCGGCCAGGCGATGTACGCCGACGCCCAGGCCGCCGGTGGCGCCTCCGCCGGAGCCGGCGCGGGTGCCGGTGACGCCAAGGTGGACGACGATGTCGTCGACGCGGAGATCGTCGACGAGGACCGTAAGGACGGTGCGGCGTGACCGAGGAGACCCCGGGCTTCGACGAGCAGTCGCAGCAGCCCGACGTCCCCTCCGACGAAACCGAGTCGAAGGCCGCCGCCACCCCCTCCGCGGAGGAGGAGGCGGCCCCGGCCGGGGACACGGGCCAGAACGCCGCCCTGGTGGCGCAGCTGGACCAGGCACGCACGGCGCTCGGTGAGCGCACGACGGACCTGCAGCGCCTCCAGGCCGAGTTCCAGAACTACCGCCGCCGGGTCGAGCGGGACCGCGTCGCGGTCAAGGAGGTCGCCGTGGCGAACCTCCTGACCGAGCTGCTTCCCGTGCTCGACGACATCGGCCGTGCGCGTGAGCACGGCGAGCTGGTCGGCGGCTTCAAGTCGGTCGCGGAGTCGCTGGAGACCACCGTGGCCAAGCTGGGCCTCCAGCAGTTCGGCAAGGAGGGCGAGCCCTTCGACCCGACGATCCACGAGGCGCTGATGCACAGTTACGCGCCGGATGTCACCGAGACGACGTGCGTGGCGATTCTCCAGCCGGGGTATCGCATCGGCGAGCGCACCATCCGCCCCGCGCGGGTGGCCGTCGCCGAGCCGCAGCCGGGCGCTCAGACGGCTGCGCCGGCCGAGGAGAGCACCGAGGCGCAGGCCGACTCGGAGAACAAGGAGAGCGGTGGCCCGGACGAGGGCTGACGCGGGAGCTGACGTACGGAAGGAGGGACGTCGGGGATGAGCACCAAGGACTTCATCGAGAAGGACTTCTACAAGGTCCTCGGCGTCCCCAAGGACGCCACCGAGGCCGAGATCAAGAAGGCGTACCGGAAGCTCGCCCGCGAGTTCCACCCGGACGCCAACAAGGGCAACACCAAGGCGGAGGAGCGGTTCAAGGAGATCTCCGAGGCGAACGACGTCCTCGGTGACCCCAAGAAGCGCAAGGAGTACGACGAGGCGCGCGCGCTCTTCGGCAACGGCGGCTTCCGTCCGGGGCCGGGCGCGGGCGGCGGCGGTTCCTTCAACTTCGACCTGGGTGACCTCTTCGGGGGTCAGCCCGGCGGCAGCGGCCAGGCGGGCGGCGGCTTCGGCGGCGGCCTGGGTGACGTCTTCGGGGGCCTGTTCAACCGTGGCGGCGCGGGGACCACGCGGACCCAGCCGCGACGCGGCCAGGACATCGAGTCCGAGGTGACGCTCAGCTTCACCGAGGCGATCGAGGGCGCGACGGTCCCGCTGCGGATGTCGTCCCAGGCGGCCTGCAAGGCCTGTTCGGGCACCGGCGACAAGAACGGCACGCCGCGCGTGTGCCCGACCTGTGTCGGCACCGGACAGGTGGCGCGGGGCTCCGGCGGCGGCTTCTCGCTCACCGACCCGTGCCCCGACTGCAAGGGCCGCGGGCTGATCGCGGAAGAGCCCTGCGACATCTGCAAGGGCAGCGGCCGCGCCAAGTCCTCGCGGACGATGCAGGTGCGCATCCCCGCGGGCGTCAGCGACGGCCAGCGGATCAGACTGCGGGGCAAGGGCGCCCCGGGCGAGCGCGGCGGACCGGCGGGCGACCTGTACGTCGTCGTGCACGTCGGCGCGCACCCGGTGTTCGGCCGCAAGGACGACAATCTCACCGTCACCGTTCCGGTGACGTATCCGGAGGCGGCTCTCGGCGGGGAGGTGCGGGTCCCGACGCTCGGCGGTCCGCCGGTCACGCTGAAGCTTCCGCCGGGCACGCCCAACGGCCGCACCATGCGGGCGCGGGGCAAGGGCGCGGTCCGCAAGGACGGAACCCGCGGGGATCTGCTCGTCACCGTCGAGGTGAGTGTTCCGGAGGACCTGTCGGGGAAGGCTCGGGACGCGCTGGAGGCGTATCGCGAGGCGACCGCGGACCAGGATCCGCGGGCGGAGCTGTTCCAGGCCGCGAAGGGAGCTTGATTGCAGATGGACGGCCGTCGACGCAATCCGTACGAACTGACCCAGGACACCCCGGTCTATGTCATTTCGGTGGCGGCCCAGCTCTCCGGCCTCCACCCGCAGACACTGCGTCAGTACGACCGGCTGGGGCTCGTGTCGCCGGACCGTACGGCCGGCCGGGGCCGGCGGTACTCGGCCCGTGACATCGAACTGCTCCGTCAGGTGCAGCAGTTGTCGCAGACCGAGGGCATCAACCTGGCCGGAATCAAGCGCATCATCGAGCTGGAGAACCAGGTCGCGGCCCTTCAGTCGCGGGTGGTGGAGCTGCAGGACGCGCTCGACGGAGCGGCGACGGCGATGCGTCAGCGCGAGGCCGCGGTGCACGCCTCGTACCGCCGCGACCTGGTGCCGTACCAGGAGGTGCAGCAGACCAGCGCGCTGGTGGTGTGGCGGCCCAAGCGGCATCAGGCGGACTGATCGCGCAGGTCAGATGAGGTGAGGGGCCCCGGGTTCTCCGAACCCGGGGCCCCTTCTTCGCTGCGCGAATACTTGTGTGGTTATGGTGTGGCTGCGTGTCCAGACACGCCCTCACCCTGTGTGCGCAGGTACTTCACGAGTTCGGGCGCACCCGTGCTGTGTCCATCTCGTTAAGTGGCCGAACTTGACTCGGGCAGGGGCCGAAGCGTTGGCTTTTCAGTCACATGGGCCGCGCAGCAGTGCCCACGTCCGAAAACACCTGAAGTGAGCCGTCGTATGCGTCGTATCGCCATATCCGTGGCCGCCACCTCGATGTCCGTGATGCTCGCCGGCTGCGGGGGGCTCAACGCGACCGACAACAGCGGCGACGCCACTCCGGGCAAGGGGGACGACATCACCATCGGCCTGCTTCTGCCGGAGAAGGCCAACACCCGGTACGACCAGTTCGACTACCCCATCTTCAAGGAGAAGGTGGAGTCCCTCACCAACCGCAAGGGCAAGGTCGAGTACGTCAACGCCGACGCGGACGCCGACAAGCAGGCGAGCCAGATGCAGCGGATGATCGACAAGCAGGTCGATGTCATCGTGCTGGACGCGGTCGACTCCAAGGGCATCGCGGAGAGCGTGCGGAAGGCCAAGACCGCGGGCATCCCGGTCATCGCCTACGACCGGCTGGCCGAGGGCCCGATCGACGCGTACATCTCCTTCGACAACGGTCTGGTCGGCGAGGTGCAGGCGCGTTCCCTGCTGGAGTCGTTCAACGGGGACATCAGCATCACCGACAAGATCGTGATGATGAACGGCTCGTCGACCGACCCCAACGCCAAGCAGTTCAAGGCGGGCGCGCTCTCCGAGCTCAAGGGCAAGGTGACGATCGCCAAGTCCTTCGACACCAAGGACTGGAAGCCGGAGAACGCCGAGGCCAACATGGCCGAGGCGATCAACGCGATCGGCGCGGACGAGATCAAGGCGGTCTACTCCGCCAACGACGGTATGGCGGGCGGCATCGTCAAGGCGCTGAAGGCCGCCGGCGTGACCGATCTGCCCCCGATCACCGGCCAGGACGCCGAACTCGCGGCGGTGCAGCGGATCGTCAGCGGCGAGCAGTACATGAGCGTGTACAAGTCCTACGCGGACGAGGCCGAGAGCGCCGCCGAGATGGCGGTGGCCAAGATCCAGGGCCGGGACATCCAGTTCGACGCGCTGACCCGTGAGCGGGTGGACAGCCCCACCGACCAGAACATCCCGGCGCAGCTCGTGCCCGTGGTCGCCCTGACCAAGGACAACATCATGGACACGATCATCGCCGACGAGTTCTACACGGTGGCCGACATCTGCACGGCGGAGTTCAAGGCGGCCTGCGCGGAGATCAAGCTGAAGTAGTCCCTGTCGGTATTCGGCCACCCGCCGGCCTCCGGGCCGGCGCCGGTTCCCGACCGTGTTGCACACCCGGATCCGGCCGCGCATAGTTGCGCTGCGGAAAGTGGCGGACCGGGGGTGGGACGGGCGATGGCCGGGCACGGGACGGACGGGCATCCACACGGTGCTGACCGACTGTGCGAGGCCGGGGATCGCGTGTATTCCCGGGCCGTACGGCGCGGACGGCTGCCGCGCCGGGACGCGGAGCCGGTGCCCTGTCTGCTGGAACTGGCTCTGTTGCACCCGGATCCCGACGACATGGACTGGCTGGTACCGACCTCCCCGCAGGAGGTCATGGCGCGGCTGCTGCGCGGGATGTACGACGAGGTGAGCGCGAGCCAGCGCCGGGTCGGCTCGGCCGTGTCGGCGTTCGAGTGGTACGCCGGTCTGGGCGGCCGGCTGCCGGCGGCACGGTCCGCGGCGGAGGGCCCGGCGATCCGGGTGCTGGACGGACTGGGGCGCATCCAGGCAGCGATGGACGAGGCGACCCAGGCCTGCACCACCGAGGTGCTCACCGTCCAGCCGGGCGGTATCCGGCGCGAGGCGGAGCTGTCGGAGGGCCTGCACCGGGCGACGGCGCTGCGCGGCCGGGGCGTGCGCATGCGGGACCTGTACACGCATGTCGCCCGGCACGGGCACGGGCTGCTGTCCTATCTGGAGCTGATGGGCGGCGCGGTGCAGGCGCGCACGCTGGACGAGGTGATCGAGCGGCTGATCCTGTTCGACCGCACGGTCGCCTTCATTCCCGCCAACCCCGAGCGCACCATGGCGCTGGAGCTGCGTCACCCGGCGCTGGTGGAGTACCTGGGTACGGTCTTCGAGCGGCTGTGGCGGCTCGCCATCCCGCTGACCGTCCCGCTGCCCGACACCGGCATCGAGGGCATCTCGCACCGTGAGCAGTCCATCGCCGCCCTGCTGGCGGAGGGACACCAGGACGCGGTGATCGCGGAACGCCTGGGCATCAGCGTCCGTACCTGCCGGGCGCACATCGCCCGTCTGTCGGAGACGCTGGGTGCGGCGAGCCGTACGCAGCTGGGGGTGCGGATCGCCCAGGCGGGCCTGGACGGGTCCCGGGGGCGGGGCGGGGTCAGGGAGCCCGGTCGAGGATCCCCGAGCGCGCGATGAGGAACCCGAGCTGGGCGCGGCTGCCGCTGCCGAGGGTCGCGGCGAGCTTGGCGATGTGCTCGCGGGCGGTGCGTACGTTCATGCCGAGGCGGTCGGCGACGACGGCGTCGGTGTGGCCCTCGACGAGCAGCGCGGCGATGGCCCGCTGACGGGGGGTGACTCCGTTCAGGGTGGGCCGCCGGACGGCCCGCGGGAACATCGGGGTGGCGAGGCGCCACAGGCGGTCGAACATGGTCGCCAGGAACCCCACGAGCGCCGGATGGCGGATCTCCAGGGCCGCGCTGCGGTCGGCGCTGGCGGGAACGAACGCCACCTCGCGGTCGATGACGACGAGGCGCTCGGTGATCTCGTCCAGTGTCCGGGCCTCGACATCGCCCGAGAGCCGTTCGTAGCGGGCGGCGAGCGGGGGTGCGTGGCGCAGGGTGTGCTGGTAGAGGGCGCGGATGCGGCCACCGCGCTCGAGCAGGGCCTGGTCGCGCCGGAGCGCGGGCTCGTGGAGGGCCGGGTCGTAGTGGGTGTAGCTGTCGTGGGGCTGGACGGAGAGGAGTTCGGTGGCCTCGGCCATCGCCTCGCCGATGATCCGTCCGATGCGCTCCTTGCCGCTGTGCGGCGTGATGAGGGGCGTCGTCGGTGCCTCGGGTGCGCCGGCTCGCAGCAGCGGCTCCAGGGCCTCGACCAGCCGTTCCTCGCGCCGTCGTTCCTCGGCGACACGGTCCGCCGAGACGCGCAGCAGCCGGTGCAGGGCGATCTGCGGCGCGACGGGCTCCAGCCGGTCGGGGTCGTCGAGCGCCTGGTGCAGCAGGCCGAGGTGGAGGAGGAGCGGGGCCGCGGCGGGCGCGGGGGCGGGTACGTGGCCCTGGTGGAGGGCGCGGACGTAGAGGCCGAGGGCGTCCTCGCCCAGGGCCTCCAGTCCGTCGTGACGCGCGTTCCCGGTCATGCCTGGTTCGCTCCCCCGGATCGGATCATGGGTCCTGTTGCAGGATTCCCGACTGGGCGATGAGGTAGCCCAGTTGGGCGCGGCTGCCGCTGCCGAGGGCGGAGGCGAGTTTGGCTATGTGGGCGCGGCAGGTGCGGACGTTCATGCCGAGGCGTCGCGCGATCGCCTCGTCGACGTGGCCCTCGACGAGCAGTTTCGCTATGGAGTGCTGGATCTCGGTGATGCCGTCGGGCGCGGTCTCGTAGGGAGCGCCGGCGGTCAGCGGGACGGCCCGGTTCCACATGAACTCGAAGACCTTGACCAGATAGCGGACCAGACCGGGGTGGCGGAGCTCCAGGGCCACCTGCCGGTCCTCCCTGATGGGGATGAAGGCGACGTTCTCGTCGCAGATGATGAGCCGTTCGACGAGTTCGTCGATGGTGCGGTACTCCACCTTGCCGTCGGTGAAGTGGTCGCCGTAGGCCAGCCGGTCGGGGCTGAACCGGGCGGTGTGCTGGTAGAGCGTCCTGATGCGCACCCCGCGTTCGATCAGCGGCCTGTCCCGTTCCAGTGCTTCCAGGAGCCGGTTCTCGGGGCGGCGGTGTGCGCTCGGCTGCACCGTGAGCATCTCGGAGTGGCAGTGGGCGGTCGCCAGGTCGAGTGCGGCGTTGATGCGGTCGAGGCCCTCCAGCACGGTGATGGAGTGGGTCGGAGTCGATTCCTGGGTGCTGATGTCCATGAACGGCTCGAAGGCCTCGGCGAGCGTGATGGACAGCCGCCGCTGTTCGGTGATCTCGCGCTCGATGGGGTTGAGCCGCTGGGCCAGGGCCACCGACGGCGGCACAGGACGCAGCCGGCTCGCATCGTCCGGATCGGGGTGGAGGAGGGCGAGTTCCATCAGACAGGGGGCGACTTCGGCATCCGTGCGCAGTATGTGTCCGGCGCGGAGGGCGTCCGCGTAGAGGCGGCTTCCCTCCGGACACAGCGCGGTCACCGCATGGGGATGTGTCGCCTTTGTCCCCTTTGCAGTCAAATCTCCACCCCCCAGGGTCCTGAACGTGCAGGAACATGATGCACCGATTGTGTGGCCATGACGTGCCTGAATGAGCCATCGTCTTATCTGACGGGGGATAGAGGGGACCTTCAAGTGAGGACGAAGCCGACTATGCAGAACAGAATGCTTCGCTCGGTGCTTGTCGCCGCTTTCTCCGCCGCTGTGGCCTTCGGCACCCTGGCCGGCCTCTCCGGCGCGGAGAGCGACACGCACCTCGTGGGCAGCGACCGGTCTCTCGTGGTCGTCCATGACGAGCCACTGGCCTTCCCGGCCGACAGCACCTGGGACTGATGGCGATGACCACGCCACCCGACGACCGCTCCTTCCGCCGTGAGATGGCGACCGCCTACCGATCCGGATGGCACTTCATCGACCTGGTCACCGCCATCCCCCACAGTGGTGACTCGTTGATGGTGACCGTGTTCGGTGAGCCGGTCGTGGTCACGCGCGACGAGGACGGAGACGTACGGGCGTTCCGGTGTCTGCGGCGGCCCAGGGGCGCGCCGAAGCCCGTGCGGTGTGCCATCCGGTACGGAATGATCTTTGTCAACCTGGACCAGCGGGACCACCGGCAGGTGGAGTCCGACTCCGCTGCCCCCAGAACCATCTCGGCCACCCCCCGCAGCGCCTGACGCGATTCCCCCGTCGTAAAAGATCGCTCAGGTGCTTCCCCCCGCAGCGGCGTCACCGTGACCTGAACACGGTGACGCCGCTGCAGTTTTGCGGGACATTTCCGGGTATCGCACGATCGCTCGATGGCCGGAACACATCGCTGTACGGTGCCGGCCGCGCCGTCCGCCTCACCCCCGTCCCATCGCGCGCGTGAGCGTGATCTCGATGGCCACCCGGGCCGGATTCGGCGACGGCATCCGCCCGTAGCGCTCCGCGTACCGCCGCACCGCCTCCGCGACCCGCTCCGGCTCCGTACGGACCACGGCGCGCCCCTCCAGCGTGGCCCACCGCCTGCCGTCCACCTGGCAGACCGCGACGGGCGCGCCCTGAGCCCCCGCCGCGCGTACGTGGCGCGCCTTCGCGCTCGCCCTGTTCGTGATGACGCGAGCAAGCCGCGCCTCCGGGTCGTATGTCACCCCGACGGGTACCAGGTGCGGGGTGCCGTCCGGACGGAGGGTGGTCAGCGTGCACAGGTGCCGCTCGCGCCAGAAGCTGAGGTACGGCGCGTCCGGATCGCCCGGATCCACCGAATACGTGACGGTCATGACCCCGGAACTTAGTCCCCGGCGCACTCCCGCCCACCACCTTGAGTGGAATAGACTCAAGTTTGTGCACGTTGACCGAGTCAGCTACGAGGCCCGCACTGGGGCGCGCTGAAGGTCACTGAAGGTCATCAAGGAGGAGAACGGACACGTGGACGCCGAGCTGACCAACCGGAGCCGGGAAGCCATCAACGCGGCCGGGAACCGGGCCGTGACCGAGGGCCACCCCGACCTCACCCCCGCCCACCTGCTGCTTGCCCTGCTCGCCGGGCAGGACAACGAGAACATCACCGACCTGCTCGCCGCCGTCGACGCCGACCAGGCCGCCGTACGCTCCGGCGCCGAGCGGGTCCTCGCCGGGCTGCCGAGCGTCACCGGGTCCACGGTCGCACCGCCCCAGCCCAACCGGGAACTGCTCGCCGTCATCGCGGACGCCCAGGCCCGCGCCCGCGACCTCGGCGACGAGTACCTGTCCACCGAACACCTCGTCATCGGTATCGCCGCCAAGGGCGGAGCCGCCGGCGAAGTGCTCTCCCAGCAGGGCGCCACCGCGAAGAAGCTGCAGGACGCCTTCCAGAAGACGAGGGGAGCCCGCCGGGTGACCACTGCCGACCCCGAGGGTCAGTACAAGGCGCTGGAGAAGTTCGGCACCGACCTCACCGCCTCCGCCCGCGAGGGCAGGCTGGACCCCGTCATCGGACGGGACCAGGAGATCCGGCGCGTGGTGCAGGTACTGTCCCGCCGCACCAAGAACAACCCCGTCCTCATCGGCGAGCCCGGCGTCGGCAAGACCGCAGTCGTCGAAGGACTCGCCCAGCGCATCGTCAAGGGCGACGTCCCCGAGTCGCTGAAGGACAAGCGGCTCGTCGCCCTCGACCTCGGCGCCATGGTCGCCGGCGCCAAGTACCGCGGCGAGTTCGAGGAGCGGCTGAAGACCGTCCTGGCCGAGATCAAGAACTCCGACGGACAGATCATCACCTTCATCGACGAGCTGCACACCGTCGTCGGCGCGGGCGCCGGCGGCGACTCCGCCATGGACGCCGGCAACATGCTCAAGCCCATGCTCGCCCGCGGCGAACTCCGCATGGTCGGCGCCACCACCCTCGACGAGTACCGCGAGCGCATCGAGAAGGACCCCGCACTGGAGCGCCGCTTCCAGCAGGTCCTCGTCGCCGAACCCTCCGTCGAGGACTCCATCGCGATCCTGCGCGGGCTCAAGGGCCGCTACGAGGCCCACCACAAGGTCCAGATCGCCGACAGCGCCCTGGTGGCCGCCGCCACCCTCTCCGACCGCTACATCACCTCCCGGTTCCTCCCCGACAAGGCCATCGACCTCGTCGACGAGGCCGCCTCCCGCCTCCGTATGGAGATCGACTCCTCGCCCGTCGAGATCGACGAACTCCAGCGCGCCGTCGACCGGCTGCGGATGGAGGAACTCGCCATCGGCAAGGAGACCGACGCGGCCTCCCGCGAACGCCTCGACAAGCTCCGCCGCGACCTCGCCGACAAGGAGGAGGAACTGCGCGGCCTCAACGCCCGCTGGGAGAAGGAGAAGCAGTCCCTCAACCGCGTCGGCGAACTGAAGGAAAAGCTCGACGAACTGCGCGGCCAGGCCGAACGCGCCCAGCGCGACGGCGACTTCGACACCGCCTCCAAGCTGCTCTACGGCGAGATCCCCACCCTCGAACGCGACCTGGAAGCCGCCTCCGAGGCCGAGGAGGAGGTCGCCGTGGACACCATGGTCAAGGAGGAGGTCGGCGCCGACGACATCGCCGACGTCGTCGCCTCCTGGACCGGCATCCCGGCCGGCCGCCTGCTGGAGGGCGAGACCCAGAAGCTGCTCCGCATGGAGGACGAGATCGGCAAGCGCCTCATCGGCCAGACCGAGGCCGTACGCGCCGTCTCGGACGCCGTACGCCGCTCCCGGGCCGGGATCGCCGACCCCGACCGGCCCACCGGCTCCTTCCTCTTCCTCGGCCCCACCGGCGTCGGCAAGACGGAACTCGCCAAGGCGCTAGCCGACTTCCTCTTCGACGACGAGCGGGCCATGGTCCGTATCGACATGTCGGAGTACAGCGAGAAGCACTCCGTCGCCCGCCTGGTCGGCGCACCCCCCGGCTACGTCGGCTACGAGGAGGGCGGCCAGCTCACCGAGGCGGTCCGCCGCCGCCCCTACAGCGTCGTGCTCCTCGACGAGGTCGAGAAGGCCCACCCCGAGGTCTTCGACATCCTGCTCCAGGTCCTCGACGACGGCCGCCTCACCGACGGCCAGGGCCGCACGGTGGACTTCCGCAACACCATCCTGGTGCTGACGTCCAACCTGGGCAGCCAGTACCTGGTCGACCCGCTCACCACCGAGACGGAGAAGAAGGAACAGGTCCTGGAGGTGGTCCGGACCTCCTTCAAGCCCGAGTTCCTCAACCGCCTGGACGACCTGGTCGTCTTCTCCGCCCTCACCAAGCCCGAACTGGAACGCATCGCCAAGCTCCAGCTGGAGTCCCTCGCCCGCCGCCTCGCCGAACGCCGCCTCACCCTGGACATCACCCCCGAGGCGCTGGCCTGGCTCGCCGAAGAGGGCATGGACCCCGCCTATGGCGCACGCCCGCTGCGCCGCCTCGTCCAGACCGCCATCGGCGACCGCCTCGCCAAGGAGATCCTCTCCGGCGAGGTCAAGGACGGCGACACGGTCCGCGTCGACCGCTTCGAGGAGGGCCTGCTGGTGGGACCGGCGACGGGCAAGACGTTGTAGGCGGGTGGATCACATCGTGAACGCCGAGAAGCGCACCCGCGCCGTCTCGGCGTTCTCGTATGCCACCCGCACCTGGACCACGTGCGCCTCGGCGGTGCCCGGCAGCCCGGTCTCGGCGGTCACGTCCAGGCAGAGCGCCCCGCAGGTGCCGCCCGAGCGCGGCTTCGGCGCGTCCGGGTACGTCGCGCGCAGCCAGCCGCCCACGTCCTCCCGCGGCATCCGCAGCACCGCCGTATAGGCGGTGTCGATGCCCCGCTGCACGGAGCAGTCGCGCACGTCGGAGTCCTCGGGGCGCTCGGCGGCGCCGAAGGCCAGGGCCTCGGAGCAGGGCACGGCCACCGCCGCGCCGGTGCGGGCGGCGTCGTCCTCCTCCGAGTACGCCCACAGGGTGAAGCCCGCGACCAGAAGACCGAGGACCACCACCGGTGCGGCCAGGAACGGCAGGACGAGCCCCCACCGGGTGTGGCCCCTGCCGGCTTCACGCATGTCCATGGTCCCCTCCGTTTCGCTGTTCAGGAGGACGGATGTGGGCACCCGGGGGTTGCGGCTGACCGGATCGTGTCAGCCGAGGGCTTACAGAGCCTGTCGGGGCTTGCCACCCCCCTCCCCGCATGGGGGAGGATGGCGGGATCCGTACGAAGGGAAATTCACGGTGACCATCGACCCGTCCTCGATTCCGAATTTCGGGGGCCAGCCCGAGCCGCAGCCGCAAGGACCGGCGGGCCCCGTCGTCCCGGATCAGGACCTCGTGAAGCAGCTCCTCGACCAGATGGAGCTCAAGTACGTCGTCGACGACGAGGGTGACCTCGCGGCGCCGTGGGAGCAGTTCCGCACCTACTTCATGTTCCGCGGTGAGGACGACCAGCAGATCTTCTCCGTCCGGACGTTCTACGACCGGCCGCACCAGATTGACGAGAAGCCCCAGCTGCTCGAGTCCATCGACGACTGGAACCGGCGCACCCTGTGGCCCAAGGTCTACACCCACACCCACGACGACGGCACGGTCCGTCTCATCGGTGAGGCGCAGATGCTGATCGGCATGGGCGTCAGCCTGGAGCACTTCGTCTCCTCGACGGTCAGCTGGGTGCGGGCCGCGATCGAGTTCGACAAGTGGCTCGTCGAGCAGCTCGGCCTGGAGCAGGACATCAACGAGGCGGAGAAGCCCGGGGACGACGAGTAGTCCGTCCTCGAGCAGAGCCCGGCCCGGACAGTCACTGTCCGGGCCGGGCTCTTGTGCTCAGCGGGCTCCGGCCGGGCGGGTCGTGTCCCTGTTGCACCTTTCGATGGAAATCAGATCACACTCCGAGTATGGTCTGAGTGTGGCCATCGCGCACTGTGCAGACGAATCGGAAGCCGTCACCTTCACCGACCTGTCCCGGAACCCGAAGGCCGTGGCAGCCAGAGCCGCCGCCCTGGGATGCCTGCGCATCACGCACCGGGACGCACCCGACATGGTGCTGACCACGGCCATACATGCCGAGCGCACCGAGGAGAACCTGACCACCGCGTCCCGGTTGTTCCTCGCCCTGCTGAAGCAGGACGACGGTGCCAAGTCGCTCGTGCTCGCGCTGCCCGACGTGTTCCCGTGGGTGCGTCACCTGGACAGCGAGGAGGTCCGAGAATTCACTGTCGAGCTCCTGGACGCCCTGTCCGACGCCGCTGAGCTGGGCACCAGGGAGGCCGTGCACCGGGCGATCGTCTCGTGGCGAGCGACGGCCCGTATCAACGCGGACCCTGACCAGCTCAGGGGAGCACTCCGTCCGCTGGGTGATGTCGATCTCGGCCCGGTCGAGGTGCACGAGTGAGTCCCAAGAAGGGCGATCGGGTCAGCGTCCCCCCGCTGAGCGGCTGGAACGTTGTTCACGGCACGACAGAGGCCGCAGTCGGTTGGGAGGAGCTGTGCCGGGTGGCGCTGCCGAACGCGCATCGCTGTCTGGAAGCCCTTCGCGCGGACCCGCTGTCGCGTGCCCATTTGGAACCGTCAGCACCAGCTTCGCGGCAGGCACGCCACCCGGGTGTGGAAGGGGGCCGAACTGGAGCAGTGGGAGTACGAGATCACCAGTGGTGGCCGGGTCCGCTACCTGGTCAGCCCGGAGACCTCGACCAATCATCCTGGTGTACGCCTCCCCGCGACACCCGAAAGACACTGAGTAGCCTCGTCGGCCGAGCCGGGTGGCTGCCACGTGCGCGTTTCTACAGGTGAGTCGGTGCCTCCGCGGACATCTCCGCCCACATCGTCTTGCCCAGCGGGAGGCGGGGTGCCGACCCCCAGCGCACCGCCAGGGCCTCCACCAGGAGCAGCCCTCGACCGGACTCGCCTTCCGGATGCGACGAGGGCGCGGCTGCGGGTGGTCGTTTCGTGGCGGCGGCGTCCGCGACCTCGACCCGTACCAGGCCCGCCACCTCGTTGAGGGTGAGCCGGAGGCCGAAGTCGTGTCCGGGGACGCGGCCGTGCTGCACGGCGTTCGCGGCGAGTTCACCGACGACGAGGGCGATCGCGCACGACACGTCCGACGCGGGCGGGTGACCCCACACCTCCATGCACCGGACGGCGAAACGCCGGGCGAGGCGTGCGCCTCGGGGTGAGGAGGCGAACTGTTCGCGTGCCTCCGCGGCAACGGGGGCGGTGCTTCGTCCCGGCGGCTCGTCCTCGTGGGTGGTCGTTCCTGTCAGCACGGCTGTCCGTCCTTGCGTGTCGAGCACAGACGTCTCGCGTCGTCGTACACGAGCCATCACATTCCGTGTTCAAGAATCGTCCGGTCGCCCTACGCTCAACAGGGTTCGCAGTATTACCTTTCAGGCCATAAGGAACGGAAGTAACGCTTTGGCCAACGCAATTGACCCCAGTGCGTCGATGGCGGCACTGTTCGGCGCGCGGGTGCGCAGGCTCCGTACGGCGGCCGGACTCACCCAGGCCGAACTCGGAGCCAGGACCCACGTGGTGGGCACGCGGATCACGCAGATCGAGCGGGCGTCGGGAGCGAAACCGACACTGGAGCTGGCGCGTGCGCTGGATGCCGCCCTCGGTGCGGACGATCTTCTCGTCGAGCTGTGGCCGTACGTGTACCGGGAGGCGTTCCCGGACTGGTCGCGGAAGTTCATGGAGTACTCGGAGCGGGCGGTGGCCATCCGTGAGTACGCGGCTCACGTCGTGCCCGGGCTGTTGCAGACGGAGGGCTACGCACGGGCCCTGCTCAAGGTCGGCCGAACGCTCGGTAGCGAGGAGCAGTTGGAGGAACGGGTCGGCGTTCGTATGGGACGGCAGAAGCGTCTCGTCATGCCCGGCCGTCCTGAACTGTGGGTGGTCCTCGATGAGGCGGTTCTCAGGCGTCCGGTCGGTGGTCAGCCTGTCATGCATGAGCAGTTGGAGCGGTTGCTCGAGACTGGGGCTGATCCCTGCATCGCCGTTCAGGTACTGCCGTTCGATCAGGGTGAGCATGAGGTCATGGGCGGTTCGCTCACCGTCCTCACTCTGCCGGACGGCTCGGAGGTCGCCTACACAGAAGGCGCACACTATGGGCAACTCATCGAGGATCCGGGCGAGGTGCGGCGATTCTCCCTGACCTACGATCGGCTGCGGGCGGCAGCTCTGCCCCCGCTCATGTCACTCGACATGATCCGATCCGTGAGGGAGGACAACCATCGTGGAGCGAACGTCCCGTCCCGATCTGAGCGTCGCCGTGTGGCGCAGGAGCAGCTACAGCAATCAGGAGGGCGGCAACTGCGTGGAGGTGGCCGACGGATTCCCCGGCGCCGTCCCCGTCCGTGACAGCAAGGCCCCGCACGGTCCCGAGCTGTCCTTCGACGCAGCATCCTGGGCCGCCTTCATAGGCGGGCTGAAGGCGGAACACCACCGTCCCTGAGTCGGCTGGGCCCCGGTGGCCGTCCGTCTTCCGGGCCCACCGGGGCCTCGTCCGCGAGGGTCCGGTGGGCCGCTGACCTCCCTGAAGAACCGGGAGAAAGAACTACCCGCCCGCCCACCCTCCCGGCCGCAGGGCCCGCGTCACCCGTGCGGGTGACCGGCTTGCAGGCGCGGGACGCGGACGGCTACGTTCGCCGCAGCAAGCTCGACAACCCCCAAACAGATGCGACCCCCGGCCGGGACGGGCATCCCGGACGAGGGCCTCACCGATCAGGAAGCAGACCTTCCCGATGGCTGACTCGCAGTCTAACGCGCGCCTGCGCGCCGACGCCGGAGCTCCGACTTCCGGCGTGATCCACATCCGCACCCGCCTCACCGCCGACTTCACCGTGATCTCCAACGCCCTCGCCCAGCGGCGCGGCAGCGCGGTCACCGTCGGCGTCGCGGTCTACATTGCCTCCCTGCCCACCGGCGCCCCCGTCTCCATCGCCGCCCTGTGCGCGCACTTCACCGAGGGCGAGATCCTGATCTCCCGGGCCCTGCGGGAGCTGGAAGCCGCCGGCTACCTGGAACGCCGCCGCGAGCGCCTGTCCTCGGGGCAGATCCGCACCCGGACGTACTTCTACGACGTACCGGGCGGTGGCGAGCCGCGATCGGATCCGGACCCGGACCCGGACGGGCCGCCCGGCCCTCCGGCCCCGCGAGGGCCCCGGAAGCGCCCCGTCACCGCACCGGCCGCGGCCGTGCCGGAAGCTCCACGGCCCGAGGCGAAACAGGAACCGGAACCGGAGCCGCCGCCGTCACTTGCCGAAGCCGACCCGCAGGCTGTCGCCGTGCTCGCCGCACTGCAGCGGGTCGATTCCCGGCTGCACCTGTCCGTGCGGGACGCCGCACGGCTGGCACCGGGCATCTCCCGGTGGCTCGCGTCGGGCCTGGGAACGGTGCAGATCATCAAGCTGCTGACCGACGGCCTCCCCGCTCAGCCCCTGATCCATCCGGCGGGCATCCTCGCCTACCGCCTGCGCGAGACACCACTGCCCGCCCCACCCCTCGCGCCGGCGCCCCGAGACGAACGCCCCGCCGTCTTCCCCTTCCAGACCTGCGACGGCTGCGACCTCGCCTTCCGCGCACCGGAACCCGGCCGGTGTCGAAGCTGCCGATCGGGGAGCGGTCGCCATGCCGCCTGATCAGCCGCCCGCTCAGTTCACTTGACCAGCTCGGACACGAGGACGACACTGGATGTATTACATCTGTCATACACGAGGGGAGGCAAGGATGACCTCGAAGGCCGAACGGAAGAGCCATGCTGGGGGTGCCACGACCAGGACGCGCACCTCAGCCGCGGCCCGGCCCTCGCAGACACGCCGGAAGCAGGGCGACAGCGTCGCGACCAGCGTGGCCCAGGTACGGCTGCGCCCGGACGAGATGGCGGATCTGCAGCGGGTGATGCAGACCCTTCAGCTGAACTCGCTCTCCGACGCCCTGCGTGAAGGACTCCGCCTTCTGTCCCGCGAGGCGACCGAAGTCGCAGCCTCCCAGGAGATCCGCGACTTCTACGGCGGCACTCAGGCCCCGACCCCCGAAGGCGTCCTGCCCGCAACGGCGGACGAACTGGCGGCAGCGGACGAGACCGAGTGGTGAATACCGGCTCCGCACTGCGGGGCGAAGTGTGGGGGTGTGCTCTCCCCCACCCCATCGGCCCGCACCCCGTGGTCGTCCTCACGGTGAACCGGATCGCCGAACCGCTGTCGGCGCTGACCGTCGTCGTGATCACCGGAACCCCCGGCCCGGCCTCCACTCACGTCCCGGTCGGTCCCGACTGCGGAGTGACCAAGTACGACGAGTCGTATGTGAACTGCACCGACCTGCACACCGTGGACAAGCCAAGGCTGCGTCGACGTCTTGGGCTGCTGGCGCCGAGCGAGATGCGGCGTGTGGAGGAGTGCGTGCGCGTGATCCTCGGGCTGGCCTAGCCACCTCTTTCCGCTCAGCGGGCCCCGGCGGACTTGAGGCGGCGGGACGCTTCCTCCAGGACCTCGGTCTTCTTGCAGAAGGCGAAGCGGACGAACGGGGCGCCCATGTCGCGGTGGTCGTAGAAGACGGCCGTGGGGATGGCGACGACGCCCGCGCGTTCCGGGAGGGCGCGGCAGAAGGCGATGCCGTCGGTTTCGCCCGCGGGGCGGATGTCGGCGGTGATGAAGTAGGTGCCCGAGGGGCGGTAGACCGTGAGGCCCGCCTGCTGGAGGCCGGACGCGAGGACGTCGCGCTTGGTGCGCAGGTCCGCGCGGAAGTCGTCGAAGTAGGAGTCGGGCAGGGCCAGGGCCTCGGCGATCGCGTACTGGAAGGGGCCCGCGGAGACATAGGTCAGGAATTGTTTGGCCGAGCGGACCGCGGTGATCAGGGGCGGGGCGGCGGTGATCCAGCCGACCTTCCAGCCCGTGAAGGAGAAGGTCTAGCCCGCGCTGGAGATCGTGACCGTGCGGTCCCGCATGCCGGGGAGGGTGGCCAGGGGGATGTGTTCGGCGTCGTCGAAGACCAGGTGCTCGTAGACCTCGTCGGTGATCACCAGCAGGTCGCGTGCGACGGCCAGCTCGGCGATCGCGGTCAGCTCCTCACGGGTGAGGACGGTGCCGGTCGGGTTGTGCGGGGTGTTGAGCAGGAGCAGGCGGGTGCGGTCGGTGACGGCGTCGCGCAGCTCGTCGAGGTCGAGGCGGAAGCGGCCCTCGCGGGGGCGGAGCGTGACCGGGACGCGGGTGCCGCCCGCCATGGCGATGCAGGCCGCGTAGGAGTCGTAGTAGGGCTCCAGGGCGATCACCTCGTCGCCGGGCTCCAGCAGCGCGAGCAGTGCGGCCGCGATCGCCTCCGTGGCACCCGCGGTGACCAGGACCTCGGTGTCGGGGTCGTAGGACAGGCCGTAGCGGCGCTGCTGGTGCGCGGCGACGGCGGTACGCAGCTCGGGGATGCCGGGGCCCGGCGGGTACTGGTTGCCCCGGCCGTCGCGCAGCGCCCGTACGGCGGCCTCCCTGACCTCCTCGGGGCCGTCGGTGTCGGGGAAGCCCTGGCCCAGGTTGATCGCCCCGGTCCGCAGGGCCAGGGCGGACATCTCGGCGAAGACCGTCGTCCCGAACTCGGCGAGCCGGCGGTTCAGGAGAGGACGCGTGCTGGAGGTCATGCCGGCCATCCTGCGCCGAACCTCTGGACTTCCTCAACTCTGCTTTGGGCCGCGCGGGCGGGGGGCATCTCCCGGTCACGCACGTGAGCGAGGCGCCCACGGGGGGCTGCTTCGGGGGATCACGGGGGATCCGAAAGGAGGGTGACGCCATGACCTTCGGCATCATCCTGGCTGTAATCGTCCTGCTGTTCGTCTGTGCCCGCTTGGTCAACCGGCGCAGGGACGCCCGTCCGGTGGGCGGCCGTGGTGGCGGGAACAACCGCAGTTGGTGGGCCGACAGCGGGCACGGCGGCGGGGGCGGCGGGGGCGCCGGTTGTGGTTCTTCCTCCGGCGGAGGCTCGTCCTGCGGAGGCGGGTCGTCCTGCGGAGGCGGCGGATGCGGCGGCGGAGGAGGCTGACACGGGGCAGCTCGCCTCCACGTCGGGGGAAGGCGCATCCGCGCCGGCGGGGTCCGCACCTGGGGCGGACCCCGCCGGGGTGTGTGGGGGGCGAGGGGCGGGAGTGTGCGTCCGTCGGGTGCCGTGTCCGAGCGCGCGGCGGCGTACGCCGTCCCTCACAGGAGTACTCAGAGGTTGAACAGGTGAGCTGAGGAGCCCCCTAGGGGATGGAAAGCCCACGAAGTTGGGTAAAAACGCTGTGGTGGCGCCACATTTCATGATTCCCTATAAAACACCAGCGCAGCCCTCGGACTCCCCGCGGACCCTTCTTCCGGCCGGGCGACCGGGCTGACGGGCCGAGTTCCCCGGTGCGACCGGGGTGCGCGGACCCATTTCTTCTCTCCTTGTGTGCCTGCGGAGCCGATCCATGCTCACGACCCTGAACACCGCCTATTCCGACACGCGCGCGGCCGACCTCGCCTGGGCCCTGGGGCGGGAGCCGCTTCCCGCGCTGGCCACGCTCGATCTCGAACTGACGGGGGCGAAGCTCCAGTTGCGTCTGCTGGGCGCGTCCCACCAGGTGCTGGTGGAGGAGGGGCGGGGCCTCTGCTCGGAGACGGTGGCGTGCATTCCGGGCAGCAGTACGCCGCTTCCGCTGGGGGTGGCCACGCGGGTGGGCGACTGGGAGTACGAGTTCGCCGCCCGGGTGGAGGTGCTGGCTCCGGGTTCCTTCGCGGGCCGGGCCCAGGAACTGCTCGCCCTGGTGGCCGACCATCCGCAGGGTCTCGCCGGGGTCTTCCCGGGCAGTCCGCACGCGTTCACGGCGATGCTCGCCCAGCGGTGCCAGGGCAGAATCCACTGGCGGACCTGGCACGCCTATCCACAGGACGGGCAGCTCGTGGCCACGCGTACGAGGGTCGGGGTGCGGACGATGGCCCATTCCGGTGTGGGGCGGGCGTAAACAAATATCACGCGTGTGGGTGACGCAGTGCGGTGGAGGAGTGACGTAACGTCGCTGGGGTGATCGAACCGCAAGCCCCCGCACCGCCCGGCTCCGCGCAGTCCTGGGACGGCCCCGGTGGCGACGCGGGGAGTCCGCTGCGGCTGCCGGTGCGCCAGGAGACCGGGCGGTTCCTGGTCCTCGCGGGCGTGTTCGTCTGCGCGGCCTGCGGACTGGTGTACGAGCTGGAACTGGTCGCGCTGGCCACGTACTTGATGGGCGACTCGGTCGCCCAGACGTCCGTCGTGCTGTCCGTGATGGTCTTCGCGATGGGCATCGGCTCCCTCGCCGCGAAGCGGCTGCGGCGGCACGCGGCGGCCGGATTCGGCGCCGTCGAGGCGCTGCTGGCGCTGGTCGGGGGATGCAGCGCGATGGCCCTGTATGCCGTCTTCGCCTGGACGGGTGACTGGGGCGGCGTCTGGGCGAGCGGTCCGCACACCCTGCTCGTCGCCTTCTCGCTGGCCACCGGGCTGCTGATCGGGGCCGAGGTGCCGCTGCTGATGGAGCTGATCCAGCGGATCCGCCGGCAGGACGCGGGCGGCGCGGTGGCCGATCTGTCCGCCGCGGATTATGTGGGCGCCCTGGTGGGCGGACTCGCCTTTCCGTTCCTTCTCCTGCCGCTGCTGGGGCAGTTGACCGGCGCGCTGATCACAGGGGCGGTCAACGCGGTCGTCGGGGGCGCGCTGGTGCTCGGGCTGTTCCGGCAGGACCTCACGCACCGGGCCCGCCGGCTGCTGGTGGCCGCCAATGTGTGCGTGCTGGTGATCCTCGGTTCCGCCGCCGCCCTGGTCGACGACTTCGAACGGGCCGCCCGGCACGCCATGTACGGCTCGGACGTACGGGTGGCCGTGCACACGGACGTCCAGGAGGTACTGCTCACCGGCGGGCGGGACGGGCGGCCGCTGAACCTGTTCCTCGACGGGCGGCTGCGGGTCAGTGGCCGGGACGAACGCCGGTACCACGAGGCGCTGGTGCATCCCGCGATGAACGGGCCGCACACGCGTGTGCTCGTCCTCGGCGGCGGTGACGGGCTGGCCGTGCGCGAGGTGCTGCGCCACACCGGGGTGCACCGGGTCGACGTCGTCGAGCTCGACGCGGGTGTGGTGCGGCTGGCCCGCCACGACCCGGCGCTGTCCGCGCTGAACGGGCACGCACTCGACGACCCGCGCGTGCGCGTGACCACCGCGGACGCCTTCGACTGGCTGCGGGGGGAGCCGCCGACGGCGTACGACGTGGTGGTCTCGGACCTGCCGCATCCCGGGATCACCGCGAGTACGAAGCTGTACTCGCAGGAGTTCTACGGGCTGGCCCGGCGGGTGCTGGCGCCCGGCGGGCGGCTCGTGGTGCACGGGGGCGCGGTGGCGCACCGCCCGCGTGACTTCTGGACGGTGGACTCCACGCTCCGCGCGGCGGGGTTCCACACCGCGGCGTACCGCGTGCGCGGGCGGCAGGCCGGTTTCGCCGCCGGGCCCGACCGCAGCCACACGCGCACCGCGCAGGCCCACCGCGACTGGGGGTTCGTGCTGGCCTCACGCCACCTCCCGCCGGGTGAGCCGCGTCTCGACCCGACCGGGCCGCGCACCCGCACGCTCACCGACGCCTCCCTCGCGGCGGACATCCGGGCCGCCGAGGAGACGCGGGTCAGCGACCTGCCGGCGTCCACGCTGATCCACCCGCGATACACCGGCTGAGCTCCCTACCGCGTTCCCCGCCGACGCGCCGTGACTTTCCGTCGGCGGGGGTGCGGTCCGGTCTCGGCTGGGTAGGCTCCGGACTCATGGAGCACGAGGTGTTCGTTCCGGTCGAGGAGCAGCGGCTCAGGGAGGTGCTGGACGACCCCGCGCGGGTCGCCCGGGCGGTGCCCGGGCTCCAGCACGACGCCGGTGCGGATCCCGTCGCCGGCCGCCTGAAGGTCCGCGTCGGCAGCCACTCCGTCACCTACCGGGGAGCCGTACGGGTGTCCGCGCGCGACGACGGTTCGTACACCTTCGAGGGCGAGGCGTCGGAGACCCGGGGCAGCGGCACGGTGAAGACGGCGCTCCGGCTGCGCCTGGCCCCCGCCGACTCCTCCGGCACGACCCTCACCATCACCGGCACGGCGACGGCCGACGGCCGGGTCACGGAGTTTCCTCCGGAGGCGGTGGCGGCAGCGGTCACCCGCCTGCTGAACCGCTTCGCGGAGAACCTGGCACGAACGGCGGCCGAGCGGGAGCCGTCCGACCCGGCGCTTGGCCCGGAGGCGGGCTCTGGCCCGGGGGCGGGCCCGGGTGCGGGGGAGGGTGCGGGGGAGGGGCCCGGCCCGGTCCCGGATGGCGGTGCCTCGGGGTCGGTCGCCGACGGCCCGGAGGCGGCTCTCGGCTTGGGCGCGGCTCCCGGCCCCGAAGCGGCCCCCGGTCCCGAAACGGCCCCTGGCCCGGGGACGGGCCCTGGTGCGGGGGAGGGGCCCGGCCCGGTCCCGGATGCCGGTGCCTCGGGGTCGGCCACCGACGGCCCGGAGGAGGCCCCTGGCTCGGGCGCGGCTCCCGGCCCCGAAGCGGCTCCCGGCCCCGAAGCGGCCCCCGGTCCCGAAGCGGCTCCCGGCCCCGAAGCGGCCCCCGGTCCCGAAGCGGCTCCCGGCCCCGAAGCGGGCCCTGGCTCGGAGGCGGCTTCCGCCCCGGGAGCGGGCACTGGTGCGGGGGAGGGGCCCGGCCCGGTCCCGGATGGCGGTGCCTCGGAGTCGGCCATCGATGGTTCGGAGGAGGCTTCCGCCCTCGAGGATGGCCCCGCGGAGCAGCGGCCGTCCGAGGCCGCCGACGGGCGGGAGTCGCCGGAGCTCCTGTCCATGGGGGACTTCGAGCCCCAGGTCACCGACGACTTCGAGACCACCCCGGACGCGGACGACGCCCCGCCGCCCGCGCCCGGACCGGAGGAGACGGAGGAGCCGGCGGCCGAACCGGAGGAGTCGGTGGACGGCTTCGATGTCGAGGTTCCGCCTTCGCTGGAGGGCGGCGAGAGCGGCGACGAGGCCGTCGCGGAGGCGGCACACGCCCGGCGGACGATGATCGGCCGCAGTGCCGAGGAGGTGGACCACGCCCCGCCCCGCGGCCGCTACGCTCCCGTCCCCGCCCCGCAGACCGTCTCGTCCGCGACCCCGCTGCGCTGGGCCGCCCCGGCAGCGGCCCTCGCGGTCGCCTCGGCGGTCGTGGCGATCAGGGCCCTCCGCCGACGCCGCTGAGCCCCACCGGGCGGGTGGGGTAACAGGCGGTACCCCGCCCCACGCCTGCCCGGCACGTCGCTCGG
>NZ_JBITRU010000018.1:43245-180598 GCF_044540255.1 Streptomyces sp. NPDC086080
CGGCCCGGCGTCTGCCCGGCACGGGGCGCCCGGGACATCGCTCGCCGCCTGCCCGGCGGGACGCTCGGCCCCGCGTCTGCTCCCGGGGCGCTCGGCCCTGCGCCTGCCCGGCACGTTGCTCGGCCCCGCGCCTGCCCGGCACGGGGCGCCCGGGACGTCGGTCGCCGCCTGCCCGGCGGGACGCCCGGCCCCGCGTCTGCTCCCGGGGCGCTCGGCCCCGCGTCTGCTCCCGGGGCGCTCGGCCCGGCGTCTGCCCGGCACGGGGCGCCCGGGACATCGCTCGCCGCCTGCCCGGCGGGACGCTCGGCCCCGCGTCTGCTCCCGGGGCGCTCGGCCCGGCGCCTGCCCGGCACGGGGCGCGCCCGGGACGTCGCTCGCTGCCTGCCCTGCGTCTGCTCGCCGGGGCGCTCGGCCCCGTGTCTGCCCGCCGGGGCGCCCGGCCCCGCGCCCGGCCCCGCGCCCGCCCGGCGGACGCCGTCCGGTGCTGGGGGTGCCCTCTTGATCGTCCCAGTAGGGTCGTCATGTGAGTAACGAACACATCACGCTGACCGCGGGAGACGCGGAAGTGGACGTGCTGCCGGGGAACGGCGGGCGGGTCGGTGGGCTGCGGGTCGGGGGCGTCGAGTTGCTGCGGCAGGGAGAGCGGTTCGGGTGCTTCCCGATGGTGCCCTGGTGCGGACGCATCCGTGAGGGGCGGTTCCGTGACGGCGCCACCGTGCGCCAGATGCCGCTCAACGCCCCGCCGCACGCGATCCACGGCACCGCACGCGACGCCGCCTGGCGCACCGCCCGTACGAGCACCGACGAGGCCGTGATCACGTACGACTTCGCCGAGCCGTGGCCGTACGCGGGCCGGGTCACCCAGCAGATCACGCTCGGCGAGGGGTCCCTGACGCTGACGACGGGCGTGGAGACGTACGAGTCGTCCTTCCCGGCGCAGATCGGCTGGCACCCGTGGTTCAACCGCAGCCTCGGCGGGGACGGCGAGGAGGTGGCGATCGACTTCTCGCCCGCCTGGCAGGAGGAGCGGGGGGCGGACCATCTGCCGACCGGGCACCGGACCGACCCGAAGCCGGGACCGTGGGACGACTGCTTCGGGATGCCCGGCGGTGTCGATGTCACCCTCACCTGGCCGGGCCGGCTGGAGCTGAGGGTGACGAGCCCGCAGGAGTGGGTCGTCGTCTACGACGAGCAGCGCGAGGCCGTCTGCGTGGAGCCGCAGACCGGCCCGCCGGACGGGCTGAACACTCACCCGCGCCTGGTCACCCCCGTGGAGCCGCTGGAGGCCTCGACGACCTGGACCTGGACCCGCCTCTAAGCTGGCCCGCATGACGGACACACGCGGCGCGCTGCTGCAGCAGATCAAGGACAAGGCCGTGGTGCACGGCAAGGTGACCCTCTCCTCCGGTCTGGAGGCCGACTACTACGTCGACCTGCGCCGCATCACCCTCGACGGCGAGGCCGCCCCGCTGGTCGGGCAGGTGCTGCTGGACCTCACCGCGGAGCTGGAGTTCGACGCGGTGGGCGGGCTGACCATGGGCGCCGACCCGGTCGCCGCAGCGATGCTGCACGCCGCCGCCGCGCGGGGCCGGAGGCTGGACGCGTTCGTCGTCCGCAAGGCCGCCAAGGCGCACGGGCTGCAGCGGCGCGTCGAGGGCCCGGACATCGAGGGCCGCCGGGTGCTCGTCGTCGAGGACACCTCCACCACCGGCGGCTCCCCGCTGGCCGCCGTCGAGGCCGTGCGCGAGGCCGGCGCGGAGGTCGTGGGCGTCGCGACCATCGTCGACCGGGCGACCGGCGCCGCCGAGAAGATCCGGGAGGGCGCCGGGGTTCCGTACCTCTTCGCCTACGCCAAGGACGAGCTGGGCCTCGACTGACGGGCCGGCCGCCGCCCAGTGGGCGGACGGCGGGATGGACCTTCCGGCCGAGTCTGGAAGGATGGGCGCGACAATGACGTCGCTTCCAAGGTTCCAGGTCAGGGCCGACAGCACGCAGTACGCCACACCGCACGCTTAAAGGAGCGGACAGATGCCCATCGCAACTCCCGAGGTCTACAACGAGATGCTGGACCGGGCGAAGGCGGGGAAGTTCGCCTACCCGGCCATCAACGTCACGTCGTCGCAGACCCTGCACGCGGCGCTGCGCGGCTTCGCCGAGGCGGAGAGCGACGGCATCGTCCAGATCTCCACGGGCGGCGCCGAGTTCCTGGGCGGCCAGCACAGCAAGGACATGGTGACCGGCGCGGTCGCCCTGGCCGAGTTCGCGCACATCGTCGCCGAGAAGTACGACGTCAGCATCGCCCTGCACACCGACCACTGCCCGAAGGACAAGCTCGACGGGTACGTACGCCCGCTGCTCGCCGTGTCCGAGGAGCGCGTCAAGGCCGGCCGCAACCCGCTGTTCCAGTCCCACATGTGGGACGGCTCCGCGGAGACCCTCGCGGACAACCTGTCCATCGCCCAGGAACTCCTGGAGCGCACCCGCGCCGCGAAGATCATCCTCGAGGTCGAGATCACCCCGACCGGCGGCGAGGAGGACGGCGTCACCCACGAGATCAACGACTCCCTCTACACCACGGTCGACGACGCCGTCCGCACCGCCGAGGCGCTCGGCCTCGGTGACAAGGGCCGCTACCTGCTCGCCGCGTCCTTCGGCAACGTGCACGGCGTGTACAAGCCGGGCAACGTCGTCCTGCGTCCCGAGCTGCTGAAGGAGCTCAACGAGGGCGTCGCCGCCAAGTACGGCAAGCCGGCCGGCTCCCAGCCGTTCGACTTCGTCTTCCACGGCGGCTCGGGCTCCTCCCCCGAGGAGATCCTCACCGCGCTGGAGAACGGCGTCGTGAAGATGAACATCGACACCGACACCCAGTACGCGTTCACCCGTCCGGTCGCCGACCACATGTTCCGCAACTACGACGGCGTCCTGAAGGTCGACGGCGAGGTCGGCAACAAGAAGACCTACGACCCCCGCACCTGGGGCAAGCTGGCCGAGGCGTCCATGTCGGCCCGCGTCCTGGAGGCCTGCCAGAACCTGCGCTCGACGGGCACCCGCATCAAGTAGCCCGCCCGCGGCACGCAGGGCCCGGTACCGCTCGCGCGAGGCGCTCGGTGCCGGGCCCTTCCGTATGCGCGGCCGCATGCCCGACGTCCGGCGGCCCCGTGCGCGGGCATCCTGGTGGCGGGCTCCGCCCTCGCCTTCGCGACCGTACGCCGGCCCGCGCCCGAGTGCCGCCGGCCGGAGTGCCGCACCCACGGCAGCGTGGCGGTGCCGCCGCTGGAGGCGGGCGTCCCGGTGGCCGGCTCCGCCCTGGCCGGCTCCGCCCTGGCCGGCTCCGCCCTGGCCGGCGCGGCGGCGCGGCACGCCGATGTACGAGACTGGACCCATGTCGATTCACGAGAACCTCCTCGGGGGCCCGCCCCCGACCCACCTCCCCGACGACCCCGGCCCGCGCGAGCTGCTCGCGTCGGGCACCTCGTCCGCCGATGTCGCCGCCAAGCACCCCACCTCCTCGCTGGCCTGGGCCCAGCTGGCCGACGAGGCGTTCGAGCGGGGCGGCGTCGTGGAGTCGTACGCGTACGCCCGTACGGGCTACCACCGCGGGCTGGACGCGCTGCGCCGCAACGGCTGGAAGGGGCACGGCCCCGTGCCGTGGGAGCACGAGCCCAATCGCGGCTTCCTGCGCGCCCTGCACGCCCTCGCCCGCGCCGCGCAGGCGATCGGCGAGGAGGAGGAGTACGCGCGCTGCTCCCAGTTCCTGAAGGACTCCTCGCCGACGGCGGCCCAGGTCCTGGGCTGAGCCGTCACACTGTCGTGGCCCGCCTGTGAGCAGGCGGGCCTTGCGGCGGCGGGGGACGATTGCGCAGGATGCACCGTGGGGACCGGGGCCCCCGTGCCGGTAACGGCAGGGGCGGACCGCTACCCGGAGTACAGGTACAGGAGACAGCGATGTCCCACGAGGCTCATGAGCCGGAGACCCCGCATCTCGACTTCCACGGAACGACCCCTTACGAGGACTACGTCCGGGCCGACGTTCTCACCCACCTCCAGCACACCCTCTCCGACGATCCCGGAGAGATGGTCTTCCTGGTCACCACCCAGGTGATGGAGCTGTGGTTCACCGTCATCGTCCACGAGTGGGAGACCGCGGCGAAGGCGCTGCGCGAGGACGACGTGCCGACCGCGACCGACGCGCTGAAGCGGTCCGTGCGGGAGCTGGAGGCACTGAACGCGTCCTGGCGGCCGCTGAGCGGACTCACCCCGGCGCAGTTCAACTCCTACCGCGGCGCCCTCGGCGAGGGCTCCGGCTTCCAGTCGGCGATGTACCGGCGCATGGAGTTCCTGCTCGGCGACAAGTCGGCGTCCATGCTGGTCCCGCACCGGGGCGCGCCGCGCGTGCACGCCGAGCTGGAGAAGGCGCTGCACGAACCGAGTCTGTACGACGAGGTCCTGCGGTTCCTCGCGCGGCGCGGGCACGCGATCCCGGAGGACGTGCTGCGGCGCGACGTGACGCTGCGGTACGAGCCGTCGGCGGAGGTGGAGGCGGCCTGGACGGCCGTCTACTCCGGTGACGAGCGGGACGAGGTGGCCCGGCTCGGTGAGGCGCTGACCGATGTCGCCGAACTGGTGTGGCGCTGGCGCAACGACCATCTGGTCGCCACCCGCCGCGCGATGGGCTCGAAGACCGGCACGGGCGGCTCCGCCGGGGTGGCCTGGCTGGAGAAGCGGGCGCGGAAGAACGTGTTCCCCGAACTGTGGACGGCGCGGTCCCATGTCTGAGCTCGCGGTGAAGGCGGAGAAGCTGGACGCCTCGGACGAACTGGCCGCCAAGCGAGCCGAGTTCGTGCTCGACGAGGTGGTCTATCTCGACGGCAACTCGCTGGGCGCGCTGCCGGCCGCCGTGCCCGGACGGGTCGAGGACGTGGTGCGCCGGCAGTGGGGCGAGCTGCGCATCCGGTCCTGGACCGAGGGCGGCTGGTGGACGGCGCCGGAACGGATCGGTGACCGGATCGCGCCGCTGGTCGGTGCGGCGGCCGGGCAGGTCGTGGTCGGCGACTCGACGAGCGTCAACGTGTTCAAGGCGCTGGTGGGAGCGGTGCGGCTGGCACGGTCGGCGGACGGCGGGGGGCCCGGACGGGACGAGGTACGGGACGAGGTACGGGACGAGATCGTGGTCGACGCGACCACGTTCCCCACGGACGGCTACATCGCCGAGTCGGCCGCCCGGATGACCGGCTGCACGCTGCGTCCGGTGACGCCGTCGGAGGTTCCCGGTGTGCTCGGTGCCCGCACAGCCGCCGTGCTGCTCAACCACGTCGACTATCGCACCGGCCGGCTGCACGACCTGCCGTCGCTGACGGCGGCGGTGCGTGCGGCGGGGGCGCTGGTGGTATGGGACCTGTGCCACAGCGCGGGCGCGCTGCCGGTGGGGCTGGACGAGCACGGCGTGCACCTGGCGGTCGGCTGCACCTACAAGTATCTGAACGGCGGGCCCGGTTCACCGGCGTTCCTGTATGTGCGCGCCGATCTGCAGGACCGGTTCGACTCTCCGCTGCCCGGCTGGAACTCCCACGTGGAGCCCTTCGGCATGCGTGCGGACTACGCCCCGGCGGCCGGTGCGGTGCGCGGGCGGGTCGGCACCCCGGACATCCTCTCCATGCTCGCCCTGGAGGCGGCGCTGGAGGTCTGGGACGGGGTGGGCGTGGCAGCGGTCCGGGCGAAGTCCCTCGCCCTGACGGACTTCTTCCTGGAGTGCGTCGGGGCGTATGTGCCCAAGGGCCGGGTGGAGTGCGTGACACCGCTCGCGCACCCGGAGCGGGGCAGCCAGATCGCGTTGCGCTGCGAGGACGCCGGTGACGTGATGCAGCGGCTGATCGAGCGGGGCGTGGTCGGCGACTTCCGGCGTCCGGACGTGCTCCGGTTCGGGTTCACCCCGCTGTACGTCGGCTTCGCGGACGTGGAGCGGGCGGCGCGGGTGCTGGCGGACGTGCTGGCGGAGGTTCCGGCGTAGGCCGGGGTCGGGGGCGGCACCGCACGGTGCCACCCCCGACCTCGCTGACCGTGCGTGACATCCGCATGTCGGGGCACGTGGGCGTCCTGATACCGTCCCGGCCAAACGGCCGTGTCTCCGCCCGGTCCGTCGAACTACGGTGTATCGCTGAGAGGTTGAGCATGACGGACGACGTCGCAGCCGCACGGGCCGCAGCCGAGGAGGAGTCGGCCTTCTCCCACCCGCCCGTGGACCCCGACGCCACGGCGGCCTACGGCGACGACCCGGATCAGCTGATCGACTTCTACCTGCCGCGCGGGGAGGGCGGGCCGGGGCCCGCGCCCGTGGTGGTCGTCCTGCACGGCGGTGCCTGGCGGGCGCCGTACGACCGGCGCCACATCAGCCCGTTCGCGGCCTTCCTGGCCGGGCGGGGCTTCGCCGTGGCGAGCGTCGAGTACCGGCGCGGGGACGCGGGTGGCGGCGACACGATCGCCGGGCGGTGGCCCGACACGTTCGACGACGTGGCCGCCGCGATGGACGCGCTGCCCGGGCTGATCCGGGAGCATCTGCCGCAGGCCGACCCCCGGCGGATCGTTCTCACCGGCCACTCGGCGGGTGGGCATCTGGCGCTGTGGGCCGCCGCCCGGCATCTGCTGCCCCGTGACTCCGCCTGGCGGACCGACGGTCCGGCGCCGCTGCGGGGGGTCGTCGCCCTGGCCCCGATCGCCGACGTCGAGGTCGCGGACAAGCTGGGTGTGTGCGGGGGTGCCGTGCGGCAGCTCCTCGGCGGTGACGATCACTTCGCCGAACGCCGGCCGTCCGCGGATCCGGCGCTGCTGCTGCCCACCGGGATCGCCACGACCCTGGTGCAGGGGCGCACCGATGTGGATGTTCCGCAGGCGGTCGCCGAGTCGTACGCGGAGGCGGCGGCCAAGGCGGGGGAGGTGGTGGGGGTGACGCTGCTGGAGGACGTCGGGCACTTCCCGCTGATCGATCCGGCGGCGGACGCGTGCGCGGTGGTGGCGGAGGAGATCGCCCAGCTCGGCTGGTGAGCGGTTCCCTGCGAGGGGGCGCTGCCGTGCCCGTCTCCGGCATACCTGGCAGAGGGGTCTCCGTCATACCCCTAGTACCTGAGAGCTACCCCGTGAGTGAGTCCCCCGGTGGGACGCGGGTTACCTCCTTTGACCCGTAACTTCCTTGTCCGTCAGGCCCGATGGGCGGGTCGGTGGACGAGGGAGGGGCGAGGCGATGGGGCGCCGGCATCGGGCGGGGACACCGGACTTCCCGAGCCCCGGGGGTACCTCCTCCGAGGGAGACACGACGGTCCGCGGGACCGGAGGTGGGAGCCGGGACGGGGCCGGAGGCGGACGCGGGAGCCGGGGTGCCGTCGGCCGGTGGTGGCGGGGACTGATGGCGTTGGTGGTCGCCGGGGCCGTCGTCGTCCCGCTCGCCGGGGCCGGGCGGGCGCGGGTGCCCGCGCCCGTGCCGGCGGTGCCCGCCGCGGCGGGGCTCGACGCGACCTACGCGGCCCACCGGGGCAACGCCCGGGAAGCCGCCCGTATGGCCGACGCCTACGGCGACCGGAAGCGGGCCGCGGTCGACCGGGCGCTCGGCGCACGGCAGTTGCTCTACTTCGACGGGCGCGGGGACGGACTGGTCACCGAGGTGCTCGGTGATCTCGCACGCGCCGACCGGGTCGCCGTGCTCGTCCCGGGCTCCGACACCGGGCTGGACACCTACGGCCGGTTCCGCGCCGCCGCCCTCGCCCTGCACGAGCGCCTGCGCGACGAGGCCCCAGACGGTACGCATACGGCCGTCGTGGCCTGGCTCGGGTACGAGACGCCCGGTACCTTCAGCACCTCCGTCGCCACCATGGAGCGGGCGGAGGAAGCCGCTCCCGAACTGCGGGCCGCTGTGACGGAGTTGCGTGCCGTCGCAGGGCAGCGGGGGCAGCGGACCCGGATCTCGCTGCTCTGCCACTCCTACGGATCCGTCGTCTGCGCCGAGGCGGCGCACGGTCTCGACGTCGACGACATCGCCCTCCTCGGCAGCCCCGGCACCGGTGCCCGCACCGCGGCCGCCCTGCACACCCGGGCCCGTGTCTGGGCCGCCCGGGGCGGCGACGACTGGGTGGAGAACGTGCCGCACCTCAGTGTCGACCTGCCCGGCACCACCGTCGGCTTCGGCACCGACCCCGTCTCCCCTGACTTCGGCGCCCGGGTCTTCGCGGCCGGGGACGGAGGTCACAGCGACTACTTCGCCCCCGGCTCCGTCTCCCTGGCCAACCTCACCCGGATCGTCCTCGGCGACCTGCGGGCGGTGACCTCATGAGCCGCCTCACCACGGCGATACGCCGCGCCGCCGCGCGTGTCGACACGGCCACCCCGCAGCACCGCGACCGCGCCGTGGACGCCCTGCGCGCCCTCGCCATCCTCGGTGTCGTGCTCGGGCACTGGCTCGTCACGGCGCTCGTCGCGGACGGCCGCACCCTGCACACCGCCAGCCCGCTCCAGCACATGCCGTGGCTGGCCCCGATCTCCTGGATGTTCCAGACCCTCGCCGTGTTCTTCCTGGTGGGGGGTCATGTGGCGACCCGCGGGTACGCCTCGGCCCGCTCCCGGGGCGTCCCGTACCACCGATGGCTGCGCGACCGGACGACCCGGCTGTTCACCCCGGTCGTCGCCGTCCTCACCCTGTGGACGGCCGTCACGGTCGTGCTGCTGCTCTCCGGCGCCGAGTACGCGACCGTCCGCGCCCTGACGAAACTCGCCCTGTCCCCCCTCTGGTTCCTCCTGGTCTTCGCCGCGCTCACCGCCGCGACCCCGCTGCTCGCCCGGCTCCACCCGCTGTGGCCGCTCGCCGTCGTCCTCCATGTCGACCTGTTCCGCTTCGGCCTCGGCGCCCCCGACTCGCTGGGCCTGCTGAACCTGGCCGCGGGCTGGCTGGTGCCGTACACCCTGGGTGCCGCCTGGACCCGGGGTGAGCTGGAACGCCGCAGGTCCGGCCTGATCCTCCTGGTCGCCGGTACGGCGGCCACGGCCGCGCTCGTCGCCTTCGCCGGTTACCCGGCGTCGATGGTCGGCGTCCCGGGCGCCGAGGTGTCCAACCTCAACCCGCCGACGCTCGCCGCCGTCACCTTCGGCGTCGCCCAGTGCGGGCTGGCGCTGCTGCTGCGGGAGCGGCTGCGCGGCGCGATGCGCAGGCCGGTCGCGTGGGCGGCGGTGGCACTGGTCAACCTCTCCGCGATGACCCTCTTCCTCTGGCATCAGACGGCCCTCATGGCGACCACCGCCGCCGCCCTGCCCGCCGGCCGCCTGCCCGGGTTGCACACCGTCCCCGACGGCCTCGGCTGGGTCGCCGCCCGGCTGGTGTGGCTGCCCGTGTTCGTCCTCGCCCTCGCCGTCTGCGTGTCCGCGTTCCGGTCCTGGGAGCGGGGCGGGGGAGGGCGACGGCGCGGACGGTCCCGGGTGGTCCGCGCCCACCGGCCGACGACGGAGGGCGTACGGCATGTCTAGGCTGAACGGCGTGGCGCACAAGGGGGAAGGGCTCGTCCGGCGATGGCTGGGCGCGCTGCGGGACGACCTGTGGACCTGGGAGGCGAACCCGCTGCCCCCGTCGGTGTGGCTGCGCTGGGTGCCGCACGGGTTCGTGGGGCTGGCCGCGTTCGGCATCTTCTTCGGCGTTCTGGACCAACTCCAGCAAGCCGGGCAAATCGGCGACGGCAACGCGCTGCTGATCGCGGTCGGGCAGTGCGGGGCGATCGTCCTCGCACTGCGGCGCCCGGTGCCGGCGCTGTGGTTGTCACTCATCGCCTCGCTGGCGGGTGCCGTCCTGCTGCGCCGCTTGCTGATGGCCGGCCAGATCGACGGGTTCCCGTGGCCCTGGAACGCGTGGGGGATCGCGGCCCACCTGCTCGTCCTGCTGTTGCTCGCCCTGCGGGTCCGCACCCGTGTCTCCGTCGAGGCACTGGCTCTGACCGCGCTGCTCACCTATGTCCTCCAGGGCCTCTGGGGCGCGTGGAACCACTCACCCACCGGCCAGACCGCGGTCTCCCTGTTCGCGGTCGTCGTCGTCCTCGGCATCGCCCTGCGCGGCCGCCGCGAGGCCCGCGCCGAGCTCGGCCGGCAGACGACGCTCACCGCCGAGGAACGCGCCCGGCGCACCCTCCTGGAGGAGCGCGGCCGTATCGCGCGTGAGCTGCACGACGTGGTGGCCCACCACATGTCGGTCATCTCCATCCAGGCGCAGGTCGCCCCCCACCTCGTCGAGGACCCGCCGGACGAGCTGAAGGAGAACCTCGCCGGCATACGGCAGAACGCGGTCGAGGCGCTCACCGAACTGCGCCGCGTCCTGGACGTTCTGCGCTCCGAGCACCCCGCCCCCGGCGAGCCCGCGGACGCCGCTGATACCTCCCGGCACGCCCCGCAGCCCACCCTCGACCGGCTCGGGTCACTGGTGGAGAACACCCGCGCCGCCGGACTCACCGTCACCACCGAGATCACCGGTGAGCGGCGTCCGCTGCCGCCCGGTGTGGAACTGTCGGCGTACCGGATCGTGCAGGAGGCGCTGAGCAACGTGCTGCGGCACGCGCCCGGCGCGACCGCGCGCGTCGTCCTGGCCTACGCTCCGCGGGAGCTCCGGGTGGAGGTCGTCAACACCGGCCCGACCCGCGAGGCGGCGCCGTCCGCCGGGGCCGGGCACGGGCTGCTCGGCATGCGGGAGCGGGCCGTCATGCTGGGCGGCAGGCTGACGGCCGGTCCCTGGTCCGGCCGGGGCTACCGGGTCGAGGCCCACCTCCCGGTCCCCGCCCCGCACGCCTCCGACCCCGCTCCCCAGGACGGCACCCCATGATTCGCGTACTCGTCGCCGACGACCAGCAGATGGTCCGCCAGGGCTTCACCGTGCTGCTCAACACGCAGCCCGACATCGAGGTGGTCGGGCAGGCGGTGGATGGGCTGGACGCGGTCGCGCGGGTCGCCGAACTCGCGCCGGACGTCGTCCTGATGGACATCCGCATGCCCGAACTCGACGGGATCGGGGCCACCGCGCGGATCACTACGGCCACCCCGGACATCAGGGTCCTCGTCCTGACCACCTTCGACCTCGACGAGTATGTGTACGAGGCGCTGCGCGCCGGGGCGTCCGGCTTCCTGCTGAAGGACGCCTCCGCCGACCAACTCGCCGAAGCCGTACGGGTGGTGGCGGCGGGTGACGCCCTGCTCGCCCCGGGCGTCACCCGCCGCCTGATCGCCGAGTTCTCCCGGCTGGACCCCCGGCCGCGCAGCACCCCGCCCGGACAGCGCGTCGGCGAGCTGACCGACCGTGAGACGGAGGTACTGGCGCTGATCGCGCAGGGCCTGTCCAACGCGGAGATAGCGGTACGGCTGGTGGTGGCCGAGCAGACCGTGAAGACCCACGTCGGCCGCATCCTGGTGAAACTGGGTCTGCGGGACCGCACCCAGGCGGCGGTGTTCGCGTACGAATCGGGGCTGGTCCGCCCCTCGGGGTACTGACCCCGGGATACTCGAAGGTAACCCGCCGTGGCCTGCGTAGTACCTGAGACGGACGCCCCGATACCCACCTCAGCGGGGACGACCGCGACCACCCGGTCGGCCTACCGTGTGAGCGTGACCGAGACGACTCACCAGCAGCCCCCGGGCGCCCCGCGCGGCGACGGGAACGGAACCGGGACCCGCAGCCCGGAGTACCGGCTGGTCCAGAACTCCCTGCGGGGCCTGCGCCAGGACCTCTTCCGTGACGCCTTCGCCTATCTTCCGCTGCCGACCCGGCGCACGGACGGCCCGTTCGTCCGCCGGCTGCCCGGCCGGATACGCTCCGCCGCCGCATACCTCCCGCACGCGGTGGTGGCGGGGATCGCGTTCCTCGCCCTGACCGTCGGCACGCTGTCCAGCGGCCTGCCCGGTGGCGACCTGCGGGCCCTGTTCATCGGCCTGTTGTGCGCGCTCCCGGTGCTCGCCACGCTGGTCCGGCCGGTCGGCGCGTTCTGGCTGTCGCTCGTCGTCACACCGGTGGTGGCCCTGGGCATGAGCGGTCAGAGCGACTGGCCGTGGATGCCGGGCGCGTTCGTCGGCCACCTCGGGGTGCTGGTCGTCGTGGCGGTGCGCACCCGGCCGCGCACCGCCTTCTGGATGTGGGCCGTGACGGCCGTGTACGCCTTCGTCTCGGACACCTTCGGCGGCGGGTCGTACTACTACTCGAACGGCGCCCCCATGCTGGTGACGTCCGCCTTCGCCCTGCTCGTGGTCTCGCTCTGGCACGTCCGGCACATCGCCCAGCAGGAGGTGACCGCCCAGCAGACGGTCACCGCCCACGAGCGGTCCCGGCGCACGGCGCTGGAGGAGCGCACCACCATCGCCCGTGAGCTGCACGACGTGGTGGCGCACCACATGTCGGTGGTCGCCATCCAGGCCGAGGCGGCGCCCTACCGGGTGGAGAACACGCCGCCGGAGCTGGAGCGCGCCTTCGCCACCATCCGGGAGAACGCGGTCGCCGCACTCACCGAACTGCGCCGGATCCTCGGCGTGGTCCGGGCGGAGGACTACGAGGCCCCGGACGCGCCCCAGCCCACCCTCGCCGATCTGGAGGCCCTGCTCGTCAATGTGCGCGACGCCGGTCTCGAGGTCGAGAAGGTGGTGACCGGCGCGGTGCGGGAACTGCCGCAGGGGGTGGAGCTGTCGGCGTACCGGATCGTGCAGGAGGCGCTGAGCAACAGCCTGCGCCACGCGCCCGGCGCGAGCGCCCGGGTCGAGATCGGGTACGTGCTCGGCGGGCTCGGCGTGCGGATCGTGAACGGTCCGGCGCCCGAGCCGAGCCTCGTCAAACCCTCGCCCGGGGCCGGTCACGGCATCACGGGCATGCGGGAGCGGGTCACCATGCTGAACGGCGAGATGACGGCGGGCCCGACGGACGACGGCGGCTACGAGGTCGCCGTGTACCTGCCGGTCGCCACGGTGAACGAAGGTGACGTATGACCATCCGGGTCCTGATCGCGGACGACCAGATGATGGTGCGCGAGGGCTTCTCGGTGCTGCTCGGCGCGATGCCGGACATCGAGGTCGTCGGCGAGGCGGTGAACGGCCGGCAGGCGGTCGAGCGGGTCCGTGAACTCTCCCCCGACGTCGTCCTGATGGACATCCGTATGCCCGAGATGAACGGCATCGAGGCGACCCGGGAGATCGTCGCCACCGACGGCACGGCGAAGGTGCTCGTGCTGACCACCTTCGACCTCGACGAGTACGTCTACCAGGCGCTGCGGGCGGGTGCCTCGGGCTTCCTCCTCAAGGACGCCTCGGCCCGCCAGCTCGCCGACGGGGTACGGGTGGTCGCGTCCGGGGAGGCCCTGCTCGCCCCCACCGTGACCAAGCGGCTGATCACCGAGTTCTCCAAACTGGCCGAGGCGCCGCGGCTGATGCCGTCCGCGCAGGCCGCGTACGGGGATCTGACCGACCGTGAGACGGAGGTGCTGGTGCTGATCGCGCAGGGCCTGTCCAACGCGGAGATCGCCGGACGGCTGGTGGTCGCCGAGTCGACGATCAAGACACATGTGAGCCGCATCCTGGTGAAACTGGGCCTGCGGGACCGCACCCAGGCGGCGGTGTTCGCGTACGAGGCACGGCTGGTCACGCCGGGCTGACCCCCTGGTCCGAGGCCGGTTTCCGGGCTACCGTCCGGTCATGGCAGCCCTTCGTGACCTCGCCTTCGACCCGTGGGACCCGGCGTTCGTCGCCGACCCCTACCCCGCCTACGCCGAGCTGCGGGCACAGGGCCGGGTGCGGTACTTCGAGCCGACGAACCAGTGGCTGGTGCCGCACCACGCGGACGTCTCGGCGCTGCTCCGCGACCGCCGCCTGGGCCGGACCTACCTGCACCGCTTCACCCACGAGGAGTTCGGCCGCACGCCGCCCCCGCCGGAGCACGAGCCGTTCCACACGCTCAACGACCACGGCATGCTCGACCTGGAGCCGCCGGACCACACCCGCATCCGCCGCCTGGTGTCGAAGGCGTTCACCCCGCGCACGGTGGAGCGGCTGAGGCCGTACGTCCACCGCCTCGCGGGGGACCTGGTGTCCGCGCTGGCCGAGGCGGGCGGCGGCGACCTGCTCACGGACGTCGCCGAACCCCTGCCGGTCGCGGTGATCGCCGAGATGCTGGGCATCCCGGAGGGGGACCGGGCGCCGCTGCGTCCCTGGTCGGCGGACATCTGCGGAATGTACGAGCTGAACCCGTCGCGGGAGACGGCGGCGAAGGCCGTCCGCGCCTCGCTGGAGTTCTCGGACTATCTGCGCCAACTGATCGCCGAGCGGCGGGAGAAGCCCGGCGACGACCTGATCTCGGGCCTCATCGCCGCCCACGACGAGGACGACGACCGGCTCACCGAGCAGGAGATGATCTCCACCTGCGTCCTGCTGCTGAACGCGGGCCACGAGGCCACGGTGAACTCCACGGTCAACGGCTGGTGGGCGCTGCTGCGCAACCCCGACCAGCTCGCCGCCCTGCGCGCGGACCACTCCCTGGTCCCCTCCGCCGTGGAGGAGCTGATGCGCTACGACACCCCGCTCCAGCTTTTCGAACGCTGGGTCCTCGACGAGATCGAGATCGACGGCCAGGTGATCCCGAGGGGCGCGGAGATCGCGATGCTCTTCGGCTCCGCCAACCACGACCCGGCGGTCTTCACCGACCCGTCCCGCCTGGACCTGACCCGCGCCGACAACCCGCACATCTCCTTCAGCGCCGGCCTCCACTACTGCATCGGCGCACCCCTGGCCCGCATCGAACTCGCCGCCTCCCTGACGGCCCTGCTGAAGAAGACCCCGACCCTGCGACTCGCGGCGGAGCCGAAGCGGAAGCCGAACTTCGTGATCAGAGGCTTGGAAGGTCTGAGCGTGGAGGTGGGGTGATCACCCGTTCGGATGATCACTGATCGATTCCGAGTGACGGACGTGGATGGCTCGTCAAGCTGGTGCCTGCCTACGGAGGGAGGCACCATGACGGTTATGGCAGAACGCGCGTCATCACAGTTGTCGGTGGACATGTTCGAGCGGATCGCCGAGTTCGCCGAGCGTGAGGACGAGACCGTCAAGTTCGAGTTCATCAACGGACGGATCGGGCTCAGGAAAGTGACCAACGGCAATCACGGCGCGATCATCATGTGGCTGGTCCGTCAGTGCATGCAGGCCAGGCCCGAACTCGATCTCAGTCCGGTGCAGGGGCTGAAGGTGGAGTCCTACCGCAAGGGCCGGGCCCTGCCCGACGCGGTGCTCGCCCCTGTCGCCCACTTCGCGGGGCAGGGGGACTGGGCAGACACCAAAGGCGTGCTGATGACGGTGGAGGTCACCTCCTTCGACTCGGACACGCATGATCGCGACCGGGTGGAGAAGCCCCAGGCCTACGCCGAATCCGGGATCCCCGTCTACCTGCTGATCGACCGCGACCGTCGCTCGGTCCTCGTGCACAGTGACCCGGACCCGGTGGTCGGCTACCGGAACGTCCACAAGCGCCGGTTGGGCCAGAGGGTCGTGCTTCCCGACCCCGTCGGCATCGCATTCGACACCGAGGAGCTCAAGCCGTACATGGACTGATGGCCCTCTGTCGCCGGGTGGGGCAGGGGGCCGGGTGGCTGGGACTACTTCGTCTCCAGGTCGCGTCGGCGGAAGCCGGTCAGGCCCAGCCACAGCAGAGCGGTGGCGACGAGGGTCAGCAGGAACAGCGGGGTCCAGTTCATGTCGGCGGCGGGCAGGCGGGGGATGTGGCCGAAGGGGGAGAGGTTGTTCATCCAGTCCGGGAACTGGAGGATCTGGCCGAGATAGCCGACCACGAACGCGTACACCGGCACGATCCAGGCCGCCTGGCTCGCCCGGGGGAACCAGCCGAACAGGACCACGGCCACACCGACCGTGACCCACAGGGCCGGTGCGTACGCGAGGGCCGCGCCGGTCAGGTCGGGTACCAGCCCGGCGTCACCGGTCGAGGCCGCGCCGGCCAGGCCGAAGCCGAGCCCGGCCAGCAGCAGGACGACGGTGCCGCCGCCCATGGCCACGGCCAGATGGCCGCCGACCCAGCGGGAGCGCGAGAGGCCGGTGGCGAGCAGCGGCTCGGCGCGGCCCGCCGTCTCCTCGGAACGGGGCCGCAGGGCCGCCATCACGACGTACACCGACGCCACGACCGTCAGGACGACCATGACCATCGAGGCGAAGGACTCGGCGACGCTCGCCCCGCCGATGCGCTCCAGGGCCTCCTCGATCTCGTCGATGCCCGCCAGCATGTCCTCGGCGTCCCCGAGGATCGACCCGTACATCGCGCCCATCAGGAACAGGCCGGCGCCGAAGCCGGCCAGCGTCCCCCGGTGCAGGCGCAGGGCGAAGCCGACCGGTGTGGTGAGCGCGGCGGAGGCCGTGGGGCTGCCCGGCTTCTGCGGACGCAGTCCCGCGCCCACGTCCCGCCGGATGGAGAGCCAGAACCCCGCCGCCGCGCACACCACCGCGCACAGCAGGCACAGCAGCAGCGGCCACCAGCGGTCGTCGACGTACGGGTAGCTGCGCTGCACCCAGCCGATCGGGGACAGCCAGGACAGGGTGTCGTTCTCGCCGCTGTCGCCGGCGGCGCGCAGCACGTAGGCGACGCCGATGACCGCGAGCGCCATGCCGGACGCCCCGCGGGTGTGCGCGGTGAACTGGACGGTGACCGCGGCGACGGCGGCGAAGACGAGACCGGCGGCGGCGTGGGCGAAGCCGTAGACCAGCGAGCCCCCGGTGTCGATGCCCTCCATCCCCAGGCCGGCCAGGCCGAGGGCCAGCAGCAGGGCGAGCGCGAGGTTGGCCAGGACGGCGACGGCCAGGGCGGCGGCGAGGTGGGCGTGCCGGCCGACGACGGTCGAGCGCACCAGCTCGGCGCGGCCCGTCTCCTCCTCCGCGCGGGTGTGCCGGGTGACGATCAGCACGCTCATGAGGCCGACGAGGACGGCCGTGAAGCCGATCATCTGGTGGCTCAGGATGGAGCCGAAGCCGTCGTCGGTGAGGTAGTGGCGGGGGCCGGACATGGCCAGGCCGGCCGGGCTGTCCACGCTCTTGACGGCGTTCGCCCGGTCCTCCGGGTCGGCGTACAGCGTCCTGAAGCTGTTCGCCGTCATGAGGGTGCCGAGGAGCAGGGCCAGGATCCACACCGGGAGCCGGATCCGGTCCCGGCGCAGGGCGAAGCGGATCAGGGTCCGGGTGCCGGTCAGCGCGTTGCCGCCCGCGACCGCTGCGGCGGGCGCCCGGGTGCCGGGGTCGGCGGTCGCGGAGGTCATCGCGGCTCTCCGTTCGTGCCCTGTCCGGGGGTGTGCCCGTCGGTGTCGGTGCCGGTGTCGGCGCCGGTGCCGTGCCCGTTGGCGGCGAGCTCGTCGCCGTAGTGGCGCAGCATCAGTTCCTCCAGGGTCGGCGGGTGACTGACCAGGCTGCGGACGCCGTACTCGGTGAGTTCGCGGACCGCGGTGCCGACCTGGGCGCCGTCGACGGTGAAGCGGACCCGGCCGGTGGTCTCGTCGACGGTCCGCAGATCGTGGACGCCGGGGAGGCCGGCCAGGGCGGTGGCCGGCCGTTCGGTCTCCGCCTCGATGGTGGTGCGGGTCAGATGGCGCAGTTCGCCGAGGGTGCCGGACTGGACGGTGCGCCCCAGCCGGATGATGCTCACGCGGTCGGCGAGCTTCTCCACCTGGGCCAGGATGTGGCTGGAGAGCAGGACGGTCTTGCCCGCGGCCTTGGCCTCGCCGATGACGTCCTGGAAGACGACCTCCATGAGCGGGTCGAGGCCCGCGGTCGGCTCGTCGAGGAGCAGCAGCTCGGCGTCGGAGGCGAGCGCGGCGACGATGGCGACCTTCTGCCGGTTGCCCTTGGAGTAGGCGCGGCCCTTCTTGGTCGGGTCCAGGTCGAAGCGCTCGATGAGCTCCGCGCGGCGCTTCCTGTCCAGGCCGCCGCGCAGCCGCGCCAGCAGGTCGATGGCCTCGCCGCCGGTCAGGCCCGGCCAGAGCTCCACGTCACCGGGGACGTAGGCGAGGTGCCGGTGGAGCTCCACGGAGTCCGTCCACGGGTCCCGGCCGAGCACCTGGGCGGTCCCCGAGTCGGCGCGCAGCAGTCCGAGCAGCACGCGGATGGTGGTCGACTTGCCTGAGCCGTTGGGCCCGAGGAAGCCGTGGACCTCGCCGGTCTCGACACTCAGGTCGAGACCGTCCAGGGCGTGGGTCCGGCCGAAGGACTTGCGCAGTCCGGACACGGTGATGGCCTTCGTCATGCCTCGGAACGTACGCTCCGTTCACACATTTGTGAAGTTAAGGAAGCGTATAAACGCTGACTAGACTGGCCGAGGGCGCCTGAGCAGGGGAGATGGTCGGATCATGGCGGAACCGAGCGGGACGGCCCGGGATCCGGAGGTGGTCTCGCGGTTCGTGGAGCACTTCGCGGCGCAACTGGTGGAAGCCGGGCTGCCGCGGATGCCCGCCCGCGTCTTCGCGGCCCTGCTCGCCTCCGACACCGGGGTCATGACCTCCGCCGAACTGGGCGAGCGGCTCAGGATCTCACCGGCCGCGGTGTCCGGCGCGGTGCGCTCCCTGGCACGGCAGCACATGGTCTCCCGCGAGCGCGAGCCCGGCTCCCGCCGCGAGCGGTACCGGGTGCACGGCGACCAGTGGTACGAGGCCCTCACCAACCGCGAGGCCGTCATCAGGCGCTGGGAGGGCGCCCTGCGCGACGGCGTCACCAGCCTGGGCGCGGACACCCCGGCGGGGCGGCGGCTGGCGGAGACGCTGGCCTTCTTCGAGTTCGTGGAGCAGGAGGTCGAGGCGATGATGGGGCGCTGGCGGGCGGTTCGGGAGGAGCGGTTCGGGCGAGAGTAGTCGATCCGATACGCTGAGTGTTGACTGGTCCGTTTCAAGGTGGCTGGTCCGTTTCAAGGGGAGGGCGCATCATGACAGTCATGGCAGAGCGACCGACGATAAACGGCACCGAGCCCCGCGGCTTCGACTTCGAGAAGATGCTGGACCAACTCGACGAGCTGCAACTGCACGACGGCTACAAGGCCGAGATCATCAGGGGGAACATCGTCGTGTCGCCGTGGTCGAAGGCGTTCTACCTCGACGTCATGGAGTTGGTGTGCGAACAGCTTCGGCCGCACCTCCCTGAGGAGCACCGGATCAGTTACGGTCCTTTCCTCTACCTGTTTCCAGGTCTGGGGCGAGCGTACGGACCCGACATCCACGTGGCGCATCGGAGTGCCAGCCGGAATACCAGCAATCACCTGGACGGGGAAGCTCTTTCCTTCGTCGCCGAACTGACCTCGTCCTCCACACGGAACGACGACCTGACCGACAAGGTCGAGACCTACGGAAAGGCGGGCGTCCCCGTCTATCTCCTGCTCGATATGCAGGAGGAGCAGGCCACGGTCTTCTGGATGCCCTCGGCCGACGGCTACGAGGCCCGCTGTTCCGCGCCGTTCGGTGAGAAGCTGCCGATTCCCGCGCCGTTCGACTGCAGTCTGGACACGATCGAGTTCAAGGCTCCCTGACCCGAGGCGTCCACTACCTCACCGGCACCGTGAGCCCCCACGCCCCCTCCCTCACCACCCACGTCCGCGTTCGCACCGGCCCCGACACCACCGCGTCCGCGCGGTAGCGGAAGTGCGCGCCCGACACGGTGACCGTGCGGCCCTCGGCGGTCAGCGGGGACGCCTCCGCGCCCACCGACACCGGACGCACCTCGACCCGGGCCCTCCCGGAGACACCCGGCGCGACCGAGACGCCCTCCACCGGCTGCCCCAGATCGACCAGCGTCTCCCCGTCCACCTCCACCCGCAGCCGCGTCGGCCCCCCTTCCGGCGCGGACAGGGGCCCGGACGGCCGCGACGGCACCAGGGTCCGTACCAGCGACCGGCACGTGCGCAGCCAGGGGCGCCCCGCCCGGCCGGCCGCTTCCCGCACCGGCGTCACGCCCCCCACCGGCGGGATCCGCAGCGTGCCGAGCACCACCCCGTCGCTGTCGTCCACCAGCAGGTCCAGCCGCCGCTCCGTCCCCTCCAGCACGGCCCGCGCCGCCGCCACCGCCTCCGTGGGCACCCCCAGTGACCGGGCCAGGGCGACGGCGCTCCCCACCGGCACCAGGGACAGGGCGCATCCGGCCAGCTCCCGCTGCCGGTGCAGCAGCGTCACGGCCCGCACCAGGGCCCGGTCGTCGCCCACCACCACCGGCCGCCGGGAACCGCGCCGGGCGAGTGCTCGCGCGAACTCCTCCGGGTCGTCCGGCAGGCACACCTTGGTGCCCGCCGCACCCGCGCCGATCACGTCCTTCGCGATCCGGACGGACTCGCCGTCCGCCCGCCGGGCCATCGGATCGACGACCACCAGGAGCTGATCGGGCACCGCGGAAAAAGTCCTGGTAGTCGCCACCTCGGCCCTGCCTCGCTTCCTCGGGTAGCATCTTTGTGCAAGAGCCCCTTGCGCTGTTGCGCCAGGGGTTTCGTCTATTCCGGGGCATCCGGTCCGACGGTTGGCGGCCAACGGTGGTCGCGCGGTGCATACGGCGGTGATCCTCCGTGTGCGCCCCTGACCCTGGACATGCCCCGCCCGGAAGGGGTGTACGCGCGTGCCCGCACTTGTGCTGCTCGGTGCTCAGTGGGGTGACGAAGGCAAGGGAAAGGCGACGGACCTGCTCGGTGGTTCCGTCGACTATGTGGTGCGCTACCAGGGCGGCAACAACGCCGGCCACACGGTGGTCGTGGGTGATCAGAAGTATGCCCTGCACCTGCTCCCTTCCGGAATCCTGTCCCCCGGCTGCACGCCGGTCATCGGCAACGGCGTCGTCGTCGACCCGTCGGTCCTGCTCTCCGAGCTGAGCGGTCTGAACGAGCGCGGCGTGGACACGTCGAAGCTCCTGATCAGCGGAAACGCTCACATCATCACGCCGTACAACGTGACGGTGGACAAGGTGACCGAGCGCTTCCTCGGCAAGCGCAAGATCGGGACCACCGGCCGGGGCATCGGCCCGACCTATGCCGACAAGATCAACCGCGTCGGTATCCGCGTCCAGGACCTGTACGACGAGTCGATCCTCACCCAGAAGGTGGAGGCGGCCCTCGACGCCAAGAACCAGATGCTCACCAAGCTCTACAACCGGCGCGCGATCGCCGTGGAGCAGGTGGTGGGGGAGCTGCTGGACTACGCGGACAAGCTCGCCCCGTACGTCGCCGACACGGTGCTGGTGCTGAACCAGGCGCTGGAGCAGGACAAGGTGGTCCTCTTCGAGGGCGGCCAGGGCACGCTCCTCGACATCGACCACGGCACGTACCCCTTCGTCACCTCGTCCAACCCGACCGCGGGCGGCGCCTGCACGGGCGCGGGCGTGGGCCCGACGAAGATCAGCCGGGTCATCGGCATCCTGAAGGCGTACACGACCCGCGTCGGCGCCGGACCGTTCCCGACCGAGCTGTTCGACGAGGACGGCGAGGCGCTGCGCCGCATCGGTGGCGAGCGTGGCGTCACCACCGGCCGTGACCGCCGCTGCGGCTGGTTCGACGCGGTGATCGCCCGCTACGCGACCCGGGTCAACGGTCTGACGGACTTCTTCCTCACCAAGCTCGACGTCCTCACCGGCTGGGAGCAGATCCCGGTCTGCGTGGCCTACGAGATCGACGGCAAGCGCGTCGAGGAGCTGCCGTACTCGCAGTCCGACTTCCACCACGCGAAGCCGGTCTACGAGATGCTGCCGGGCTGGAGCGAGGACATCAGCAAGGCGAAGTCCTTCTCCGACCTGCCGAAGAACGCCCAGGCTTACGTCAAGGCCCTGGAGGAGATGTCCGGCGCCCCGATCTCCGCGATCGGCGTGGGCCCGGGCCGCACCGAGACGATCGAGATCAACTCGTTCCTCTGAGCCGTCCTCTCCGGAGACCCGGGGATCCGATGGGACGGCCGGCGCGGTGAACCCGCCCGGCCGTCCCGCTCGGGAAAGCGTCTCCCGGCACCCGTCGTGCAAGAGGCGGGACACTGCTGAGATGACGGACATTCGGTGGCACAAGTCGTCGTACTCCGAACAGGCAGGAAACTGCCTGGAGCTGGCGGTGGCAGACGGAGAGGTGCTGGTCAGGGAGAGCGACGCGCCCAATGCCGTCGTCAGGACCACGCGCGCCAAGCTCGCGGCCTTCCTGGCCGGGGCCAAGGCGGGTGAGTTCGACGAGTTGCTCTGATCCTCATCCTCCTCCTTCAGGTAGGAAGATGGGGCGTATGCCTGTCAGAAAGCCGTCCACGGAGCGGCAGCGCCGCCTCGGAGCCGAGCTGCGCAGGATGCGCGAGCACATCGGCGTGACGATCAACGAGGCCGCCACCGTTCACCGCACCGACCGGACCACGGTCAGTAACACGGAGTCGGCCCGTTCCGGAGTGAGCAGCGACCGGGTCCGGGTGTGGGCCGCCAACTACCGTTGTCCGGACGCCGCGTACATCGACGCGCTCGCCGAGATGGCCAGGGAACGTGGACCGCACTGGTGGGACGAGTACCGCGATGTGCTGTCTGCCGGACTGCTGGACATGGCAGAGATGGAGCACCACGCGGCGGCGTTGCGTTCCGCTCAGATCATGCACATGCCGGGGCTACTTCAGTTGCCTGACTACATGCGAGGCATCTTCGCGGAAGCGGTCCCGGCCATGTCACCGGCTGACCTGGAGCAACATGTCGCCTTTCGGCTGAGGAGGGCGCAGATCCTCGACCGCTCGGACCCGCCACCCTGCGAGTTTCTGGTCCATGAGTCAGCGCTACGGATGCGATTCGGGGATCGCCGTGTCCTGCTACGGCAGATTGAGCATCTGCTCAAGCAAGCCGAGCGACCCAGCGTCGCTGTGAGGGTGGTGCCGTTCAGAGCCGGAGGCTTCGCCAACGCGGGCAGTTCGACACTCTACGCCTGCGGTCCGGTCCCTCAGCTGGACACCGTGCAGATCGACGTACCCACCGGCGTCACCTTCCTGCACGCCGAGACTTACCTGGTGAACTACCGTGCCGTACTCGACCGGATGCGTGAACGTGCCCTGGAGGCAGGGGAGTCGATTGACTTCATCCGGCAAGTTGCGGAAGAGATCTGAGGCAGGGGTCCGGTGGAACTTCACTGGCACAAGTCGTCCTTCTCGGCGGACACCGGGAGTTGCATAGAGGTCGCGGAACACGACGGGTGGGTCTTCCTGCGTGAGGGAGATGAACCGGACGTGGTGGTGCGGACTACGCGCCGCAAGCTCCGGGCCTTCTTGGAAGGAGCCAAGGCGGGTGAGTTCGACCACTTCGCTACGTAGCGCCTGTAGGGCGAGTCCGGCATATGCCACTTCATGCGCTTCGCGCAACATGTTGTCTCGCACATCATTATGCGCGTACTGTGTGTAGTGCTCGACAGTCAACCTGTGACCGTCAGGTGATTGCGGGCAAACAGAAACGCCCCGGCGGTGAGCCACCACCCCGGGGCAGGCCAACGCTGCATAGGAGCGTCAACATGCCCAAGCGTATCCGGCATGCCCTCGAACGGGCACTTGCCCTGATCCTCGCCCACCTCTTTCCCGCCACCGGCCGGCGCCGACGGCGAGGTCGGCCGCGGCACGCCCACGCGGTCCCACGTACCCTCTCCGGCCTGCGGCTGTTCGTCCAGGAGACTGCCGTACCCGCCCTGAGTGAAGCCCTCCTGGCGAAGGGGAAGTTCCGCACCACCACACGGCCCGACATCACCGCCCCGCTCGACGACACCGGCTCCCTCGTCCGTCCCTACCTCCTCGCTCACGAACGGCGACAGCGGCAGGCCGAACGTTGTGCGGCCCTCGTTCTCGCCCTGGAAGGGATCGACATCGGGCCGTGGGTCATCCGCGGCCACCGCATCGGCAACCCCGGCGTGCCTCTGGGGGTGGCGGTCTGATGAGTGCGACGCCGCGCCCGCGGGTCCAGGTGGACCGTGTGCCCAGTAAGCCCGTCCGCCGACAGGATGACGGAAGCATCGCCATCGACCTCTGGCTGCGCCGGGACGGGGTCTTCGACTCGGACACCGTGCTGCGTCTCAGCCCTGCCGAGGCCGAGGTGCTCCACGCTCAGCTCTGCTACGTCCTGGACGACGACACCGCCACCCTGATCGTTCCGGAGAGCAAGCGGCCCGACTGCCGTAAGGGGGTTGCCGCAGGCCGTGGGCGTCTGTGGGGCGCGTAGCGTCCGGAACCGGCGGAGACGCCCGCGCCGCTGACCGAAACCCGTGCGTCGACTCCTTGGACGCACGGGTTTCGCCGTATGCCCCAACCGGCTGCGCAGCCGGTTGCAGAGCCAACGCACGAATGAAAGGCGTGCCGATGTGGCCGCGGTGAGGGTGGTCGGGAAACCGCGCGACGGCCGTGGCGAAACCGGCCTGGGTCACTTGTTGCTCGGTGACCCCCTGAGGCCGACGTCCTAGCAGGGAATGCCAAGGTCCCTGAGGTAGGTGAGGCGAGCGTTGATCGCCGCTGAGAAGTGGCGCCAGTCGAGACTTTCCACCAGTTCGATGGGCTTGGGGTTCTCGGCCGAGGGAGGTGACATAGCATGCGGCGTCGTAGAGTTGCTCGGCTATGAGGCGCTCACAGAAGATCCCGAACCGGTCCTGGTACGAAGCGCCGTGCCAGACCTCGTCGGCGGGAAGGGCGTCCTGCGCGGATCTGACAACCGCTACCTGCACTGCTACATGGCGTCGCCGCACCGCTGGACTGACCGACCCTTCGCACTTCAGCCGTCCGTCCCCAGCATTGTCGGTGACTGATCCGTAGGACTGCAGAGACTCACTCTCCAAGGTGTGCGCGAATCGTCAACTGTCCTGCGTGAACGGACAAGGTCGCACGTGGCTGCTGTCAGCATCCTGGATGGCGGAGCGAGGTCTGAGTCCGGAGCTACAGCACCAGCCCTGTTCAGCACACGGCTCTCCCGGGCAGCCACCGCTCCCAGGCGCAGCCTCTGCACCAGCCACCAGGTGCTCCTGCAATCATCAGCACTATCCCGAAGGAGAAAGATGCGCTTCCGTTCAGTGGCCGCAGTCGGCGCGGTTGCATTCACCGTCCTCATAGCGGGACAGGGTCAGGCCTTCGCCATAGAGTTCGAGAAACCGTTCGAAGATCAAATGTCCACGTTCACCTACGATTCAAGCGCTGAGCGCTGCTCGGAAGTTGTTATCTGGAACCCGAAATCGCTCTCGTACGACAGGACAGCAAAAGGCTGCTTCACCCGGCATGGCGACAAGTGGACCATCCAAGACTCGCTCGCGGAAGGTAACCAGACCTTCGTCTACTGGGAGAATTGGCTCAAAAATGGCTCCACGTGGGCGCCATACCGATCCGGTTGGTGCAATAACAACCTGGGTGCCCCCAATTGGGGTGTGTGCAACAAGGACTACTACGAGTCATCTAGCACCAATTACTACGGAAGCGAAGGTAGCAGGATTCGCTTCCAAACCTGCCGCCGCGACCTCATCAACACTGTCTGCACTCCTAGCAACATCAGCGATGCACCCTGGATCAACAACAACGCCTGAGGGGTCATGAAATCCCACTTGGAGGGCTGTCCGGGCGTAGTCCGGACAGCCCTCCAAGAATGCGGTGCCCATAGGTTGCGTCGCGTAATGGATCGGGCAGGTTGTGTCACGCGCGACCAGCACTACGTCGCAGCACCGCATCCGCCTGCGTGTCCGCGATGCCGGCTCCTCGCACGGCAGCGCCCGCAGAACAGCGCCAGCGTGTGCCGGACTTCACGGTGGTCATCCTTCGTGAAGCCCTCGCGAATCGGGTGTGTCCAGCGAGTGGTGCAACTCGTGGGTTGGTTGTTACCACCGGGTCGCGGTGAGGTGGCCGTCGAAGGCGATGTCGAAGGCTTGGAGGGTCGCGTCAGCTGAAGACGATCATTGAGCCCTGGGCCAGGCTTCGGGTCGCCGCCGCGTGCAGGCCCAGCCAGACGTGGCGTTCACGGGCGAAGGGGCTGGGGTCGTACGGGGCGGGGACGGCCGGTTCCTCCAGTTCCGTCGGGGCGCGCGGCGGCTCGGGGGCGGCCGGCGGGTTCGCCGGGTCGATGCCGATCGACGGGGCGACGAGTTCCAGTTCGCGCAGCAGGCCGTGGGAGGAGCCCAGGGGGCCGCCGCCGGCGAGGAGTTCGTCACTGGCGAGGGGGGTGGGGAAGTCGACGGGGACGTACGCGCCCGCGTGGTCGTAGTGCCAGACCAGATGCGACTGCTGGGCCGTCGCCTCGAACATCTCCAGCAACTGCTCGTAGTCGCCGCCCAGTTCGTCCACCGGCGTGACCGGAAGACCGCACATCTGGAGCAGGTACACGCGCCGCAGGAAGTGCAGCGCGTCGTAGTCGAATCCCGCGACCGGGGCCACCTCGCCGGTCAGTCCCGGCATGTACTGGTACACCGGCACCGGTGGCAGTCCCGCCCGGTCGAGTACCGAGTTGTACTGCGCGAGTTCCTCGGCGAAGGGATTGTCGGGCGTGTGGCACAACACGTCGACGAGCGGTACCAGCCACAGGTCACAGGCCAAAAGAGGGCTCCTCGCATCGCGCGGTCGTCGGGGTGGTCGTCCCGGCCGGGGCGTGCCGGACGGGTTGTCCCGGTCAGGGAAGGGTATCGGCGCCCGGGCCGGGCGGCTCCCCCCGTGCGGACCGTAGTGCGGGTCCCTTGCCTGTCCGTGGTGCGGGTCCCTTACCCATCCGCGTCGGGTGTCAGGCCTTCGACCAGGGACAGCGTGTGCGCGTTGTACGCCTCGACGATCGCGCGGGCGGAGTCGGTGTCACGGCGCACCAGCGCGTCGACCAGTTCGGTGTGCCGGGACCACAGATGTCCCCGGAGGTCGGGTACGTGCCGCAGCTGCTGCACCGCGTACACCCACCCCTGGACACGGAGCCGGTGCAGGAAGTCCGTGAGGTAGGGGTTGCCGAACACGGCCACGAGTTCCCGCCAGTAGCGCAGGTCGTAGCCGACGAGGACGGTGACGTCGCCGGCGAGGGCCGCGCGCCGGGCCTCCTCGCCGCGTCGGCGCACCCCGGCGAGGGCGGCGGCGACCCGGGGGTCGTCCGGCCGGAGGTGGGGCAGGTGGCCGTCGGTGAGCGCGTGGAACATCCCGTCGATCACCAGACTGCGGGCCGCGATCATGCCGCGGAAGTCGTCGGCGGAGTACTCGTGCACATGGAAGCCCCGGTGCTGGTCGGCGGCGAGCAGTCCCTGTGCGGACAGGTCGACCAGCGCCTCCCGGACGGGGGTCGCGGACACGCCGTACTGCTCGGCGATCTCCTTCACGGTGAACGCCTGCCCCGGCTGGAGCCGCCCGCCCAGCACCTCGTCACGGAGCGCGTCGGCGATCTGCTGCCGGAGCGTGCTGCGTGTCACGGCGCCATGGCCACTGATGCCGGGCATGGTCGGGCGTCTCCCTCGTCGCGTTCGAACGGCTGTACCCGCACATGGTGACGGGCACGCCACCTTACGCCGTCGGACGGGGCATGACGTGTGCGAACGGGCGCGAGGTGAAGGCCACCTCGCGCCCGCTCCGACCGGGTCTCACGCCGAATAGCCCGCCCGGTTACGCCACGTAACCGTCGGCCACGGTCAGGGCGGCGTCCAGCGCCGCCAGCCCCTCCTTCAGCTCGGCCTCGCTCGCGTTGCACGGCGGCACCACATGCGTGCGGTTCATGTTCACGAAGGGCCAGATGCCGTTCTTCTTCGCGGCGGCGGCGAAGGCCGCCATCGGGGCGTTCGCCTCACCGGCCGCGTTGTACGGCACCAGCGGCTCCCGGGTCTCCCGGTCGCGCACCAGCTCCAGCGCCCAGAACATGCCGACGCCGCGGACCTCGCCGACGCAGGGGTGCCGCTCGGCCAGTTCCCGCAGGCCCGGTCCGACGACCGACGCGCCGAGTGCCGCCGCGTTCTCGACGACGCCCTCCTCCGCCATCACGTTGATCGTGGCGACGGCGGCGGCGCAGGCCAGCGGGTGCCCCGAGTACGTCAGTCCGCCCGGGTAGGGCCGCCTGGCGAAGGTCTCGGCGATCGCCCCGCTGATGGCGACACCGCCCAGCGGTACATAGCCGGAGTTCACGCCCTTCGCGAAGGTCATCAGGTCCGGGACGACGTCGTACAGGTCCGCCGCGAACCAGCTGCCGGTCCGCCCGAACCCGGCCATGACCTCGTCGAGGACCAGCACGATGCCGTACGTGTCGCACAGCGCGCGGACCCCGGCGAGATAACCGGCCGGGGGCGGCATGATCCCGGCCGTTCCCGGGACGGTCTCCAGGATGATCGCGGCGATGGTCGACGGCCCCTCGAAGGCGATCGTCGCCTCCAGGTGTTCGAGGGCCCGCGCGCACTCCTGCTCCTCCGTCTCGGCGTAGAAGCGCGAGCGGTACAGGAACGGCGCCCAGAAGCGCACGACTCCCGCGGTGCCGCTGTCGGAGGGCCAGCGGCGGGGGTCGCCGGTGACGTTCACGGCCTGCTGGGTGCCGCCGTGGTAGGAGCGGTAGGCGGACAGCACCTTGGGGCGCCCGGTGTGCAGCCGCGCCATGCGCAGGGCGTGCTCGACGGCGTCGGCGCCGCCGTTGGTGAAGAAGATCTTGTCCAGGTCGCCGGGGGTCCGCTCGGCTATCAGCCGGGCCGCCTCCGAGCGCGCCTCGACGGCGAACGCGGGCGCGAACGTCGTCAACCGTGCCGCCTGCTCCTGGATGGCGGCGACGACCTTCGGGTGCTGGTAGCCGATGTTCGTGTAGACGAGCCCGCTGGCGAAGTCGAGATAGCGCCGGCCGTCGTAGTCCCAGAAGTACGACCCCTGCGCCCCGGCGACGGCGAGCGGGTCGATGAGCTCCTGGGCGGACCAGGAGTGGAACACATGCGCACGGTCGGCGGCCTTGACGGCGGCCCCGACCTCGGGGTTCGGCTGAGGGGTCATGCCGCCGAGGGTAAGCGGGGCGGGCGCGGCCCCGACATCGGCGGCCTGTCTGGCGTCGGGGGCTTTCCGCGACAGGTTGTCGACAGGCGGCCTGCCCGGGCGTACCCGCACCGGGGGTGCATTGACAGCCTGCTGCCAAAATGACAGACTGCTGTCATCGGAGGGCGGGGGCACGCACTCCGGCCCCACACCCAAGGGAGCGGTCATGACCCGCAAGCCCGTGCACCTCGCCGTCTACGACACCTACGCCGACTGGGAGACCGGTCACGCCACCGCGCATCTCGCGCTCGCCGGCTACGAGGTGCGCACCGTCACCCCGGCCGGGGAGCCGGTCACCAGCATGGGCGGACTGCGCGTCCTGTCCGACCTGGCGCTCGACGCGCTGCGCCCCGAGGACAGCTCGCTGCTGATCCTCACCGGCGCCGCCCGCTGGGACGAGGGCGACGAGCTCGCGCCCTTCGCCCGCACCGCCCGCGCCTTCCTCGACGCCGGCGTGCCCGTCGCCGCGATCTGCGGGGCCACCGCCGGGCTCGCCCGGGAGGGGCTGCTCGACGACCGCGGGCACACCAGCGGCGCCGCCCCCTACCTCGCCATGACCGGATACGCGGGCGCCGGACGGTACGTCGAGGCCGACGCGGTCACGGACCAGGGTCTCGTCACCGCAGGACCGACCGAGCCCGTCGCCTTCGCCCGCGAGATCCTCCGGCTGCTCGGCGCCTACGACGTCAGGACGGCCGACGCCTGGTACCGCCTGTTCCACGACTCGGACCCGGCCGCGTACGCCGCGTACACGGAGGCGCTGAGCCGGTGAACCGTCGACAGCAGGACCTGCTCAGCCGGGGCGCGCTCGGCACCTTCCGGCTGAACGGCCAGTTCCTCGCGGTCGCCGAGGAACTGGCCCGCCCCGCCGGGATCACCGCCGCCTGGTGGCAGGTGCTCGGCGCCGTTCTCCGCGAGCCGCTCCCGGTCTCCGGGATCGCCAGGGCGATGGGCATCACCCGGCAGAGCGTGCAGCGCATCGCCGATCTGCTGGTGGAGCGCGGACTGGCCGAGTACCGGCCCAACCCCGCCCACCGCCGCGCCAAGCTGCTCGCCCCGACCGAGCAGGGCCGTACCGCGGTCGGCCGTATCGACCCCGGCCACGCCGCCTTCGCCGAGCGGCTCGCGGCGGCGTACGGGAAGGAGTACGGGGAGGAAGCGCTCGCCACGGCGGTCCAGGCGCTCGAACGGCTGTCCACGGTGCTCGACGCACTCGGCCCGCCGGCGCCGGAACCGGGGGCCCCGCCTGTTACGGAACCGTAGACAGCGCCCAGCTCGCGCCGTACCGGCCCCGCACTATCCTCGGGCTGTTGCTCACTGCAGGGGGGAAGGCGGCGCAGCGATGGACAAGCTCGGGGTCGGGGATCCGCGGAGCATCGGGGCGTACCGGCTGCTGGCGCGGCTCGGGGCCGGCGGGATGGGGCAGGTCTACCTCGCCCGTTCCGACCGGGGACGCACCGTCGCGGTGAAGCTGGTCCGCGAGGAGCTGGCCCGGGTGGAGGAGTTCCGGGCGCGGTTCCGCCAGGAGGTGCAGGCCGCGCGGCAGGTCGGCGGCGACTGGACGGCGCCGGTGCTCGACGCGGACACCGAGGCGTCCGTGCCCTGGGTCGCCACCGGATATGTCGCGGGGCCCAGCCTCCAGCGGGTCGTCGGGCGCGACCACGGTGCGCTGCCCGAGCGTTCGGTACGGATCCTCGCCGCCGGTCTCGCGCACGCGCTGAAGGACATCCACGCCGTCGGGATCGTCCACCGCGACCTGAAGCCGTCCAACGTGCTCGTCACCATCGACGGTCCGCGGGTCATCGACTTCGGCATCGCGCGGGCGCTGGAGACGGTGACGGACGGCGGGCTGACGCGCACCGGGGCGCTCGTCGGATCGCCCGGGTTCATGGCGCCCGAGCAGGTGCGCGGCGACCGCATCACGCCCGCCTGCGACGTGTTCTGCCTCGGCTCGGTGGTCGCCTACGCCGCCACCGGCGTCCTTCCCTTCGGCACCGCCAACAGCGGTGTGCACGCCCTGATGTTCCGCATCGCCCAGGAGGAACCCGACCTGGAGCGGGTGCCCGAAGGGCTGGCCGAACTGGTCCGCGACTGTCTGCGCAAGGACCCGGCCGCACGGCCCACGCTCGACCAGGTGCTGGCGCGCACCGGCGCGGAGGACACCGTCGTCGGCGGCCGCTCCCGCGACCCCTGGCTGCCGAGCGCCCTGGTCGCCCAGCTCGGCCGGCACGCGGTGCGACTGCTCGACACGGAGGACCCGGAGGCGCCCGAGCCGCCGGGCGGGCCGGACGGCGGACAGCCGGGACCGCACGGTCCGGTCGCGCCGGTCGCCGGCCACCCGGGGGAACCGGGGCCGGGCCGTGCTGCCGGGGAGCCACGTCCCGGGGAGCCCGCCGCGCGGCGGCCCGGGGCCGCCACGCCCGAACACGCCCGCGCCGACGACGACTCCGCCGCGCCGCCGCCCCCCGCGAACCCGCCCGGCACACCCGGTCCGCCCTCCGGGGGACAGCCGGGTGTCAATCACCTCCCCACCCTGGTCGCGGGCCAGAACGGCCAGATCACCCCCACCCCGCCCCCCGGCCCGGCCCCGGGCCCGGCTCCGGGTGCGTACGGGCAGGCCCAGCAGCACCCGCAGCCCTCGGTGTATGGCTACCCGTACAACGGCCACGGCGCCGGCCACACCCCGCCGTACGGGCCGCCGCCGTACGGGCAGGGCCCGCCCTTGTACGGACAGGGCCCGCCGCCGTACGGGCCGGCGTCCGAGCCGCGCAGGGACGGCCGGTCCACCGCGCTGCTCGTGGTGATCGCGCTGGTCGTGGCGCTCGCCGCGGGCGGCACCGTGTACGCGCTGATGAGCGGCGGAGCCACCGACGACAAGCGCGCCGGCGGGGACCCGTCGGCGTCCTCGACGCCGGGTGACGCGTCCGGGACCGCGGGGCCGGAGACGCCCGACGACACACAGCCGCCGCCCGAGACGCGCCGGCCGAGCACCTCCGCACCGGCGGACGGCACGATCCCGGCGGAGTTCCTGGGCGACTGGTCCGCCACCATCGACAACGCGAGCGGGCAGCACGGCCGCCGGCTCACCGTCCAGCAGGGCGAGGTGGGCGACACGGTGATGTCCCTCGTCGCCGACGGGCCCGCGGGGAACGGCACCTACCACTGCGTCTTCGAGGCCCGGCTCACCGGCAGTTCCGGCGGCCGGCTGGACATCGGCCCGTCCTCCGTCACGGTCGGCCCGGCCAGTACCTGCACCCCGGGCGCCGCCAGCCGGATCACCCTGCTCCCCGACGGCTCCCTCCAGCGCGTGAACATCGGCACCGGTGAACAGCTGACGTACACCCGGGACTGAAGGGCCTGCCGCCCCCGCCCCCGTCCCTGTCCGCGTACGGCAGGCCGTACGGTGGCCGCCCGGTGAACGGCCGGGTTCCGTGTGACGGTGCGGTCGGCGGTCGGGTCAGCGGGGTTCCGGTGGGCGCTGCCTCGGCATGTTCGGGCGGGCCGGTCCCGGCGGGGAGGGGAAGCGGCCGTGCGGGAGGGTGCCCTCCGAGCGCCCCGAACCCGCCACCGCCGTCTGTACCCCCAGCGGAGCGCCTCCGCTGCGGAACTCCACCATCCAGTCGGCCGTCTCGACCCGCACCAGCTCCGTCACGTCCTCCGAGAACCGCCGCAGCACCGTGAGGCACCGCTCGGCCGCCTCGCTCGCCGTGCCCTCCGCCGGACCCAGCACCTCACGGATGCACTCCGACGCCCAGTCGAACTGGAACGTCTGCAACCGCCGCTGCAGGGCCTGCGCCGTCGCCACGTCCCGCATCCACCCGGACGTCATCCCGAAGAACCGGTCCCCCGCGACACACGCCACCGCGAGCAGCAGCGCCAGATAGCCCCAGGGCGCGGACCCGTCGGCCACCCCGGTCAGGTCGAGCAGCGGCAGCGCGGCCCCGGTCAGCGCGCCCGCCGCCGTCCCGGCCCGCAGCCCCCACGCGCACCGCCGCTTCCACGCGCGGTCCGTGAGATACCAGGCGGCCGTCTCCAGCGCCCCGCGCTCCACCCACCGGTACAGCTCGTCCAGCCGGGCCGCCGGGTCGCCCCAGTTCCCGAGCGGGAACTCCCGCCCGGCCGGATCGCCCGGCCACGGTCCGGCCGCCCCCTCGCCCCACCGGTCCCGAGACCGACCCTCGGGCTGCATCTCCGGCTGACCCACCCGGCATCTCCCTACTGCACCGACCCTGCCGACCCCTGCTGATCCCCGCTGATCCCCGCTGATCCGTTGAGCTCGCGTACGTTCCGTGCGTGAAGTGTGACGCCATGTGCTCGCGCGCCCGACCCTTCCTACCTCCCAATGGGTGGCCGCCTCGGGGGTTCGGGCGCTCTTTCCCCCGGAAGGAGGCCGTGATCAGGTATAGGGGTCTTCATCGGGACTCACTCGAAAGAGTGCTGGGGCGACGGCTGTCCCGACCACGTAGGCTCGTGCCGAACGGCAAAAACCGTGAGAACCATGAAGCACGGACCGACGGACCGACCAAGGAGCTGAATCGTGATCCCCGGTGGTGGCCAGCCCAACATGCAGCAGCTGCTCCAGCAGGCCCAGAAGATGCAGCAGGACCTGGCCAAGGCCCAGGAGGAACTGGCGCGTACGGAGGTCGACGGCCAGGCGGGCGGCGGTCTGGTGAAGGCCACCGTCACCGGCTCCGGCGAACTGCGCGCGCTGAGGATCGACCCGAAGGCGGTGGACCCGGAGGACACCGAGACCCTCGCGGACCTGGTCGTCGCGGCGGTCCAGGCGGCCAACGAGAACGCGCAGACACTCCAGCAGCAGAAGCTCGGCCCGCTCGCCCAGGGTCTGGGCGGCGGAGGCATCCCCGGCCTCCCCTTCTGACCCTCCGGCCTTCCGGCCCTCGGCCTTCGTGGCCTTTCCGGCCTTTCTAAGACGGCCCGCGGGCCTCTACCGTACGTACTGCAGGAACACCAGGAAGGACGGGCAGTCCGTTGTACGAAGGCGTGGTCCAGGACCTCATCGACGAGCTGGGGCGGCTGCCCGGCGTCGGTCCCAAGAGCGCGCAGCGGATCGCCTTCCACATCCTGCAGGCGGAGCCGGCGGACGTGCGGCGCCTCGCGCACGCGCTGACCGAGGTCAAGGCGAAGGTCCGCTTCTGCGCGACCTGTGGGAACGTCGCGCAGGAGGAGCACTGCGCCATCTGCCGCGACGCCCGCCGCGACCCGGCGGTGATCTGTGTCGTGGAGGAGCCCAAGGACGTGGTGGCCATCGAGCGCACCCGTGAGTTCCGGGGCCGCTACCACGTCCTCGGCGGCGCGATCAGCCCGATCGACGGGGTGGGCCCGGACGATCTGCGGATACGGGAACTCCTGGCCCGCCTCGCGGACGGCACCGTCACGGAGCTGATCCTGGCCACGGACCCGAACCTCGAGGGCGAGGCCACGGCGACGTACCTCGCCCGCATGATCAAGCCCATGGGCCTGAAGGTCACCCGCCTGGCCAGCGGCCTCCCGGTGGGCGGCGACCTGGAATACGCGGACGAGGTCACCCTCGGCCGCGCCTTCGAGGGGAGACGACTCCTAGATGTCTGACGCCACGCTGCACGCGACGCACCAGAACCCCGACGACTTCGCGGTCCAGATCGCCGACCAGATCGAGAGCTTCCTGGTCGCCGTCACGGAGGTGGCGAAGGGCGACGAGCCGGACTCGGCGGTCCCCTTCCTCCTCCTGGAGGTCTCCCAGCTCCTGCTGGCCGGCGGCCGCCTCGGCGCCCACGAGGACATCGTCCCCGACGAGCGCTACGAGCCCGACCCGGGCCCGGAGCCCGACGTGGACATGCTCCGCGAGAACCTGGCCCGCCTCCTCGAACCGATCGACGTCTACTCCGAGGTCTTCGACCCGTACGAGCCCCGCCAGGCGTCCGTCCCGGCCCGTATCTCCGACGATCTCACCGACATCATCACCGACCTCCGCCACGGCATGGTCCACTACCGCGCCGGCCGCACCTCGGAAGCCCTGTGGTGGTGGCAGTTCTCCTACTTCTCCAACTGGGGCTCCACGGCCTCCGCCACCCTGCGCGCCCTCCAGTCGGTGGTCGCCCACGTCCGCCTGAACCAGCCTCTCGCCGCCCTCGACGGCCTCGACACCGACCAGCACATGGGCGACGACACCCTGGAGTTCGAGGCGGGCAAGGTCATGGCGGAGGAGATCGGCGCTCCCCTGGGCGTACGCCCGGTCACGTGAGGCCTCCCGGCCCCGTCGGCATCACCCTCGACACCGAACCCCTCACGGACCTCGTCGACCGCGCCCGTGTGTGACGCGGGGCACTTTTCCGAGTGGGCCGTGCCGGGGTGGGCATGAGCCCCACTGCACGGGCGCCGGGAGTCTCACGATGCGGTATCGCGGAGGGGTTTTTCGGACGCTCGATAGACTGAACCGACCGCGGCGCACACCTGTGTGTGCGGACCGCGGAAAACGACGGATTGAGCGAGGAGCGCACGTGGGCCTTGTCGTGCAGAAGTACGGAGGCTCCTCCGTAGCCGATGCCGAGGGCATCAAGCGCGTCGCCAAGAGAATCGTGGAAGCCAAGAAGAACGGCCACCAGGTGGTCGCCGTGGTTTCCGCGATGGGCGACACGACGGACGAGCTGATCGATCTGGCAGAGCAGATTTCCCCGATCCCTGCCGGGCGCGAGCTCGACATGCTGCTGACCGCCGGAGAGCGGATCTCCATGGCCCTGCTGGCTATGGCGATCAAGAACCTGGGCCACAACGCCCAGAGCTTCACCGGCAGCCAGGCAGGTGTCATCACCGACTCGGTCCACAACAAAGCCCGCATCATCGATGTCACGCCGGGCCGGATCAGGGCCTCGGTCGATGAGGGCAACATCGCCATCGTCGCCGGTTTCCAGGGCGTCAGCCAGGACTCCAAGGACATCACGACGCTCGGCCGCGGCGGCTCCGACACCACCGCCGTCGCCCTCGCCGCGGCGCTCGACGCCGAGGTGTGCGAGATCTACACGGACGTCGACGGCGTGTTCACCGCCGACCCCCGTGTGGTGACCAAGGCCAGGAAGATCGACTGGATCGCGTTCGAGGACATGCTCGAACTGGCGGCCTCCGGTTCCAAGGTGCTGCTCCACCGCTGTGTGGAGTACGCCCGCCGGTACAACATCCCGATCCACGTCCGCTCGTCCTTCAGCGGACTGCAGGGCACGTGGGTCAGCAGCGAGCCGAAGAAGCAAGGGGACAAGCAGGTGGAGCAGGCTCTCATCTCCGGTGTCGCGCACGACACCTCCGAGGCCAAGATCACGGTCGTCGGTGTGCCGGACAAGCCCGGCGAGGCCGCCTCGATCTTCCGCACGATCGCCGATGCCGAGATCAACATCGACATGGTCGTGCAGAACGTGTCCGCCGCCTCCACGGGCCTGACGGACATCTCCTTCACCCTGCCGAAGACCGACGGCCGCAAGGCCATCGACGCGCTGGAGAAGAACAAGGGCGCCATCGGCTTCGACTCCCTCCGCTACGACGACCAGATCGGCAAGATCTCCCTGGTCGGCGCCGGGATGAAGACCAACCCCGGGGTCACGGCCGACTTCTTCACGGCGCTCAGCGAGGCGGGCGTGAACATCGAGCTGATCTCGACCTCCGAGATCCGCATCTCGGTCGTCACCCGCAAGGACGACGTGCCGGAGGCCGTCCGCGCCGTGCACACCGCGTTCGGGCTCGACTCCGACAGCGACGAGGCCGTGGTCTACGGGGGCACCGGCCGCTGATGGCCACCACCGCGGGACCCGGACGTTCCGGGCGGCCGACGCTCGCGGTCGTGGGCGCGACCGGCGCCGTCGGCACGGTCATGCTCCGGATCCTGTCCCAGCGGGCGGACATCTGGGGCGAGATCCGGCTGATCGCCTCCCCGCGTTCGGCCGGCCGCAAGCTGGCCGTGCGCGGCGAGGAGGTCGAGGTCGTGGCGCTCACCGAGGAGGCCTTCGACGGGGTCGACGTCGCGATGTTCGACGTACCCGACGAGGTCGCCGAGCGGTGGGCGCCCGTCGCCGCCGCGCGGGGCGCGGTGGTCGTCGACAACTCCGGCGCCTTCCGCATGGACCCGGACGTGCCGCTCGTCGTGCCCGAGGTCAATCCGCACGCGGTACGGCGGCGGCCGCGCGGGATCATCGCCAACCCGAACTGCACCACCCTGTCGATGATCGTCGCGCTGGGCGCGCTGCACGCCGAGTTCGGCCTGCGCGAGCTGGTCGTCTCCTCGTACCAGGCGGTCAGCGGCGCGGGACACGCGGGCGTGCGGACCCTGCGCGAACAACTGTCCCTGGTGGCCGGTACGGAGCTGGGGACCCACCCCGGTGACGTGCGGCGGGCCGTGGGCGACAACACCGGGCCGTTCCCGGAACCGGTCGCGCTGAACGTCGTACCGTGGGCCGGGTCGCCGCGCGAGGACGGCTGGTCCTCGGAGGAGATGAAGGTACGGGACGAGACCCGCAAGATCCTGGGCCTGCCCTCGCTCCCCGTCGCGGTCACCTGTGTCCGCGTCCCCGTCGTCACCACGCACTCCCTCACCGTGCACGCCCGCTTCGAGGGGGAGGTCACCGTCGACAAGGCGCGCGAGATCCTCGCCACCGCCCCCGGCGTCGTCCTGTTCGACAATCCGGCTGCGGGGGAGTTCCCCACCCCCGCCGATGTCGTCGGCACCGACCCGACGTGGGTCGGGCGGGTACGACGGGCCCTGGACGACCCCACGGCGCTGGAGCTGTTCGTGTGCGGCGACAACCTGCGCAAGGGATCGGCGCTCAACACCGCACAGATCGCCGAACTCGTGGTGGTTGAACAGTAAAAAGTTCTGGATCGCACAGGAATCATTTGTAGGATCCATGTAAGACTCCTGTGCCGGGTTCTCGGTCTGGACCACTTGTACCTGCAGGTCCGGGCGACCGAGGATGGCACGAGGATGTACCTCCCCGTCTCCCGCAACCGCGCGGGGGGCGGGGAGCGTCTTTGCGTTCACCCTTCCGGGGCGCGGGGACGCTGCCTTCCAGGCGTGGGGACGGCTGGAACCGGGCGTGGGGACGCCCGTTCATATGAATCACAGGGGAAGTGCGGGACGCATGAGGGCATTTGATGTGCTGTCGGTGGTGCTGCCTGATGCGGACGGGCGGCCGACGGCACCGGCCACCGCAAGAGTGACGCCCGGCACGTACAACCCTTACGAGGGGACGTGTGTCCAACTGGCGTGGCTGAGGTACTCGATTTCACGGCGCCGCGTGGCATGGCCCTCCGGCCGCCCCGCCAGGCTCTCCGACCCCGCACGTCCGGCGCGTCCGGCGGCGGCATGCCGGTGATCGCGCCGATGCCCGCAGCGCGCCCCGCCCGCATACCCGGTCAGCGTGACGGCGCGGACGACGCCGTCCCGGCCGGCACCACCGTCGACCACCTCACCGAGACCTACCGCGCGCACTACCGCTCGCTGCTGGGCCTCGCGGCGTTGCTCCTCGACGACACCGCCTCCTGCGAGGACGTCGTCCAGGAGGCCTTCATCCGCGTCCACTCCGCCCGCAAACGCGTCCGGGACCCGGAGAAGACCCTGGCCTATCTGCGCCAGACCGTCGTCAACCTTTCCCGTTCCGCGCTGCGCCGCCGCATCCTCGGTCTCAAGCTGCTCTCCAAGCCCATGCCCGACATGGCGAGCGCGGAGGAGGGCGCCTACGACCAGCTGGAGCGCGACTCCCTGATCAAGGCGATGAAGGGCCTCCAGCGCCGCCAGCGCGAGGTGCTGGTGCTGCGCTACTTCGCGGACATGACGGAGGCACAGGTCGCCGAGACGCTCGGGATCTCACTGGGCTCGGTGAAGGCGTACGGCTCGCGCGGTATCGCGGCGCTGCGGCTGGCCATGGGGGCGTCGGCATGAGCGAGGGCAAGGACGCGCGGCGCGAGGAACGCGAGCCGGAGGCTTCGCGTGCGCCCGGCCGTGAGCCGGAGGCTTCGCATGCGCCCGGCCGTGAGCCGGAGGCTTCGCGTGCGCCCGGCCGTGAGCCGGAGGCTTCGCGTGCGCCCGAGGGGGTGCCGGAGCCCACGGGCGGGCAGGGGGCCGATGGCGCGCAGGGGTCCGATGGCGCACAGGGGTCCGAGAGCGCACCGGACTCCGAAAGCGGGAACGAGTCCGACGCCGGGCGGGAACCCGAGGACGTCAGGGGGCCCGCAGGTACCCGGGAGGTGGAGGACGCCCGGGAGTCCGCAGGCGTCCGGGAGGTGGAGGACGCCCGGGAGTCCGCAGGCGTCCGGGAGGTGGAGGACGCCCGGGAGTCCGCAGGCGTCCGGGAGGTGGAGGACGCCCAGGAGTCCACCGGCACCCGGGAGTTGGAGGACGCCCGGGGGCCCGTAGGCGCCCGGGAGCCGGAGGACGGGCCCGTGCGGTCGCGCGTACCGGCGGCGCCGCACGAGCAAGAGCCGAAGCACACGCACGCTGGGAACGGAACTGTGAACGACGGCCTGGACGAACGAAGCCCCGAAGGGCTCGACTCGGACGAGCTGGAACTGCGCGCCCTGCTGCACCAGGCGGTACGCGAGGTGAAGCCGGGCGACGGCACCCTGGAGCATCTGCGCCGGGCGGTACCCGCCCGCCGGGCACGCAGGCGTCATGCCCTCGTCGGCATGGCCGCCGCGGCTCTCTTCCTCGGTACGGCGGTCCCGGCGGCCGTGCATGTCTCCGGCACCGCCGGTTCCGACACCGACCCGTCCGCCGTGGGCCACGCCTCGCAGGCGCCCGGCGGCACCGGCCAGGACGAGGACCCGGGCAGCGGCGAGAGCACCGCGGGCGGCTCCTCGGACCCGGTGGACGGCGGCGGCACGGGCGGCCGGCAGGACGAGGACAAGAGCGGCACGAGCACCGGCTCCGGTGCCGGCGCGACCGAGGGGACCGATCCCTCGGCGGGTGCCTCCGCCACGGCGGACCCCTGCACCGCGGCCCAGCTCGGCCCCGCGGCCGCGAGCAGCACCGCCCCCGACTCGACGGGCGCGGTCTACGGCTCCTTCGGGGTCACCAACGTCTCCGACGCCGCCTGCGCGGTCGACGGTGCCGGCGGGGTGAGCGTGACGGCGCAGGGCGCGGCCTCGGCCGCCAAGGTGGGCACGGCGCGGCATGTGGCGGGGGACGCGGCGGCCGGTCTGCCCAACCCCTCCCTGGAAGCGCCGCGGCTCGTGCTCGAGCCGGGCGCCGCCTACGAGGTGCGGTTCGCCTGGGTGCCCTCCGAGACGTGCCCCGACCCTGGAGACCCCACGGGCGGCGGCACCGGCGGCCCCTCGCCCGACCCGTCCCCCAGCGCCCCCCCGACGTCGACGACCGGCGCGTCCGCCGGCGCCGACAGCGACACGGGCACCCAGCTGGTCCGGGAGGACGGCGGGGCCGACGGCAGCGTGGTGGTGACGTACACCGCGTCGACGGGATCGAGCTCGGCCACCGCGACGGTGGCCAACGCCTGCGCGGGGACGGTCTACTGGACGGGGCTGCTGACGCCCGTCGACTGACGGGGGAGGTCGTCGCCGGAGTCCCGGGAGTCCCCGGAGTCCGGGGAGCCCTCCTCGGACTCCCCGGTGTCCCCGGCCTCGTCCTCCGCCGCGGTCAGGCCCAGTTCCGCGTCGCGGGCGAGTTCCACCTCACGGCGCAGCAGACGGAACCACATGAAGATGACGAACCCCACGAAGGCGAACCACTCGGCGGTGTAGCCCAGGTTCTGGAACGCCTTCAGGTCCAGGCCGGTGCCGTCCGGCGCGGACGCCGGTACCGCCCGCATCCCCGGATCACCGCGGTTGAGCGTGACCCAGGCGTCGTACACGTCGTACGGCACCAGGTTCACCAGGGAGGCCGCGCTGATCGCGGCCGTCTGGCCCTCGGGCAGGCCGCTGCGGGCGCTGACGCCGTTGCTGCCCGGTGTCTCGGACGCCTGGAGCGCACCGGTGACGGTCACCTCACCGGTGGGCGCCGCGGGCACCTTCGCCGGGTCGGGATCGCCGGGCAGCCAGCCCCGTACGACGGGCAGCGCGCGGCCGGTGTCGGTGCGCAGCAGGGTGAGGACGTAGTACCCGTCCTCGCCGTCCAGCTGCCGGTCGGGCACGAGCAGCTGGGTGTCGTAGCGTCCGCTCGCGGTGGTCTGTTTGCCGGAGGTGGCCTTGGTCACGGGCAGCAGGCCGTCCAGCGGCCTGGCCTTCTCGCGCTGGTCCGAGACGACCCGCTCCTCGGCGTCGCGGTGGCTGTCCACCCGGTCCTCGAACCGTCCCAGCTGCCAGGACCCCATGAAGACGCAGAAGGGGATGGACAGCAGCAGGAAGACGTTGATCCCCCACCAGCGGGGCGTCAGCAGAAACCGGTACACGCCCCCAACGGTACGGGCAGGCGGACCGAAGCCCGCCCGTGGGGTCGGCCCCGCCCCGCGCGGACGCCGCCCGCGCGGACCTTCCCGTCCACCGCCGGGGCCGCCCGTCCCGACCTGCGGAGGGAGACGGAGGGAGACGGAGGGTACGGCGACGGTGACGGATCCGGTGCAGGTTGTCCACAGGGCTGGGGACCATGTCGCTGGAATGCCCGCGGGACGGGCAGTATGGCCTCATGACTGTGAGCAACGGGTCCGACGCGCCGGGCCGGGCGGACCACCAGACCGAGCGAGTGGAACAGGGCGCGGGCATGCCCGACTGGGAGAAGCGCTTCCGGGCACCCCGGGTGTCGCTGCCCGACTGGGCCGAGGACGCCCCGGAGCGCTCCCTGTTCGTGTCGAACGCGACGGGGACGTACGAGCTGTACGCGTGGGACCGTTCGACGGACGAGCAGCGTCAGGTGACCTGCCGGCCCAACGGCACGACGGACGGCGTGCTCTCGCCGGACGGCGAGTGGATCTGGTGGTTCGACGACAAGGACGGCGACGAGTTCGGCGTCTGGCGCCGGCAGCGGTTCTCGGGCGGCGAGGACGAGCTCGCGGCACCGGGCCTGGACCCGTCCTACCCCGCCGGTCTCGCGCTGGGCAGGGACGGCCGTACGGCGGTGGTGGGCCGCTCCACGGACGAGGACGGTACGACGATCCACCTCGCCCGGACCGGTGAGCCGCCCGTGGAGCTGTACCGGCACCGTGAGTCTGCGGGCGTCGGCGACCTCTCCTACGACGGTTCGCTGATCGCCGTCGAGCACACCGAGCACGGTGACGCGATGCACTCCGCGCTGCGGGTGATGCGTCCCGACGGCACGACGGTCGCCGAGCTCGACGACACCGAGGGCGGCACCAAGGAGCTGGGCCTGGAGGTGCTGGGCTTCGCGCCGGTCGCGGGCGACACCCGGCTGCTCATCGGTCACCAGCGGCGCGGACGCTGGGAGCCCCTGGTGTGGGACGTGGCGACGGGGGAGCAGACGGACCTCGCGCTGGACCTGCCCGGCGACGTCAGCGCCGAGTGGTACCCGGACGGCACGGGGCTGCTCGTGGCGCACGGCTTCGAGGCACGTGGCGAGCTGTTCCGCTACGACCTGGCCGGGCGCCGGCTGGTGAGGATCCCCACCCCGCGCGGCGCGGTATCGGGAGCGACGGCCCGGCCCGACGGCAGCGTGGAGTACCTGTGGTCGTCGGCCGCGCAGCCGCCTGCGGTGCGTTCCACGGCGGGCGGCGTGGTCCTCGACCCGCCCGGGATGAAGTCGCCGGGGTCGGTGCCCGTGGAGGACGTATGGGTGGAGGGGCCCGGCGGCCGTATCCACGCCCTGGTCCAGAAGCCGGCCGGTGCGACCGGTCCGCTCCCCACGGTCTTCGACATCCACGGCGGCCCCACCTGGCACGACAGTGATTCCTTCGCGGCGGGCCCGGCGGCCTGGGTCGACCACGGCTACGCGGTGGTCCGTGTCAACTACCGGGGTTCCACGGGGTACGGCCGCGCCTGGACCGACGCGCTGAAGCACCGGGTGGGCCTGATCGAGCTGGAGGACATCGCCGCGGTGCGCGAGTGGGCGGTGGCCTCCGGTCTGGCGGACCCGGCCCGGCTGATCCTCACCGGCGGTTCCTGGGGCGGCTACCTCACCCTGCTCGGCCTCGGCACACAGCCCGAGGCGTGGGCGATGGGCATCGCGGTGGTCCCGGTCGCCGACTACGTCACGGCGTACCACGACGAGATGGAAGCGCTGAAGGCGATGGACCGTACGCTGCTCGGCGGCACCCCGGAAGAGGTCCCCGAGCGTTTCAAGGCGTCGTCCCCCCTCACCTACGTCGACCGGGTGACGGCCCCGGTCTACATCTCGGCGGGGGTCAACGACCCGCGCTGCCCGATCCAGCAGATCGAGAACTACGTCAAGCGCCTGGAGTCGCGCGACGCGGTCCACGAGGTCTACCGCTACGACGCCGGTCACGGGTCGCTGGTCGTCGACGAACGCATCAAACAGACCCGCCTGGAACTCGACTTCGCGAGAAGACACCTTCCGGTGTAGCGGCGGGCGCCGACGGTGCCGAGGGCGGGCGGCACCCACCTCGCCGCCCCCGGCCGCGGGCACCGTCGGGCGCCGCGCTGGGGGTGGCACCCCGCAGCCGGCCCCCCCCCAGCTGCGGGCAGTCGTGCCGCTGGGGCGGCACGGGTGGGCGCAGCGGCACCCCGCGAGCGCGGGTAAGTGATGCTCACCTTGTCCCAGCCCTGCACCGGACGCCCGCTAAGTGGCGCTGCGCGCCCGGCGACTCAGCAGCTCCGCCAGCCCGCGCCGGGTGGCCGCCAGGACCACCCGGTCCCCGGACCGCAGCACATACGTGTCCGGCAGGTCCCACACCAGCCCCGACTCCGGCGCGCCCGCCGTCGCCGCCCCGCCCCGCGCCGCCGTGTCGAGCGCCAGCACCCGCCACGCCCCCGCCCGGAACGCCTCGCCCACCGTCCGGCCCTCCAGCTGCGGGTGCCCGTCCACGACCAGCGCCGCGAACAGCAGCACCCGGCGCTCCACCGGGATCGCCCCCAGGATCTGCCGCCCCATCATCGCCCCGGCGAAGGCCGGCGCCGCCAGGTGCGTCACACTGCGGCTCCGCGTCAGCGCACCCGGGTGCGCCGTCCGCAGCGTCCGGTACACCGCCTTCGCGAAGTCGTCGTCGTACAGCCGCAGCACCGCCCGCAGATCCGGCCGTACGGACCGGGCGTACAGCACCGCCTCCAGGTTCGTCGTGTCCTCGCTGGTCAGCGCGAGCAGCGCGTCCGCGCGATGGATCTTCGCGGACTCCAGTACGCCTTCCTGGGTGACGTCCCCGACCACCACCGGCACGCGTAACCGCCGTGCGGCGGCCAGGCCGCGCGCCTCCGGGTCCGCCTCGACGCACACCACCGGGATGTGCAGTTCCCGCAACCGCGTCAGCACCCGGGTGCCGATCTTGCCCAGGCCGAGCAGCACCACATGCCCGCTCAGCCCGCGCGGCGGCTTCCGCAGGGACGACGCCGTCCGGAACGTCCCCAGCGCCTCCAGCACCGCCGCCAGCAGCACCGGCAGCAGCAGCAGTCCGACCAGCATGGACAGCAGTTGCAGCACCTGCCGCCCGGTGGACTGGTGGTGCGCGGGCTCGTTGATCGCGAACAGGTCCAGCAGCGTGACGTAGGTGGCGTGCAGCGGATTGTCCCGTGTCACCACCGTCAGCGCGACGGCGAGCGCGATCACCGCCGCCGCCAGCCCGGCGAGCGACCAGCGCAACCGCCGCGAGAACAGCGAGGCGAACGGCGGTCCGCCCCGCCCGGCCGGCAACGGCGGTCCGGAGTAGGACAGCTGCTCCAGCACCACCGTGCCCCGCCCGGTGGCGGCCGCCACCGCCGCCGCGTCGGGCAGCAGCCGCGGCCCCTGATCGCCGCTGTCCTCCGAACCCTCGGCCCCGGCGGGGTCGTTGCTCGTGGCGGACAGCAACGCCAGGGTGCAGAGCCCCGGGTGGGCCACCTCGCCCGGTCCTGGAGGCCGGCGTTCCACGGCCCGCAGCAGCAGCCCCTCCGCGTCGACCACCTTGCTCGTGCCGACGAGGGCGGTGGCGACCAGCGAGGGCGCGGCCGTGTCGGCGTCGGACAGCACCGTCGTGGTGATGTCGGTCCCCGTGACGCCGTGCCCCGCCACCGCATCGCCCGCCAACTCCGCGGCCTGGTCGAGCAGTTCCTCGATGTGCTGCCCCAGCCGCCGGTTGTAGAGCCGCAGGACGAGCCGCAGCCGCGGGTTGAGCCGGCGGGCGGTCAGGGCGGCCCGGATGTTGGTCTCGTCGTCGTCGTACACCAGCGCCAGCGCGGCGGCCCGTGCCACGCCGGCCTCGGCGAGCACGGCCTCGGTCGGCTCGGCGGCCTCCACCACCCGTTCGCCGGGCGCCAGGGTGTCGTCGGACCCGCCGTTGCCCCGGTTGACCGCGGTCACGACCCGGTCGAGCAGGGCGGCGGAGGCCGCGCGGGCCCGCCCGGCCATCGGCTGCCGCACGCCGGGCCCGGCCCGCGGCACGACCAGGGTCACCTGTTCGCGGTAGACACCGCGCAGTTCGGCGGCGAGCCGGTGCGCGAGCCCGTCCTCCCCGCAGACCACCATGTGTGCGGAAGGGTCGCTCGGCGGGGCGGGGTTGGGAAGGAGGCTCACCACAAGAGAAGAGACTGCCTCATCACGACGGGTGGTTCCAGGCTTCCCCCCTGAACGCGCGTGCCCTGTTCTCCGTACCAGAGGGCCGGGGACCCGAGCGGCCCCGTCCTTTCGCGCGCGCATCCTGGGAGGTGCACCGGCCCGTGGCCACCACCACGTCGTCCCCGCGCGGAACCGGAGGGCCCGAACCCGGCCCGCCTCACGGCCCGCCTCACGGCCCGCCTCACGACCCATCTCCGGAGACGCCCCCAGGGACGGTCGGCCGCGACGGGAGGGGGCACGGGACATCCCCCGAGGAATCCGGCCCGTTCAGCCCCTCCCTCCTCCTCACCCTGTTCCTGCTCACGGCCCTGATGTTCCAGGGCCCCGTGCGCGGCGCCCTGGCCGCCCCGGTGATGCAGAGCTGGATGACGGTGTTCGTGGCCGTCGTCGTACAGGCTCTGCCCTTCCTGGTGCTCGGGGTGCTGCTCTCGGCGGCGATCGCGGTGTTCGTGCCGCCGTCGTTCTTCGCCCGCGCCCTGCCGAAGCGGCCGGCGCTGGCGGTGCCGGTCGCGGGTGCGGCGGGCGCGGTGCTGCCCGGCTGCGAGTGCGCGTCCGTCCCGGTGGCGGGCGCGCTGGTGCGCCGGGGCGTGGCCCCGGCGGCGGCCCTGGCGTTTCTGCTGTCCGCCCCCGCGATCAACCCGATCGTGCTGACGGCGACGGCGGTCGCCTTCCCGGGCAACCCCGAGATGGTCCTCGCCCGGTTCGTCGCGAGCCTGCTGGTGGCGTGTGCGATGGGCTGGCTGTGGCAGCGTCTCGGCCGTACGGACTGGCTGCGCCCGCCCGCCCGTTCGGCGGACGACGACGGCCGGAGCAGGGGGGCGGCGTTCTGGGGGTCGGTACGGCACGACGTGATGCACGCGGGCGGCTTCCTGGTGGTCGGCGCGATGGCCGCGGCGACGCTGAAGGCGGTGGTGCCGGCCCAGTGGCTGAGCGCGGCGGCCGGTCATCCGGTGCTGTCGGTGCTGGCGCTGGCGGTCCTGGCCGTCCTGCTGTCGATCTGCTCGGAGGCGGACGCCTTCGTGGCGGCGTCGCTGACCCAGTTCTCGCTGACGGCGCGGCTCACCTTCCTGGTGGTGGGGCCGATGATCGATCTGAAGCTGTTCGCTCTGCAGGCCGGCACGTTCGGCCGGGCGTTCGCCCTGCGCTTCGCCCCCGCGACCTTCGTCCTGGCCGTCGCGGTGTCGGTCCTGACGGGAGCGGTGCTGCTGTGAGAGCGCGGATCGACGCTCAGGCCCAGGCGGCCCTGCTGTTCCTGCTCGGCGCGACCGTGCTGCACACCGGTCTCACCGACCTCCACCTGCGGTACGTCAAGGCGGGCCTGCGTCCGCTCCTGCTGCTGTCGGGCGCGGTACTGATCGCGACGGCGGCGGCGACGGTCCGGTACGAGTGGCGGCGCCCGCCGCGCTCGGGGGAGGCGCACCGCGAACCCCGTATCGCCTGGCTGCTCACCCTCCCCCTGCTCGCCCTGATCCTGATCGCCCCGCCCGCTCTCGGCTCCTACAGCGCCACCCACACGGGTACCGCGCTGCAGAAGCCCCTGGGCTTCCCCGAACTCCCCGCCCGGGGACCGCTGAGGCTCAGCGTCGGGGAGTACGCGGCCCGCGCGGTCCACGACGACGGCCGTCACCTGCGCGACCGGCCCATCAGCGTCACCGGTTTCGTGGCCACGAACGGCACGGACGCCCCGTACCTGGTCCGGATGAGCCTCAACTGCTGTGCCGCGGACGGCCTGCCGGTCAAGATCGCCCTGACCGGCGCGGTCCCCCCGGTCCTGCGGCCGGACACCTGGCTGGAGATCACCGGCACCTACACCCCGCGCCGTACGAAGGACCCGGTCAACGACGGCCCGGTGCCGTACATCGAGGTCGTCCGGGCGCGACCGGTCCCCGCCCCGTCGAACCCGTACGACGAGTGGAACGGCTAGGACGGGCAGGCCCCGGGACAGGCGGACCGGACCCCAGGGCGGGCAGACCCTAGGACTGGTACGGCTGCTGCTGGTGCGGTTGGCCGTGCCCCTGCCCGCCCTGGCCACCGCCGATGGCCTGCGCCTGGAGCTGCTCGGCCTGTTCCCCGGTGATCTTCTGCTCGGCGCCGCAGAAGGTGCACTGCGTCGCGTACTTCGTCGAGACCGGGAACAGCGGCACGAAGAACAGGGTGAACTTCGTGACCCGCTTCCTGAGCGTGTGCGCGGAAGGGTTCCCGCACTGCGCGCACACCAGCGTCAGTATCGCCAGCTGGTACACGTACCCCTTGGTACCAAAAATGATCATGTCGTCGATCCTTCCCGGGGCAGGTCCCCCCGAACCACCACACCAGACGGTGGGGGCGGTCGGCAACGTGACCGCCCGCAAGACTGCCGCACCCGGCACAAGCGCGCGCGGCCCGTCCGCTGACAGTCTGGTCGCGTGAGAGATGCCCCCGCCACCGGCCCGATCGCCCCGAGAGAGAAGAGAAGCCTGTGCAGATCACTGTCTCCACCGTGTCGCTGACCGTCGACGACGTGACCGCCTCGCAGCAGTTCTTCACCACCTGCCTCGGATACAAGGAGATCGCCGCCGCCGACGGTTTCGCCTCACTGACCCGCGGCGGCGCCGCCGTCGACATCGTCCTGCTGCGCCGGGGCACCGAGGTCCTGCCCGCCGGCCAACGCGACCGGCACGCCTCCGGGGTCGTCCTGGCCTTCACCGTCGCGGGCATCGAGGAAGAGGAGCGGCGGCTGCGGGAGCAGGGGGCGGACATCACCCTGCCGTTGCGCCAGGAGCCGTGGGGCGAGTGGCGCTTACAGGTCACCGACCCCAACGGGGTCGTCGTCCAGCTAGTCGAGTGGGCGACTCCGGCCGGCGCGGACGGGGGCCGACCTGCTGACCAGCGCATAGCTGACTAGCGCATAGGGGACAACACCCACGTGTCACGCCATCCGTGCGGGTCCCACCCCGCCCCATTTGGGTGTCGTCCCCGATGGTCCGCGCCTCCCCCGGCAGGTGAGGGTGTGATCACCACACTCCCCGGCCTGCCCCGCGCCCGTCCTGCCGCAGAGGTATCACGCGCCTCGCGGAACGGACCGCACGGCTGCCGGATCCCGAGAGGAGTCCGCACCCTGATGCACGCGGTGACGCACCGAACCGGCCTCCACGACGTGTCCGTCCCGGCCCCTCTGGTGCTGTTGCCGTGTCGCTCGGCCGCCGCGCGGGAACGAACGCCCGAGGCCGCCGGAAGGGTGGGATCGGCGCCGAGCGGCTCGCGGTGAGTGCCACGGCACGGAGGGCGGTGGCGGTCTTCGCCGCCGTCCACCGGAACGTCGTCCTCCCACTGCTCGGCATGATGTCGATCGGCGCCGTGCCAACTCGCTGCGTCCCGCACACCGCGCCGCCTCCGGACCCCTCGGCGGTGGCCGTCGGTGGCCGGGAGTCACCCCCTCTCGTTCCGGCGGCTCAGCCGCTACGGACTGATCGTCACCGCGGTCACCGTCACGGTCGCGGCCGCGTATGTGTGGCCGCGCCACTTCGCCCTGGTGTGATCGTGGGGTACGGGATACGCGAGGAGAGCAGATGCACCACACCGGCGACCGCGACCACACCTTCCCCCCGCCCCCTGCCACGAGGAGGCGGCCGAGAAGAGGCGCATGGACGGACCACCGGATGACGAACGCCTCCACGAGATCGAGGCCCGTCTGCTCCACGAGGACCCCCGGTTCGCCCGCGGCCTGGGACACGGCCGCCCCTGCCCGCCGCGCGAGTACCGGTACGCCAGGGCCTGGCTGCTGCTCGCCGCCGCGCTGGCCGTGCTGGGTGCCGGCATCGCCGTGGCCCACGGGCTGCTCATCGCCGCCGGGCTGGTACTGGCCGGGGTGGCCGGCGAGATGTTCGACCCGCACCGCGGTGAGCGGCACCGCGGCAGCGGGCCGCCACGCGACGTCTGAACGCGGTCGCGCTGCGGGGACCGTCCGATGACGCTGTCCGAGTTGTATGTGACGCTGCTGATCGGCGGCGCCGTGCTGCTGGCCAGCATCGCCGCCGCCCGCACCGCCCACCGCGTCGGTCTGCCCAGCCTGCTGCTGTTCCTGGCGGTCGGTGTGATCGCCGGAGAGGACGGGCTCGGTCTGGAGTTCGACGACGCCCAGCTGGCCCAGGCACTGGGCACCGCGGCGCTCGGCCTGATCCTCGTCGAGGGCGGTCTGAGCACCCGGTGGGACGACGTCCGGCGCCAGCTGGCGCCCGCCAGTGTGCTCGCCACTGTGGGCGTGGCCCTCTCGGTCGTGGTGACCGCCACCGGCGCGCACTTCCTCCTGGGCATGGACTGGCAGCTGGCGCTGCTGCTCGCGGCGATCGTCTCCTCCACCGACGCCGCCGCCGTGTTCGCCGTCCTGCGCGCCCTGCCGATGCCGCAGAGACTGCGCGGTCTGGTGGAGGCGGAGTCCGGCTTCAACGACGCCCCGACGATCATCCTGGTCACGGTGTTCTCCACCGCCACCGCCGACCTGCCCGGCCCCGGGCCGCTCGTGCTCAACCTGCTCTACCAGCTCGCGGTGGGCGGCGCCCTCGGTGTGCTGATCGGCCGTCTGGGCGCCGCCGCGCTGCGGCACATCGCCCTTCCCGCCACGGGGCTGTACCCGCTGGCCACGGTCGGTTTCGGCGTCATCGCCTTCGCCGCCGCCGGAGCCGTCAACGCCAGCGGCATCATCGCCGCCTATCTGTCCGGCATGGTGCTGGGCAACGCCCCGCTGCCGCACCGCGCCGCCACCCGGTCCTTCGCCGAGGGCGTCGGCTGGCTCGCCCAGATCGGCCTGTTCGTCATGCTCGGCCTGCTGGTCGACCCCAGCGAACTGCCCGCCGCGATCGTCCCGGCCCTCGTCGTCGGATCGGTCCTGCTGCTGGTCGCCCGTCCGATCTCGGTCGTGCTCTGCCTGCTGCCCTTCCCGATCCCCTGGCGCGAGCAGACGTTCATCTCCTGGGCCGGGCTGCGCGGTGCGGTGCCCATCGTGCTCACCACGTTCCCCATCGTCGCGGGGATCCCCGGGGCCGGCGAGGTGCTGAACATCGTGTTCGTCCTCGTGATCATGTTCACCCTCATCCAGGGCCCCACCCTGCCCGCCGTCGCCCGCCGCCTGGGCCTGGTCCGTACGGGTGCGCTGCGCGAGATCCAGGTGGAGGCCGCGCCCCTCGACGTCCTGGACGCCGACCTGCTCACCGTCGGTATTCCGGAGGGCTCCCGGCTGCACGGTGTCGCCGTCTTCGAGCTCCGGCTGCCGCCGCCCACCGTCGTCACCCTGATCGTCCGCGGCGGCGTCACCCTGGTCCCCGACCGGGACACGGTGCTGCGCTCCGGCGACGAACTCCTGCTCATCACGACCCCGCTGACCCGCGAAGCGACGGAACGACGGCTGCGGGCCATCGGGCGCAGCGGCAAACTGGCCCGCTGGCACGGTGAACACGGGTCCCCGAGCGTTTCCGGCGGATAACCGAGTGAATGCGATGAATGGGTATTTCGTCGTGCGGTAAACTCCTTTACCGAGTCTTGGCGCTCCATTGAGCGGCCGAACGCTCGGTTTGAGAAGCGGATCTCGGATTGACGGGGGGACATGACATGCGTCGATGTGACATGAACCGGCCCGTACGGATCGACAACACCGCTCGCGACAGCGTTCCCGAACCGGGCAGCGCCCCCTCCGGCGCCTGATCCCCGGCCCGTCCCGCTCCCAGGGTGCTCCCCCGCCGGAAGGCGGGACCGCCGAGCCGCCGTCACCGGCGGTACCGCCCCGCGCGAACGGCCCGTCCCGCCCGGACGGCACGGCCGCTTCGGCCGGACGCCGCCCCCCACGCTCCCCACCAAGTAGCACCCGCTCGCCGCCGAGCGGACTGCCCGCCTGCCCGCCGCTGCCGCCGCAGCGGCAGCCCTCTTGCCACCGAAGGCACTGACGCCGCCGTCACCGACCCGGAGGACCGACGCCCGTGCACAACACCACCGCCATGCTCATCGAACTCGGGGGGATCATCCTCGCCCTGGGCCTGCTGGGCCGCCTCGCCGGACGGGTGGGCTTCTCACCCATACCCCTCTACCTGCTGGCCGGACTCGCCTTCGGCCACGGCGGCATCCTGCCTCTGCGGGCCAGCGAGGAGTTCACCGCCACCGGCGCCGAGATCGGCGTCATCCTGCTGCTCCTCCTGCTCGGGCTGGAGTACAGCGCCTCGGAACTGGTCACCAACCTCAAGACCCAGTACCCCTCCGGCCTGGTGGACTTCGTCCTCAACGCGGTGCCCGGCGCCGTGGCGGCACTGATCCTGGGCTGGGGCCCGGTGGCCGCCGTCGCCCTGGCGGGTGTCACCTGGATCTCCTCCTCCGGCGTCATCGCCAAGGTCCTCGGCGACCTGCGCCGGCTCGGCAACCGCGAAACCCCCGTGGTGCTCGGCGTCCTCGTCATCGAGGACCTCGCCATGGCCGTCTACCTGCCGATCCTCACCGTCCTGCTGGCCGGCACCGGCCTGGCCGCGGGCGGCGTCACCCTGCTGATCTCGCTGGGCACGGTCGGCGCCGTCCTCTACCTCGCACTGCGCCACGGACGGCTGATCAGCCGCGCGGTCTCCTCCGAGAACGCGGAGATGCTGCTGCTGGTCGTCCTCGGGCTGACCCTCCTGGTCGCCGGGCTCGCCCAGGAACTCCAGGTCTCGGCGGCCGTCGGCGCCTTCCTCGTCGGCATCGCCCTGTCCGGCGAGGTCGCCGAGGGCGCGAGCAGTCTCCTCACGCCGCTGCGGGACCTGTTCGCCGCCGTCTTCTTCGTCTTCTTCGGCCTGTCCACCGACCCCGCCGACATCCCGCCCGTCCTGGTGCCGGCCCTGTTCCTCGCCGTCGTCACCATGCTCACGAAGATCGCCACCGGCTGGTACGCGGCGCGTCGCGCCGGGATCCGGGGCGCGGGCCGTTGGCGCGCGGGCGGCACCCTGGTCGCGCGGGGCGAGTTCTCCATCGTCATCGCCGGCCTCGCCGTCGGTGTCGAGCCCGGTATCGGCCCGCTGGCCACGGCGTACGTCCTGATCCTGGTCGTGCTCGGCCCGATCACGGCTCGCTGGACCGAGCCCGTGGCCCGCCGTCTGGGCGGTGGTCCGGCCGCGCCGCCGGCGCCGATGGACCAGGACCGCGCGGAACCGACGCGCGTCGAGGCCTGACCACGCCGGGGACGGCCGGGACGGGGCCGACCGGGCGGGGGCGGGGCCGACGGGGTCACGTCACCGCCGGCCTCGTCGGCCTCGCTGCCGTCGTCGCTGTCGAGGCCGGGATCGGTCCGCAGGCACGGCGTACGTCCCGATCCTGGTCGTGCCCGGCCCGATCACCGTCCGGCTCATGTCCGCGCCGGATCGCCTCAGCGGGAGGCGATCACGTCCGTGCGAGGATGCCGGCGGCGACCCCGACACCCTCATGCGTGCCGATCACGATCAGGGTGTCACCGCCGGCCAGCCGGTAGTCCGGGCCGGGGGAGGGAATCGCCTCGGTCCGGCGCAGCACGGCGACGACGGAGACTCCGGTCTCCGTACGCATCCGGGTGTCGCCCAGCAGCCGTCCGTTCCAGTGCGACGCCGCCGGCAGTTCGATCCGCTCGGCGACCAGTCCCAGCTCGGCCGTCGCCAGCAGGTTCGGGCTGTGGTGGGCGGGCATCACGGCGTCGATGACGGCCCCCGCCTCGTCGGCGGTCATTCGCAGGGACAGCGCGGTGGCGTCGGGATCGTCGGTGCGGTACGTGCTCAGCGTCCGGGACCCGTCGAGGTGCGCGATCACCGACAGCCGCCGCCCCTCCCGGGTGGAGAGGTCGTACCGTGTGCCGATCCCCGGCAACGGTGTGTGCCCCATGCGTGCGGCGCCGCCCATGACCGCCCCCCTGCAAGATGTGAGTGTTCCTACGGGCCATGACCGACGGCACCATACGGCACCGCGGCGACCGTTCGTCATCCGGCCCGCTCCACCGGCCTCCCGGCCCTGTTCCCTTCCGGCGTTCCCGGCCGAGTGGACCCGGTCGGTCCCGCCGTGGCGGATTCGCGTACCGCAAGGGGCGTGGTGGGGAAGCCGTTCCACGTCCGGGAGGGACGCCGGGCCCCGGTGGCAATCACACCAAAAGCCATGACAGCGATATTCAGGACGGAATGGCATGTTCCGTCAAAGCGGCTACGGTCGGGTGGACGGTCAATAGAGTCCAAATGTGCCTGCTGATGAAATGTCGGTTCGCTTCTCCGTGCTGGGACCGGTCCGGGCATGGTGCGGTGAACAGGAACTGGAACTCGGATCGCCGCAGCAACGCGTGGTGCTCGCGGCGCTGTTGCTGAGCCGGGGGCGCCCGCTCGCCCTCGGCGAACTCATCCGTGCCGTCTGGGGTGAAGAGCCGCCGGCAGCCGCCGTGTCGGTACTGCGGACGTATGTGTCACGCCTGCGCAAGATCCTGGAAGCCGGACGGGAGCCGGGCGATCCGCCCCGGCTGATCGTCTCGGTCGGCGACGGCTACCGGATCCGGATCCAGGAGGACGCCCTGGACCTCGCCGTGTTCGAGCGGCGGGTCGTGGAGGCGAAGAAACGGTACGCCGACGGCGAGCTGCCCGCCGCCGCGGAACTGCTGCACACCGCGCTCGACGCATGGCAGGGGCCGGCCCTCGCCGGACTGCCCGGCCCGCTGGCGGAGTCGGAGTGCTCATGGCTGGACGAGCAACGGCTCACCGCGCTGGAGACCCGGCTGGACATCGATGTCGCCCTGGGGCGTCACGACACGGTCGTTCCCGAGCTGTTCTCGCTGACACTCAGGCATCCGCTGCGCGAGCAGCTGTGCCGGCTGCTCATGCTGGCCCTGTACCGGTCGGGGAGACAGGCCGAGGCGCTGACGGCCTATCGAAGGACGCGCGACGCCCTGCTGACGGAGCTGGGTATCGAACCGGGCACCGCGCTGAAGGATCTGCACGACCGCATCCTGGCCGCCGATCCGTCCCTACTTCCCGGCTCGCGGTCACCCGCCGACCCGAACGCGGCCGTGGACCCGTATCAGGCCGCCGACCTGCCCGCGGAGCCGGAGGGCCAGGCCGGGCAGGGCTCCCCGGCCGCCGTCGGCCACCCGGCCACCCGGCCGGCGCAACTCCCCGCGGACCTCCCGGCGTTCGCCGGCCGGCAGGCGGAACTGAACCGCCTGCGCGCACTGCTGCCCCAGGACGGCAGCGCACCGGGGACCCTGGTGATCAGTGCGATCGGCGGCATGGGCGGCATCGGCAAGTCCGCCCTGGCGGTGCATTGGGCCCACGAGATCGCCGACCGCTTCCCCGACGGGCAACTCTGCATCAATCTGCGGGGTTTCGACCCGAGCGGCTCGGTGATGACCCCCGACGAGGCCGTCCGTGTCTTCCTCGACGCACTCGGGGTTCCCCCGGTGCGGATTCCCGCCGACCCGGATGCCCAGGTGGCGCTGTACCGCAGCCTGCTCGCGCGGCGACGGATGCTGATCCTCCTCGACGACGCCCGCGACACCGAGCAGGTCCGCCCGCTGCTGCCCGGCTCACCGGGCTCCCTGGTCATCGTCACCAGCCGCAACCAACTGGCCGGTCTGGTCGCGGCGGACGGAGCCCAGCCACTGACCCTGGACCAGATGACGCCGACCGAGGCGTTCGATCTCCTGGCCGCCCGCCTCGGCACCGACCGGCTGGTGGCGGAGCCCCGTGCGGCGGGCGAGATCATCGCACGGTGCGGCTGGCTGCCACTAGCACTGGCCATCGTCGCCGCCCACGCCGCCGCCCGCCCCGGATTCCCGCTCGCCGCCATCGCCGAAGACGTACGCGACAGCCATGGGAGCCTCGACGCCTTCACCGGGGGCGACGACATCACCACCGATGTGAGGGCCGTCTTCTCCTGGTCGTACAAGGCGCTGTCCGCCCCGGCGGCCCGCCTGTTCCGGCTGCTGGGCCTGCACCGCGGACCTCACATCTCGGCGCCGGCCGTGGCCGCGCTCGCCGGACTGCCACCGCGCGAGACCCGCGCGGGGCTCGGCGAACTCACCCGCGCGCATCTGCTCACGGAGAACTTCCCGGGCCGCTACGCCCTGCACGACCTGCTGCGCGTCTACGCCGCGGAGCGGGCCGAGGCCGAGGAGACGGCGCGGGACCGCGACGAGGCCGTCGAACGGCTGCTGGCCTTCTACCTGCACACCGCCGACTCCGCCTATCCGCTCATCACCCCGAGCCGTCACCGGATCCCCCTCGAACCCCTGCCCGCCGGGTGCCGGCCGCTGGAGTTCACGACACGGGAGGAGGCCCTGGAGTGGTGCGAGAGAGAGCGGGTCAACCTGGTCGGCGCGGTGCACCGGGCCGCCGGGGCCGGTCTCGTGGGCATCGCCTGGCGGCTGCCCGCCGTCCTGTGGGGATTCTTCTACCTCCGCAGCCACAGCCACGACTGGCTGGACACCACCACCACGGGACTGGCGGCGGCCCGTGCCGCCCACGACCGCCGGGGTGAGGCCCAGGGCCTCGCGGACCGGTCCGCGGCGCTGCGCGACTCGGGCCGGCCGGACGAGGCCATCGCTCCCCTGCACGAGGCGATGGAGATCTGCCGCGAACTCGGGGACATGACGGGCATGTCGTTGGCCGTGGCGAACCTGGGAGACGTCTACCTGCTGGCCGGCCGGCTCGACACGGCCGTCGAGTACATCCGCCGGGCGCTGGCCATGGCCCGGATCCAGGGCGACGCCTGGGGCCAGGGCATCACGCTGTCGAACCTGGGCGACGCCCTCCAGCGGCTCGGCAGGTACGACGAGGCCATCGAATCCCTGGAGCAGGCGCTGACCTTCCTGCGTACCCACGACAACCGCTGGGTCGAAGGCGTCACCCTCGACATCCTCGGCACGGTGTACCGAGGGCTGCGCCGTTATGACGAGGCGATCGAGTACTACCACCAGGCCCTCAAGACGCACCGGGACATCGGGAACCGCTGGGGGGAGGGCCACACCCTCGGCAATCTCGGTGACGCCCATCTGGGTGCCGACGACCCCGAGGCGGCGCGCAGCAGCTGGCGGGAGGCATTGGCGATCTTCTCGGACTGCGACCACGCGGATGCCGCGAAGATCCGCGAGCGGCTCGATCGGCTGGGCTGACTCCTTCCTTCGACTGGTGCCCGGCCACCGGGTAGGGCGGACGGCGGCCGGGCACCGGTACAACGGGCCCCGGACGAGGATGGTTCAACTGCCGGGTCCGACGGCGATGCCGGAGGAGGGGGCAGAACTCATGCCTGCCCCACCCCTTCTCCGCTGGTGCTTCGACCCTTTCGGATCATCTGTTTTCCACCGTTTTGAACTCTTTGGGGTCCGGGCCCGTTAGGTTGTGCCGAGCCCGTCGGGCAGCACAACGGACCGTTCGGCCACCACGGTTCAAGGCGGAGAGCAAGAGAAGGCGGGCAACCATGAGCGGCGCCGGTACGACAGGCGGCACCCCGGCCATCACCCAGGGCGCCACCGGCCTGGGCCGGCTGTCCGCCGATGGCCCCCGCCCTCGCCGGAACGACCGGGTCCACCACCGGGCCCGTCCCGGAATCGTCAGGCCCGTCGCCCACCGGTTCCGTCTCCGGTTCCGCTTCCACCACTCCCTTCGTATGAGGAGGACAGCGACCATGGCCCGCTTCGAAGTGCACATCTCCGACGAAGGACTGGCCGACATCGACGGGGAACCCCTGCCCGCCGGCCCGGGCCGGTCCGTGCACGAGGCCGTACTGGACCGCTTGCAGCAGCACGCGGAGCAGCGGGGCGCCCCGGTCGAGGCGACGGTGAACGACGGGTCCGGCACCGCCCATTTCGTCCTCCAGGTCTCTCCCGACGGCTCCAGCCAGGTCCTCACCCCCTCCGATCCCCTGCCATCGGACCCCGACCCGGCCGCAGACCCGGTCCTCGTCCCGGAACCGGCTGTCGAACCGGCTCCCGAGCCCGCCCCCCGAGCGGCACGGGCGGCCCCTGCCCCCGCCCCTGTTCCGGTCCCCGCCCTCGCCTCCGACTCGGCCGTGGCCACCGCGATCGCCCGCGCCCATGCCCATGCCCATGCAGGGACCACGGCCGCCCCGGCCCCCGCCGACCGATGGGCCACTGGGACGACCCCGCCCCCCGCTCCCCTCCCCACGGACCTGCCCGAACGCATCACCGGCATCAACGCGTTGGTGTCCGCCGGACGGCTCGACGAGGCGTCCGCCCAGGCGACCGCGCTCCGCGAGAGCCTGACGGCTTCCCTGGGGGCCGAGTACCCGGACGCCCTGGAGGCGCGGGCGATGGAGGCGTACCTGGCTCACCTGCGCGGTGACCACCGTGAGGCCACGGTGCTGGCCCTGTCGGTGGCCAGGATCATGTGCCGGACCGGCGACGCGCAGGCGCCCGCGGCGCTGGCGCGGGCGACGGCCGCCTGGCAACGACTGGGCGACGAACGGGCCGCGGTGGTCCACGGAGGCGAGCTGCTGCGCATGTGGGACGGCCTGCGCAGCCAGGGCCTGCTGCCCCCGGGACACGCGGAACTGGCCGACCGGGTCCGCGGCCAACTGGAGGAACGGACGGCCTACGCCTGACCGGAACGCGCGCCCGCGCCGTGCTCGGTCCCCGCGATTGACGCGGCGTACAGCGACCGTCAAACGAATGTGGAACGTTCCCAGGAACACTCCATGGCTCCGGAGGCTCCGGAGCCCGTCCGACAGGACCGGCTCCGGTCACCCCCAAGGAGCTGGAGCACACCATGAACGTCACGGTCATCGGATCGGCGAGCGCCGCATCCCCCGAGGAACGGGCCCTGCGCGACCTCTATGTGGAACACGGCCCGGCGCTGTACGCGTATGTACTGCGCATGCTGGGCGGGGACACCCACCGCACGGAGGACATCATCCAGGAGACCCTGCTGCGCTGCTGGGCCAAGCAGAACCTGGTCGACGACGAGGGCATGGCCGTACGTCCCTGGATGTTCCGTGTCGCACGCAACCTGGTCATCGACGGACACCGTTCCCGCGCGGCCCGGCCGGCGGAAGTGGGCGGCGCCGGGTGGCTCGCCGAACTGGGCGGCGAGGCCGACGACATCGAACGCATGCTGTCGTCCATCGTGCTCAGGGACGCCCTCGCGGCCCTGACCCCCGCGCACCGTGAGGCCCTCCAGGCCACCTACATGGCCGACTGCACCACCCAACAGGCGGCCGCGGTCCTCGGCGTCCCCCAGGGGACGGTGAAGTCCCGCGTCTACTACGCCCTGCGCAGCCTGAGAGCAGCCCTGGAGGAACGGGGCATGAACTGAACGCGCCCGGCCTCGGCCGGCCCCGCGACACCCGGCCCGCTCCCCACCGCGCGCACGACACGGCCGACCACGTCACCGACGGCGCGGCCCACCCCGATCCGACACCGGCGCCCGCATGGCGTCGGCGATCCAGACGTAGGGGACAGCACCGGCGTGCTCCTCGCCCGCCGCGGTCCCGTTGATCAGCGACACCAGGGACACATACCGGCCGTGGGTGTCGTCGTAGACGGGGCCTTCCGCAGCGGCGTCCTCCTCGGCGATCCGCTGGAGGAGGCCGGGCACCTGCCGGTAGCCGTCGGCCATCCGGTTCCGGAGTTCCAGGGTGAGGGGCGTGCCGGACAGTGCGGTGGCCGCTTCCATGAAACGGAGGACGGCCCGCTGCGCCCGCGGCGACCGCGGGGACTCCCCGGCCCGGTGCGCGGCAAGAAGCTCCTCCATGAGGGGAGCCCCGCTCGCGTGGATGAATTCCTGGAAGGGACCGCTCGCCACGGCCCGGGCCTCCGGCGCGGAGTACGTCTCCTCGAGATACGCGCGTACCGCGTCACGGAACCCCGGATCCCGCACCAGGTCGGCCAGCTCGATCCACGCCTCGAGCTGGGCGGCCGAGGGATCCGCGGGAAGCACCGGACGCATCGCCCGCAACCGGTCGACGAATCCGTCCGGCACCTCCAGCCCTTCCCCGACGTCGTTCCAGAACGCGTCGATGACCTCTTCACGCTCCTCGTCGGTCATCGAGACGAGCTTGTGCATCAGGCCGGCCCGGGCGGTGGCGTCCTCCTGCCCGATCAGGGTCCTGAGCACCGCCCGCCGGCCCCGCAGGGTGCGCTCCTGACGCTCGACGATCTCCAGATGCGTGGCCAGCAGCTCGCGCAGGGTCGTACCCCCGTCGAGCAGGCGACGGATCTCCTCCAGACCGGCGTCCAACTCGCGCAGCGTGCGCACCAGTTCCAGCCGGGCGATGGCGTCGACGTCGTACATCCGGTGCCCCGCCCCGTTCAGCCCCGTGGGCTCGACCAGCCCACTGGCTGCATAGAACCGGACAGCACTCACACTCAGCCCACTACGGCGCGCGGCGTCCCCGATGGGATACAGCTCATCATCGTCCATGCCACCACGGTCCTACCTCAACCCACTTGAGCCGCAAGCCCCTGCCGGGCGAACCTCCGGCTCTTCATGAGGAGACTGGCGTAGGACGTGCCCGCACAGGGGCCGGGCCCGGGCCGCGCGGAAGAGCGGGCCCAGCCCTCGATGCGGGGGTCGTCAGCTCTTGCCGAGGAGCTTGTTCATCTCCTCGATCTCGGCGTTCTGCGCGGTGATGATGTCGTCGGCCAGCTCCTTGGCCGGTCCGTAGCGGCCCTTGTCCTTCTCGGTGGTGGCCATCTCCACGGCGCCCTCGTGATGCTCGACCATCATGGTCAGGAACATCGTGTCGAAGCCCTTGCCGGACGCCTCCATCAGCTCGTCCATGTCCTCGATGTCCATCATCCCGGGCATGCCGGAGTCGTCGGAGTGACCACCGCCGTGGTCCATGCCCGGCATGGACGAGGGCACGTCCTCGCCCCAGGACTCCAGCCAGCCGGACATCGTCCCGATCTCCGGGTCCTGGGCCTTCTCGATGCGCGCGGCCAGGTCCTTGACCTCGGCGGAGGACGCCTGACCGGCGGCCATCCTCGACATCTGGATGGCCTGCTGGTGGTGGGGGATCATGCCCTGCGCGAAGGAGACGTCCTGGTCGTTGTGGGCTCCGGCGGTGTCCTCGGCGCCGGCTGAGGCCGACGTCCGCGCACCGGACCCGGTGTCGGACCCGGTGTCGGAGCCGTTGTCGCTGCCGCAGGCGGCGAGGACGAGGGCGGCGGCCACGGCCGTGCCCCCGAGAGCGGCACGACGGATGAGGGAACGGGTGTTGGTCATGGTGGTACTCCAGCGGTCTGCGAAGGAAGCTGCGCCGAGCGGCGCGGGACATGACTGAGTGCCGTACGGCCGCTCGCCGGGGCACAGCGGGCGAGGCGGGGTACGGCTCGGCCTTGTCCTAGATCCGCAGGAGTTGCAGTTCGGCCAGCGTGGGCGGCGCGCGACCGCCGTCAGGCGTGCCGGCGAGGGCGGTCGGGCCGCTGTCGGCGGGCGAGAGGGTGCCGACGGAGTCGGGCGACGGGGCGGGAAGGGCCGGTCCTGTGCCGACAGCACCGGACGCGCATGTCGCGTCGGCGTGCTCGGCGTGGCCGCCACCACCGTCACCGTGGCAGACGTACTCGTCGCTCCCCATCGTCATCCCGGCATGCGCGAGGACGGAGGAGGAGTGGGAGGCGCCGACGGCGACGGCCCCGCCCGGACTGAGGGCGTGCATACCGAGAAGGCCGGCCAGTAGCCCGAGCACCAGCAGCGCGCGCCACCGCCCACGGGGCGATCGCGCGGAGTGGAGCAGTGCACGGGCTGTCACAGCCCTCATGCTACGGAACCGCTCGACCCCGCGCGGGCAGGCGGGCACATGGCCCAAACCGTCGCTTGCGGAGGCATCGAGCAAGGCCCGACGCAGCGGGGGCGTCCCGTGTCCAGGCCGCGGTGCCTCCGCCCGTCAGTCCAGCCGTACGGAAACGCCTCGAAGTTGGTGGCGGCCCTGACGAGGCTCTGGAGGGCGTGCCGGTCAGTGGTTGAAGGGTGGAGGGACAGGTCGCCTGTAGGCCATTCGGGGGGGTATGACGTGCGGTGCCGCTTTTGCGCGGTGAGTATGGGCGACGGCGCCTGATCCGTATCGGCCCACCGCGCGCTCGGTCCCGGCTGATCGGCCGTCGAGGACAGGTCGCAGGGGAAGAAGGCCACCCGTCCCTCGCAACGGCTCCCCACCCAGCCGCACCCTCCGCGCCGAATTCCGTCCCCCATCGAGGAGAACCATGCGTGTCCTCATCCAGATGAAGCCCGAACGCGACGTCGTCGAGGCCGTCGCCAACCCGCAGCTCACCGCGACCACTCAGGATGTCGCCGGGTCGATGCCCGGCGTCGAGCTGGACCAGTCGTTCACACCGGTGGCGCTGCCCAAGCCGGTGCCGACCACGGCCGACGGGGACCCGCTGTCCCTGACCCAGCCGTTCCGGTTCTCCATGCGGCCGGAAGACGCCACCGTCCTGGTTCGTGGAGAGATCCACGACTACGACGCCGCCAGCCGCCTCTCCATGCTGGCTCTCAGCCGCCCGCAGATCGTCGGCATCTCCGCCGACCCTGTCATCCAGACGTCGCCCACGTGTCCCGGGGACGGACCTGTCGGAAGCTGGCAGGACGTGAAGCACCTCCTCGCCGAGCTCGGCGCGGACGACCTGGACGGCAGCGGTATCGCGCTGGCGATCACCGACACCGGCATCAACACAGAGCATCTGAGCAACGAACTGGACCGTCCTGTCACGGTCGACGCGGCACGCAGCTGGAACCCGCCCGGAGTGACCGGCAGGCCGGGCCAGTTCCCGGTCGGCCACGGCACCATGTGTGCCTTCGACGCCCTCATCGCCGCACCGAAGGCGATGCTGATCGACGTGCCGGTCCTGCTCTCGCAACAGCAGGGCCCGACGGTCATGAGCGGACTGCTCTCGGACGCCGTGGCGGCCTACTCCCACCTGTGGAGCGTGCTGGAGACGATGCCCGACGACAAGCGGGCCCTGGTCGTCAGCAACAGCTGGGGTTCCTTCTCGCCCCGGTGGGACTTCCCGCCCAGCCACCCCGGGAACTACTCGGACAACCCCGGCCACCCCTTCAACCTGATGGTGACCGCGCTGGAGAGCGCGGGCGCCGACGTCCTGTTCGCGGCGGGCAACTGCGGCCTGGACTGCCCCGACGGACGCTGCGAGTTCCCCGACCGGCCCATCGTCGGCGCCAACTCGCACCCCCGTGCGCTGTCCATCGGCGGCGTCGACACGCGGGGCAACCGGGTCGGCTACTCCTCGCAGGGCCCTGGCCGGCTCGATCCCGACAAGCCGAACATCTGCGCGTACACCCACTTCGAGGGCTCACACGCCTTCGGGGCGGGCGAACCGGACTCCGGGACCTCGGCTGCCTGTCCGGTGGCCGCGGGCGTGGTCGCCGCCGTCCGCACGCAATGGTCGGCCAACGTCATCAAGCCGGCCGAGCTTCGCATCCTGCTGCAGCGGACGGCCGACGACCGCGGCGCCGCCGGCTTCGACCACGACTACGGGTTCGGCATCATCAACGTACCGGCGATCATGGATGCGCTGCGCCGCCGCAGCAAGAACGGGCACGGCATCCGCAGGTAGCCGCTTCACATCGGAGGAGAGACCGATGGCTCCCGACAAGCCAACCAGCCTCATCACGGTCACGCTCCCGTCGGGAGCCACGCTCGAGGACGCCATGCGTCAACTCGGCATCGGCCCCGACGAGGTCGACACCGACTACGGACTCGTCGACCTGCACAACGGCACCTACGCCCTGCTCGTGACCGAGGCGGTTGCCGAGCGCGTCCACGGCACGCCAGGTGCCCAGGGGCCATACGCGAACCCGAAGATCGAACCATTCGGGCCGCCCCAGCCCCGCCCCGACGAAGACTGAACCCCGACGACACAGGGGCCCACCCGCCACAACGGCGGGCCAGGGATCAGGGCTCGCCTGTCCGGTGCGCGGCCCAGGCCTGTGCCGCGCGCTGCACCGGCTTCGCCCGATTGTCTGTGCTCTCCTCCGCGATGGAGTTCCGGAGTCGGCTCTGGAAGCGGGAGTGATCTCCCGGCTCGTCGGGTACTCCGCCGTGGCCATGGACGGGATCTTCGACGCTGATCCGCAGCGGTCGTAGACACGCGGGAACCCGCAGTCAGGCACACGAAACAGGTGAGGCACCTACTCAATGGAGCAGGTGCCTCACCTGGTGTTTCTCTGTCGGGGTGGCGGGATTTGAACCCACGACCTCTTCGTCCCGAATGAGGATCGGTTAATGATCTTTCCTGCCTGGATTGTGTTTGCGCAGGCCAAGGGGGTGGCCCCGGTTGGCCTCGGGTGGTGTGGAGGGGGCATGGAGAGCAGGGCGGCTCCCAGATGGCCCCCAAGGGTGCTGCTGCCTGGCTGGTGCTGGAGAGTCAGCCCTGCGACCCGAAGGCAATCCACCGGCCACCAGTGCCAGGAAGTCGAGTCGGCCACACTATTCGCCGTCCGCTGCCTGGCGTCGGAGACTGCCGATGTGGTCCGGACAAAGTACGCGATGGCTTCGCGGGCGCTGGAGGGGCGCGGGTCGGGTCACACCTTCTTGACGACGATCGTGTCCGGAACCAGCTTCTCCAGGTCGTCGACGTCCGAGGTGAAGACGGTGACCTGTCCCCTCTGCTGTCGCGCGATGACGGCGAGCACGGCATCGACCGCGTACTTGTGGCCGTGCAACTTGGCGTCGGCCAGAAGTCGACGCGCCTGGCGGGCCTCGTCCTTCCCGATGTCGACGACCTGGAGCCGGGACAGGACCCAGTCCCAGCGCTGCTCGGTCGTTCTGCCGTCGTACGCCTCGACCAGTGTCATCGGGGACGTCACCACTTCGGCCTCCCCGCGTGCCGCGAGGTCGAGCCAGGCGATCATCTTCCGGTCGCCCCGTACCGCAAGGGACAGGGCTTCACAGTCCAGTACGAAGACGCGGAGGGGCCGCTGTCCGTGCTCACCGGCTCGCTTCTTCACGCAGCCTCTCCGGCGTTGTGCTTTCCGGCGGCTCGACGCCGCTCGTGTTCGGCGTCGAGTTCGTCCAGCTCGACGAGCGCTGCCGCATGCTCGTCCTCGGTGATGGGGCCGTGCTCTTCCTGCAACCAGCCGACCAGTTCCAGGAGCCGGTCTCGGTCACGCTTGAAGCGCAGCGCCTCGGCGACATACGCCGACAGGCCCCGCTCTGCCGCGTCCGCGCGGATCTCGTCCAGGAGATCCTCGGGAATCGTCACGGTTACCTTCTTCGTCGCCATACAAGAGACCATACTCCCGGTATCGCACTCCTTACCAGCGGGTCACGTGATAGGCGCTCGGCGATCAGGCGGCCGGGGCGGGGAGTGGGCTGCCGTGGAAGACCTGGCTGGTGTGCCAGGAGCGGTGGACCGCCGCGACGGGACGGGCAGGAAGCGATCTCCCGGCTCGTCGGGCTCTCCGGTACGGCCGTGACCGAGGAGGTCTACCGGGTACAGATCCGGCCCGTGATCCAGGCCGGCGCCGTGGTCATGGACGGGATCTTCGGCGCTGATCCACGGCGGCCGTAGACACGCGGGAAGCGGTAGTCACGCAGATAGACACGCACACACCAGATCACCCGGGCTACTCATGTGAGTAGCCCGGGTGATCTGGTGTTTCTCTGTCGGGGTGGCGGGATTTGAACCCACGACCTCTTCGTCCCGAACGAAGCGCGCTGCCAAGCTGCGCTACACCCCGATCGTCGCTGCTTTCGCGGCGACGACGTTTACTTTAGCCCACCGGTGGCTAGAGACGAAATCCGGTTTTCGAGCGGCGGCGGACCGGGTTCGGGCGGGTGTGGTCCAGGGCGACGAGGAGGACGGCCAGGGCGTAGAAGGCGAGGCCGATGAGGAGGGCGTTCGCGAGGACGCCGCGGTAGCCGTGCCGGGCGACGTCGAGGAACGGGTAGAGGTAGCGGTCAGGGGAGTGGGGGAGGAGTTCGCCCCGGGCGAGGGAGAAGGCCAGGTAGGCGAGGGGGTACAGGAGCCAGGCCGGGGCCTGGCGGAGGTGCGTGCCGGCGGGTGGGGTGAGGAGCAGCCAGTCCAGCAGCGCGGCGACGGGGAGCACCGTGTGGAGGGTGTGGGCGGCGAGCGGGACCGGCCAGGAAGGGGCTGATGAGGTGGTGGCTGTCAGGAAGATGTGGGGGGTGGCGTCCGTGAGGAGCAGGTGGTGGACCAGGGACGCCGTGATCACGTAGAGCAGGGCCGCTCCGGTGACGGCGCCCGGCAGGGGATGGCGGGCGCACCACGCACGGCGGGCCGAGGCGAGCATCACCAGGGCCAGGACGATCGCGCTCTGGACCGTGAAGTGGCTCAGGGCCCGGGCAGGGCTGCCGAGAAGGACCTCGACCAGCACCGCGCCCGTGGCCGTCAGCGCCAGGACGAGGCGGTACGCCGCCGCCACCGGCCGCCGCACCAGCGGTACGACGGCTCTGGCGGGGACGGCGGAGGGCAGCAGCCGGGACCTCGTCCGGGGAAGGGCCGGGAGGTCCGGGATGTCCCTGGGTATCGGGGCGGTCATGCGCCCCAGCGTGCGCGGACGGGTGACCCGGGGCGAGGTGGGTGGACCGGACGGGTGAAGGGCCCGCTCGTGATCAATACGCCTGGCGGGCGACGCCGCTCTGGTCGCGGTCCACCAGGGTGAGCAGGGTCGCCTCCGGGGGGCAGGCGAAGCGGACCGGGGTGTAGCGGCTGGTGCCGCAGCCCGCCGAGACGTGGAGGTAGGACGTGCGGCCCTCCGACGTGTGCGTGGAGAGGCCCTTGACGCGGTCCGTGTCCAGGTCGCAGTTGGTGACCAGGGCGCCGTAGAAGGGGATGCAGAGCTGGCCGCCGTGGGTGTGGCCGGCCAGGACCAGGGGGTAGCCGTCGGCGGTGAAGGAGTCGAGGGCTCGCAGGTAGGGGGCGTGGACGACGCCCAGGGAGAAGTCCGCGCCGGTCGAGGGGCCGCCCGCCACCTCCGGGTAGCGGTCGCGCTTGATATGCGGGTCGTCCAGGCCGGTCAGCTCGATCGACGTGCCCTCGGTCTTCAGGGTGCCCCTGGTGTTCGTCAGGTTCAGCCAGCCCGCGGAGTCGAACCCGTCCCGCAGGTCCTCCCACGGGTTGTGGACCGCGCCGACCACCGGGGGGTTGCCATTCAGGCCGTGGCGGCCCTGGAGCTTCTCGATCAGGTAGCGGCCGGGGTTGCGCGGGGTGGGGCCGTAGTAGTCGTTGGAGCCGAACACGTACGCGCCCGGGAACTCCATCAGCGGGCCCAGCGCGTCGAGGACCTCGGGGACGGCCTCGGGGTCGGACAGGTTGTCGCCCGTGTTGATCACGAAGTCGGGGCGCAGGCCCGCGAGCGAGCGCAGCCAGCGCTGCTTCTTGCGCTGGCCGCCGACCATGTGGATGTCGGAGACCTGCAGTACGCGCAGGGGGCGCATCCCGGAGGGCAGTACGGGGACGGTCACCCGTCGGAGGCGGAAGGAGCGGGCCTCGAAGCCCGCCGCGTACAGCAGCCCGGCGGCGCCGGCCGCCGTGATTCCCAGGGGGATTCCGTATCGCGCGCGCATGCGTACATCGTGTCAGACCCGGGAGGTCCCTCCGAACGCCCCTGGTGGCGGGGGAGGTTAAATCAGCGGGCGTTCTCCCTGCCGCACCTGCGACAATCGAGCCATGACCACGCTCAAGTCCAAGCTGCACGACGACCTCAACGCCGCGATCAAGGAGCGCGACGAGCTCCGCTCCTCCACGCTCCGGTTGACGCTCGCCGCGATCACCAAGGAGGAGGTCGCGGGCAAGGAGAAGCGCGAGCTCTCCGACGACGAGGTGCAGAAGGTGATCACCCGCGAGGCGAAGAAGCGCCGCGAGGCCGCTGAGGCCTTCGCGCAGGGTGGGCGCCCCGAGCAGTCCGAGCGGGAGAAGGCGGAGGGCGAGGTGCTGGCCGGGTACCTGCCCCAGCAGCTGTCCGACGACGAGCTGAACGCGATCGTCTCCCAGGCGGTGGAGGAGGCGAAGGCGGCGGGTGCGGAAGGTCCGCGGGCCATGGGTGCCGTGATGAAGATCGTGAACCCGAAGGTGGCCGGGCAGGCGGAGGGCGGCCGGGTGGCGGCCGCGGTGAAGAAGCTGCTGGCCGGCTGAGAGCGTACGGCGCCTCGCCGCCGGGGTGCGCGTCGCCGCGCGAGGACCACGGCGAACGGCTCCTTCCCCGTGTCGGGGGAGGAGCCGTTCGTCATGTCATGGGTGACGTCCGTGCTGTGCGGCGGACCGGTCAGCCGCGTCCGCCCGGCCCGTTGCCCTGCCCCTGGATGAAGCCCTCCGGGATGGAGAACGTCGGGTCCGGTTCGGCGCCTCCGTTGCCGCCTCCGTTGCCCCCGCCGATCAGGCCGCCGATGAGACCGCCGTCGTCGTCACGGTCGCGGTCCTTGTCGCGGCCCTTGTCCCGCTTCTTGGGAGGGTCCGGGATGTTCACGAGGTTGAAGGGCGGGGACTCCTTGCCCGCCAGGGCGCCGGTCATGGCGTCCTTCCAGATCGGGCCGGGGACCGCGCCACCGAAGACCAGGGGGTGGTACTGGCCGCCGATCGTGATGTCCTTCATCTCGACCTTCTGCGACGCGCTGCCCACCCAGACGGCGCCCGACATGTTCGGGGTGTACCCGACGAACCAGGCGTTCTTGCGCTCGTCCGTCGTACCCGTCTTACCGGCGTTGGCCCGGTCGCTGAGGCCGGCCGCCTGACCCGTACCGGAGTCGACCACACCCTGCAGCAGGGTGTTCACCGTGTCCGCGGTGTTCTCGCTCATCGCGCGGGAGCACGTCGACTTCGGTACCTCGAGCGACTCCTGCTTGTCGCCGGCCTTCCGGGTGATCGACTCGATGGCGATCGGCGTGCAGTACATGCCCCGGGAGGCGAAGGCGGCGTACGCGCTCGCCATCGTCAGCGGCGAGAGACCGGTGGAACCGAGGGTCATGGAGGAGGGGACCTCGGGGACCTTGTCCCCGTTGCCCTGGACCACGTCGAGCTTGTCGAGGAGGGTCACCACCGGGCACATGCCGATGTCCTCGATCATCTGCACGAAGTAGGTGTTGACCGACTTGGCCATCGCTTCCTTGAGCGGGTACGGGCCCACTTCGGACTCGTTCTCGTTCTCGAGCTTGTAGTTGCCGTCGTTCACCCAGGGCTTGTCGCACCCGCGCACGGTCTGCGGGTACGGCATCTCGTACGGGGCGGAGTAGGTCTGGGTCGGCGGCCTGCCCTCTTCGATGGCCGCGGCCGCCACGAACGGCTTGAACGTCGAACCCGTCGGGAAGCCGAAGTTCGAGCCGCCCCAGGCATGGTCGACCGAGAAGTTGATCTCCGTCTCGTTCTTGCCGTAGCCGTACGGCTTCGACTGGCCCATCGCGACGATCTTGCCGGTGCCGGGCTCGACCAGGGTGCTCGCGGCGGCGACCTTGTCGGACTGGTAGACGTGGTCCTTGAGCGACTTCTGCACCGACTTCTGTGCCTGCGGGTCGAGCGTCGTACGAATGGTCAGGCCGCCCCGGTTCCAGATCTTCGACCGGGCCTCCCGGGTCTTGCCGAAGACCGGGTCGCCGAGGAAGACCTCCTTCACGTACTTGCAGAAGAAGCCCGCTCCCTTGGACGCCGTGATGCAGCCGCTCTTCGGCTTGCTGACGTCCAGGCCCAGCGGGCTCTCGGCCGCCTGGTCGGCCTGCTCCTGGGAGATGTCGCCGACGTCGGCCATCCGCTTCAGGACGACATTGCGCCGCTTCCTGGCCTCCGTCTCGTCGTTGACCGGGTCGTAGCGGCTCGGTGACTGGACGAGCCCGGCGAGGAGGGCGGACTCCTGGAGGTTGAGGTCCTTGGCGTGCTTGGAGAAGTAGCGCCGGGCGGCGGCCTCGACGCCGTAGGCCTGCTGGCCGAAGAAGGTGATGTTCAGGTAGTTCTCGAGGATCTTCTTCTTGCCCAGCTCCTCCTCGACCTGGATCGCGTACTTCAGTTCGGCGATCTTGCGGCCGATGGTCTGCTGCGTGGCCTGCGCGACCTTGGTCGGGTCGTCACCCGCCTCCTCGACGAAGACGTTCTTCACGTACTGCTGCGTGAGGGTGGACGCGCCCTCGGAGACCTCCCCGCTGCGCGCGTTGCTGTTCAGCGCGCGCAGGACGCCCTTCAGGTCGACCGCGCCGTGCTGGTAGAAGCGCGAGTCCTCGATCGCGACGATCGCCTTCTGCAGGTACGGCGAGATGTCCTTGAGTTCGACCACCGTGCGGTCGCGCGAGTAGACGGTGGCGATCGTGCCGCCGTCGGCGTCGAGGATGGTGGTGCGCTGGCTCAGCGGCGGCGTCTTGAGGTTGGCCGGGAGCTCGTCGAAGCTCTCGACCGATCCCTTGGCCGCCAGGCCCAGCGCGCCCACAGCGGGCAGCGCGATGCCGGCCATGACAGCTCCCGCGAGGACACTGACACCGAGGAACTTGGCGGCCTGCTGCGTGGAGGACAGACCACCGCCCGAGCGCTTCTTTGGCATGGGAGCAGCCTACGTTCTCATTCGCCGGACAAGCGTAAAGGCCTTGGCCTAAGCTGCACTCAACTGTCACAGCAGTGAGGCCACGTATCAATACGTCCGGCGACCCCGAATCGTTCCGGATCCCTTCGACTTTCTTCATACGAGTTCTGTCGAGGGGCGTTGAGCCCGTGTCCGGATCCGCCTCGTGTGTCACGTGGTGCCCGTTGTGGCGCAACTGAATTAACCCGAAACGCCCCCTTTGTCGTGCATGTCGCCCCCTCACTCCCCCGGGTGATCTGCCGCTTACCCATAGTCCGTTCGGACCATTCAAGATTGGGCCCGCTGGGGGTGTTGCGCTGTGCCCGCCTTCCGTAACGTCCTCAACTGGCGGCGGTGAATATGCCGCTGCCGCCGTGGGGGAGCCTCGATTCGGGAGAGGACGGCGCCGGTATGGGCTGGGTTACCGACTGGAGTGCGCAGGCTGCCTGCCGCACTACCGATCCGGATGAACTGTTCGTTCAAGGAGCAGCGCAGAACAGGGCCAAGGCGGTGTGCACCGGATGCCCGGTGCGTACGGAGTGCCTGGCGGACGCGCTGGACAACCGCGTCGAGTTCGGCGTATGGGGAGGCATGACGGAACGTGAGCGCCGCGCGCTGCTGCGCCGGCGGCCGACCGTGACCTCCTGGCGCAGGCTGCTGGAGACCGCGCGCTCGGAGTACGAGCGGGGGACGGGTGTCGTGCCCCTCGACGACGACGAGGTGTACGAGAGCTACGCCGCGGTGGGCTGAGGGCCTCCGGGGGGTCGGTCCTTGGTCCGTCCTGCCGCGCGGAGTAGTAGGGCGATCGAAGGTGCTTGAGGGCGCTTGAGGGCGCTTGAGAGCTGTTCAGTGCGGTTCGGTGCGGTTCAGGGTGTTTCGGGCTCGGGCAGTTCCGGCCGGTCGGCCGCGAGCCGGTCACCGATGTCCCGCAGCCCCGCGAGGTCGTGCACATCGCCGGGCAGCGCGGCCACCTCGGTCACCGCCACCTCGGGGTGGAGCGCGGTGAAGCGGTCGCGTGTGCGCTGCTCGCGCGAGAGCAGCCGCATCCGCTCGGCGTGCAGACGCAGCAGGCCCGCGGTGAGCTCTTCGACGGACCACTCCGGGGCAACGGCTGCCTGGGTGTCGTCCACGGTGGCGGGGGAGCCTTCCCCGGGGACGTCCTGAGCCGGTGATCCGGCGTCCTGGGCCGGTGTCCCGGCCGTCGCGGATGAAGCGGAAGATTCAGAACTGCCGTACGTGTCGGGAGAGTTACGAAGTCCAGCTTTCCCGTCCTCCTGATCCACAATGCGGGAGTCCTCAAGATTTTCCGCGGCCGACAGTGCCCGCTCCGCCGACAGCCGGGTCGCGCCGCTGCCATGGACCCGGTTGAGCACCAGACCGGCGAGCGGCATGTCCTCCGCGGCCAGCCGCTCCACGAAGTACGCGGCCTCGCGCAGCGCGTCCCGCTCCGGGGCCGCCACCACCAGGAAGGCCGTCCCGGGCGCCTGGAGCAGTTTGTACGTGGCATCCGCGCGCGTACGGAACCCGCCGAACATCGAGTCCATCGCGGCCACGAACGTCTGGACGTCCTTCAGCAGCTGACCGCCGAGCACCTTGCCCAGCGCGCCGGTCATCATCGACATCCCGACGTTCAGGAACTTCATCCCCGCGCGGCCGCCGACCTTCGCCGGGGCCAGCAGGACGCGGATGAGCTTGCCGTCGAGGAAGGACCCGAGCCGCTTGGGCGCGTCCAGGAAGTCCAGCGCGGACCGGGAGGGCGGGGTGTCGACCACGATGAGGTCCCACTCGTCCCGGGACCGCAGCTGGCCCAGTTTCTCCATCGCCATGTACTCCTGCGTGCCCGCGAAGCCCGCCGAGAGCGACTGGTAGAAGGGGTTGCCCAGGATCGCGGTGGCCCGCTCGGGGTCCGCGTGCGCCTCGACGATCTCGTCGAAGGTGCGCTTCATGTCGAGCATCATCGCGTGCAGTTCGCCGCCCGCGGAGTCGTCGATGCCCTTCACCCGGCGCGGGGTGTTGTCGAGCGAGTCGATCCCCATGGACTGGGCGAGCCGGCGGGCCGGGTCGATGGTGAGGACCACCACCTTGCGTCCCCGCTCGGCCGCGCGCAGACCCAGCGCCGCCGCGGTGGTCGTCTTGCCGACCCCGCCCGAGCCGCAGCAGACCACGATCCGGGTGCCCGGATCCTCGATCAGAGGGTCGATGTCGAGCGTGCGTGTGGGGGAGAGGTGGTGACGGGCGGCCGGGTCGTGCGTCTCCGCCGGTTCCGGGCGACGGCTCATGACTTCCCCTGCTTCCGGTGCTTCCGACTCGTGACGGGGGTGGTGCTGGTACGGACGGGGCTGGTGCTGGTACGGACGGGGGTGGTCCCGGTGCAGGCACGGGCAGGGTCGGTGCCGGTACGGACAGGGACGGTGCAGGTGCGGCGGTGACGGAGGCGGGGGCGCGGCAGCTGGGACGTGACGACGCGGTGGATCATGAGACGTCCTGTCCGCGCAGCTCCCTCGCCAACGCGTACAGGCCGGCCAGGTCCATGCCCTCCGCGAACAGGGGAAGTTCGTGCAACGGCACGCCCAGGTCCGCCAGCACGGCGCGCTGTTCCATCTCCAGCGTGTACCGCTCGGCGTACTCCTCCGCCTGCGTGAGCAACGGCTCCACCAGCCGCTCGGCGTGTCCGCCACGTCGCGCGCCGCCGAGGCCGGCGGACGACAGAGCCCGCGCGACAGAGGAACGAGGGACCGCGGCCACGAGTTCCAGGGCCGCCGCGTCCAGCACCTGCGGCCGCACCATGTTCACGATGACGCGCCCCACCGGCAGCCCCGCGGCGCGCAGCTCCGCGATGCCGTCCACGGTCTCCTGGACCGGCATCTCCTCCAGCAGTGTCACCAGGTGCACGGCGGTGTCCGGCGATTTCAGCACCCGCATGACCGCCTGCGCCTGATGGTGTATCGGGCCGATCTTGGCCAGCCCGGCGACCTCGTCGTTGACGTTGAGGAAACGGGTGATGCGGCCGGTCGGCGGGGCGTCCATCACGACGTAGTCGTAGACGAACCGGCCGTCCCGGTCCTTGCGCCGGACCGCCTCGCACGCCTTGCCGGTCAGCAGGACGTCCCGCACGCCGGGGGCGATGGTGGTCGCGAAGTCGATCGCGCCGAGCTTTCTCAGGGCCCGGCCCGCGCCGCCCAGTTTGTAGAACATCTGGAGGTAGTCCAGAAGGGCCAGTTCGGCGTCGATGGCGAGTGCGTACACCTCCCCGCCGCCCGGCGCGACGGCGATCTTCCGCTCCTCGTACGGCAGCGCCTCCGTCTCGAAAAGCTGTGCGATGCCCTGCCGGCCCTCGACCTCGACGAGGAGCGTCCGCTTCCCCTCCGTGGCCAGGGCCAACGCGAGGGCGGCGGCCACCGTGGTCTTGCCGGTTCCGCCCTTGCCACTGACGACCTGGAGCCTGCTCACGCCTTCGAGCCTAAAGGCTCGCCGCGCGCCCCGGCGGCTCCGGGGGGCAGTTCCCGGAAGTCGCGCCCCCACGCGGTGGGTGCGCAGGTGGTCTTCGGGGGTGGGTGTGCGGAGCCCCGACCCCGCGGGCCGGGTGCCGGTGGTGCGTGCGCGGGTGTCGTCAGCTGGTGGGTTCGCGCGTTTCGCCTGGCGGGCTTCCGCCTGGTGCCGGGCGCGGTGGTGGTGGGCGGGCTCGCGGGGGTGGTGGGGCCGCCGGGACCGGTGGTGGCAACGGCTAGAGTCGGCCGTATGGCGAAATGGGAATACGCGACTGTGCCGCTTCTCGTCCACGCGACGAAGCAGATTCTGGACACCTGGGGCGAGGACGGCTGGGAGCTCGTCCAGGTCGTGCCCGGGCCGAACAACCCGGAGCAGATGGTGGCCTACCTGAAGCGCGAGAAGCAGGCATGAGCGCCGTCGAGGCGAAGCTGGCCGAGCTGGGCCTGACTCTGCCGGAGGTCGTGCCGCCGCTGGCCGCCTACCAGCCGGCCGTGCGGTCGGGGCAGTACGTCTTCACCTCCGGCCAGCTGCCCATGGTGGACGGCAGCCTGCCGATGACCGGCAAGGTCGGCGCGGAGGTCACACCGGAGGAGGCGAAGGAGCTCGCGCGCACATGTGCGCTGAACGCCCTCGCCGCCGTCAAGTCGGTCGCCGGGGACCTGGACCGGGTGGCGCGTGTGGTGAAGGTCGTGGGCTTCGTGGCCTCCGCGACGGACTTCACGGGCCAGCCGGGCGTCATCAACGGCGCGAGTGAGCTCCTGCGCGAGGTCCTCGGCGACAAGGGTGTCCACGCGCGCAGCGCGGTGGGCGTCGCGGTACTGCCGCTGGACGCGCCGGTGGAGGTCGAGATCCAGGTGGAACTCACGCAGGCGTAGGCCTCGCGGCACGGCCGGGGGATGCGGGCGCCGCCGTGCGCGAGGGCCCGTTCCCGGCGAGGCCGGGCGGAGGGCCGGGCCGTGGCGCCGGGGACCTGGGTTGCGGCGCCGGAGACCCGGGTCGTGGCCGGAGTCCGGACCGCCCGCGTCCCCGAGGCGCACGTACGGCTGTCCTCGCTGTCCTCGCTGTCCCCGGGGTCACCTGGCTCCCCCGAGGATGCCCCGGCCTTCAGCCCTTGGAGGAATCGGACCCCTGCGAAGCAGGGCAGGAAACGGGGTTTCGCCGTCAAGGCGAAAGACCGCCCACCCGGCCGGGCATGCTGCACGCCGTACGTTGCGAGAACCAAGCGCGTGCGTCGTGCTGATCGAGAACCAGGACAGCACATGGACCTCCGAGCTTTGCTGTATGACCCCGGGTTGGTTTCAACCCGGCTGGTGCTGATCGTGGAAGACCTGTCGGGTCGCTGACCCGCAGGCGGCGTGAGCCAGGAGTCCCCCTGCTTCAGCTGGGGGAGGATTCAAGGGATAGCCTCCGTCCATGGCGCATGCGCAGGCAGATGGGCAGTGGTACCCGCCGGAGTGGCCGGAGCGGATCCGGGCGCTCGCCGGTGGCAGCCTCACGCCGGTCGTGCCGAAGCGGGCGGCCACCGTCATGCTGCTCAAGGACACCGGCGACGGGCCCGCCGTCCACATGCTGCGCAGGCGTACGTCCATGGCGTTCGCGGGCGGCGCCTACGCCTACCCCGGTGGCGGTGTCGACCCGCGTGACGACGACGGGCACGTCCGCTGGGCGGGTCCCACGCGCGCATGGTGGGCGGACCGGCTCGGGGTCGACGAGGCGGGGGCCCAGGCCATCGTCTGCGCGGCCGTACGGGAGACGTACGAGGAGGCCGGAGTCCTGCTCGCCGGACCCACCCCCGGCTCCGTGGTCGGTGACACGACGGGCGAGGACTGGGAAGCGGACCGTTCCGCGCTCGTCGCGCGGGAGATGTCCTTCGCCGAGTTCCTGGAGCGCCGCGGCCTGGTCCTGCGCTCCGACCTGCTCGGGGCCTGGACCCGATGGATCACTCCCGAGTTCGAGTCCCGCCGCTACGACACCTGGTTCTTCGTCGCCAGGCTCCCCGAGGGCCAGCGCACCCGCAACGCCTCCACGGAGGCGGACCGCACGGTGTGGATCGCCCCGCGCGGGGCGGCCGCCGGCTACGACCGGGGCGAACTGCTGATGATGCCCCCGACCATCGCCACCCTGCGCCAGCTCACCGCGTACGCCACGGCCGAGGAGGCGCTCGACGCGGCTCCCGCGCGGGATCTCACGCCGGTACTGGCCACCGCGCGCCTGGAGGAGGGCCGGATCGTGCTCTCCTGGCCCGGGCACGACGAGTTCACCAAGCACATCCCGACCGGGGGAACCCGCGCATGACGGACGCAAGCTCCCTGCCCGGGCAGCCGCGGGGCGGTGTCCTCTCCGGTCCCGCCACCGCGCGTGCCGTCAACGTGCTCGCTCCCAACCCGTCGGTGATGACCCTGGACGGCACCAACACCTGGATCCTGTCGGAGCCGGACTCGGACCTGGCGGTCGTGGTGGACCCGGGCCCGCTGGACGAGGGACACCTGCGGCACGTCGTCGCAACGGCGGAGCGGGCCGGGAAGCGGGTCGCCCTCACCCTGCTGACGCACGGTCATGCCGACCACGCGGAGGGCGCCGGCCGGTTCGCCGAACTGACCGGAACCAAGGTGCGGGCCCTGGACCCGGCGCTGCGGCTGGGTGACGAAGGGCTGGCCGCCGGAAACGTCATCACCGTCGGCGGCCTGGAGCTGAGGGTCGTACCGACCCCCGGCCACACGTCCGACTCGCTGTGCTTCCACCTCCCGGCGGACCGGGCGGTCCTCACGGGCGACACCGTCCTGGGCCGCGGTACGACCGTCGTGGCCCACCCCGACGGCCGCCTCGGCGACTACCTGGACACGCTGCGCCGACTCAGGTCGCTCACCGTCGACGACGGCGTCCACACCGTCCTGCCCGGCCACGGTCCCGTCCTGGAGGACGCCCAGGGCGCCGTCGAGTACTACCTGGCCCATCGCGCGCATCGCCTCGCCCAGGTCGAGACCGCCGTCGAGGCCGGTCACCGCGGCCCGTCCGAGATCGTCGCCCACGTCTACGCAGACGTCGACCGCGCGCTGTGGCCGGCCGCGGAGATGTCGGTACGCGCCCAGGTGGAGTACTTGCGGGAGCACGGCATCATCTAGCCGGGTGCGGGTGCGGGTGCGGGTGCGGGTGCGGGTGCGGGTGCGGGTGCGGGCGCCGTGGTGAGGTGGCGAGGGGCCCCGGGCATGCGCGGGACCGCTGTGCTCACTTCGGCCGGGCCGCCTTCACGCCGTGCACGCGCGCGTACTCCGCCGCGAGCCACGGGCCCAGGTCGTCGACGTACGAGGCGAGGACCGCGGGGTCGCCGGACGGCTCGCGGCCGAGGGCGGCGGCCGCCCGTAGCCGGGCCGCCCGCTCCGGGTAGTACGCGCCGAACGCCTCGGCCATCTCCGTCAGGTCGCTGGTCCAGCCGTTCCAGCGGGGCATCACCAGGGTGAAAGCGGTGCGCACGAGGTGACGGGACATGAAGCGCACGAGGGGCCGCAGTGCCTCCTCCGTGCCGTCGGCCCCGGCGATCCGCTCACGCCAGCGGGGGAGGAGCAGCGCCAGATCGCCGTTGGTCTCGCGGGCGAGCAGCGCATCGGGCCGGTAGCGCGGCAGCAGCCCGGCGAGGTCCTCGCCGCACAACGGTGTGCACAGGCAGGAGACGAACCACCCCAGGTCGTGCCTCTCCAGCTCGCTCAGCAGCCGTTCCCGTGCGTAGAGCAGCGTGCCGACGCCGTCGATCTGCGGGAACGCGCCGTTCAGCCGGTCCTCCATCGCGCGCGCGGCGTCCCGGTCACGGGCGGTCGGCTCACCGTGCAGGGCGACCAGCAGGTCGAGGTCGCTGCGGCCCACGCGTGCGGTGCCGCGCGGTACGGACCCGTAGAGGTACGCGCCGTTCAGCCGCGTCCCGAAGATGGCGCTCAGCCGCTCCCGCGCGGCGGCCACCATGGGGCGGAACGCGGGCTGCACCCGCGCGAGGGAGCCCTCGCGCCTGATGTATCCCTGTGGGTCCAGTCCGGGTCGCTGCACGGTGTCGGCCATACGCGTCACTGTGTCGCGCGGGGGCGGTCCGGGGCAGGTCGTTTTCCGGGGCCTCGCGTCGGACCGGGCGGGAGTACGCGGACACGCCGGAGCCCCGCTCTCCGTGGAAAGCGGGGCTCCGCCGGACGGTCGTGCCCGGAGGTCAGCGGGAGCGCTTCGCGAGGCGCTCGACGTCGAGGAGGATCACCGCGCGGGCCTCCAGACGGAGCCAGCCGCGCTGGGCGAAGTCCGCGAGGGCCTTGTTGACCGTCTCGCGGGACGCGCCGACCAGCTGGGCCAGCTCCTCCTGCGTGAGGTCGTGGACCACGTGGATGCCCTCCTCGGACTGCACGCCGAAGCGGCGGGAGAGGTCCAGCAGGGCGCGGGCGACACGGCCCGGGACGTCCGAGAAGACCAGGTCCGACATGGCGTCGTTGGTCTTGCGCAGCCGGCGCGCGACGGCCCGCAGCAGCGCGGTGGCGACCTCGGGACGGGTGCTCAGCCAGGGCGTCAGGTCGCCGTGGCCGAGGGCGAGCAGCTTGACCTCGGTCAGCGCCGTGGCCGTCGCGGTGCGCGGGCCCGGGTCGAAGAGGGACAGCTCACCGATCAGCTCGCCCGGGCCGACCACGGCGAGCATGTTCTCGCGGCCGTCGGGGGAGGTGCGGTGCAGCTTGACCTTGCCCTCGGTGACCACGTACAGGCGGTCTCCGGGGTCGCCCTCGTGGAACAGGGAGTCGCCCCGTGCCAGAGTCACCTCGCTCATGGAGGCGCGAAGCTCCGCGGCCTGCTCGTCATCGAGCGCCGCGAAGAGCGGGTTCCGCCGCAGAACGTCGTCCACGAGTTCTCTCCCTTGTCGAACTGCTCAGGGGATCTTGTTCCCCACGTACCAGGGGACCGTGGTGCCCATTTTGCCGGACGGTCCAAACAGTGTGATCTGTCACAAGGATGCCGTACGGGCCGGTCGGGGTATGCGGCAGGGGTCCAATTGGATGCCGGACTTCAGGGACCGGGGCGGATGTCGGTGCCGGGTCGTAGGCTGGCCGGGTGTCCAAATCGCCGGTGAGAGCACAGGCCGAGGGGGCTGCGCGAGTGAGGGTACGTCGCGATTCCGCTGTGGGCGAACAGGTCTCCGATGGCGGTAAGGGAACGGCGGAAGCGGCAAAGAGGTCGCCGTCGAAAGAGCCGGAGGAGAAGCCGCGGAAGAAGGCCGCGTCCAGGAGGACCGCGGCCGGGAAGGCCGGAAGCGGCAAGGCGTCGGACGACGAGACCGCACCTGCCCGCAAGGCGGCGCCCGCGCGCAAGGCGGCACCCGCGTCCAAGGCGGCGCCCGCGCGTAAGGCTGCACCCGCGTCCAAGGCTGCACCCGCGTCCAAGGCAGCGCCGGCGCGCAAGGCTGCACACGCGCGCAAGGCTGCACCCGCCAAGAAGGCCGCCGCCGGTGGAAGGACGACCACCCCCTCCGCCAGGAAGGTCACTCCCATCAAGAAGGCCCCGCCTCCCAGGAAGCAGCTCGTCGCCCCCAAGAAGGCGACCGCGGCCGTCCGGGCGGCCCCTGCGAAGACCGTGGTGAAGCCGGCCGGGGACGAGTCGCGCACCGCGCTGGTCCGGCGGGCGCGCCGGATCAACCGTGAGCTCGCCGAGGTGTACCCGTACGCCCATCCCGAGCTGGACTTCGAGAACCCCTTCCAACTCGTCGTCGCCACGGTGCTGTCGGCCCAGACCACCGACCTGCGCGTCAACCAGACGACGCCCGCCCTCTTCGCGAAGTACCCCACCCCCGAGGACCTGGCCGCGGCCGACCCGGAGGAGGTGGAGGAGATCCTGCGCCCCACCGGCTTCTTCCGGGCCAAGACCAAGTCGGTGATCGGACTCTCGAAGGCGCTCACGGAGGACTTCGGCGGCGAGGTGCCCGGCCGGCTCGAGGATCTCGTCAAGCTGCCCGGCGTGGGCCGCAAGACCGCCTTCGTGGTGCTGGGCAACGCCTTCGGCCGCCCCGGCATCACCGTGGACACCCACTTCCAGCGACTCGTGCGCCGCTGGCGGTGGACCGCGGAGACCGATCCCGACAAGATCGAGGCGGCCGTCGGCGCGCTCTTTCCCAAGAGCGACTGGACCGATCTGTCCCACCACGTGATCTGGCACGGCCGCCGCATCTGCCACGCCCGCAAGCCCGCCTGCGGCGCCTGCCCCATCGCGCCGCTCTGCCCGGCGTACGGCGAGGGCGAGACGGATCCGGAGAAGGCGCGGAAGCTGCTGAAGTACGAGAAGGGCGGCCTTCCGGGCCAGCGTCTGAACCCCCCGCAGTCCTACCTCGACGCCGGTGGCAGGCCCGCTCCGCCGCTGGGGGCCGGATGACGGAGCACCGCGCCCCACGGCGCCCGGAGGAACGATCTCGGTGGTGCAGGGCGTTGAACCCCTGGGACGCGGCCGGACGAGGGGGGTGGCGATGACACGGGCGAGCGGTACCCAGGGTGGCCCGGTGACGGTCAGCCAGGAGGGGCTGCCCCGCTGGCTCGACCCGGTGGCCCGGGCGGCGGAGACGGTCGCGCCGAGGCAGCTGAGCCGCTTCCTGCCCCCGGAGAACGGCGCGGGGCGGCAGTCGGCCGTCCTCGTCCTCTTCGGCGACGGCGTGCGTGGCCCGGAGCTGCTGCTCATGGAGCGGGCGAGCTCACTGCGCTCGCACGCCGGGCAGCCGTCCTTCCCCGGCGGCGCCCTGGACCCCGAGGACGGTGACCCGCAGGGCGAGGGGCCGTTGCGGGCCGCTCTGCGCGAGGCCGAGGAGGAGACCGGGCTCGACCCGTCCGGCGTCCAGCTCTTCGGCGTTCTGCCCAAGCTCTACATCCCGGTCAGCGGCTTCGTCGTCACCCCCGTGCTCGGCTGGTGGCGCGAACCCAGCCCGGTGGACGCCGTCGACCTGAACGAGACCGCGCGGGTGTTCACCGTTCCCGTGGCGGATCTCACCCACCCGGACAACCGTGCGACCACGGTCCACCCCAGCGGGCACCAGGGCCCGGCATTCCTGGTCGAATCGGCCCTTGTGTGGGGTTTCACCGCGGGGGTCATCGACCGGTTGCTGCACTTCGCGGGGTGGGAGCGCCCCTGGGATCGCGACAAGCACGTCCCCCTGGACTGGCGGTCATGACAGGGTGGTCGCCGTGCTGGGTACGAAGAGGCGGGGCTTGAAGCGGTGAACGTGCTGGACATCCTGTTGCTGCTGGCCGCCGTGTGGTTCGCGGTCGTCGGCTACCGGCAGGGTTTCGTCGTCGGCATCCTGTCCGTGATCGGCTTCCTGGGCGGCGGACTCGCCGCCGTGTATGTGCTGCCCCTGGTCTGGGACGCCATGACGGACGACGCGGAGGTCGGCACGACCGCCGCCGTCGTCGCGGTCGTGGTCGTCATCGTCTGCGCCTCCGTGGGCCAGGCACTGACCACGCACCTCGGCAGCACCCTGCGCCGCTACATCTCCTGGTCCCCGGCCCGCGCGCTCGACGCCACCGGCGGGGCCCTGGTCAACGTCGTCGCGATGCTCCTGGTCGCCTGGCTGGTCGGCTCGGCCCTCGCGGGTACGACACTCTCCACACTGGGCCGGGAGGTCCGCGGCTCCAAGGTGCTGCTCGGGGTCGCCCGGGTGCTGCCCGACCGGGCCGACACCTGGTTCGCCGACTTCTCCTCCATCCTCGCGCAGAACGGTTTCCCGCAGGTCTTCAGCCCGTTCGCCAACGAGCCGATCAACGACGTGAGACCGCCGGACCCGGCCCTCGCGAGCAGTCCCGTGGCCGTCCGCGCACAGGGTTCCATCGTCAAGGTCATGGGCACCGCCGAGAGTTGCGGCAAGGTTCTGGAGGGCACCGGCTTCGTCTTCGCCGACCGTCGCGTGATGACCAACGCGCATGTCGTGGGCGGCGTCGACGAACCGACCGTGCAGATAGGCGGCGAGGGCAGGAAGTACGACGCGCAGGTCGTCCTCTACGACTGGGAGCGCGACATCGCCGTCCTCGACGTCCCCGACATGAAGGCACCGGCGCTGCGGTTCGCGACCGAGGACGCGAGCAGCGGTGACGGGGCCATCGTCGCCGGCTTCCCCGAGAACGGGGCGTACGACGTGCGGGCCGCGCGGGTACGCGGCCGCATCACGGCCAACGGGGCGGACATCTACCACCGGAGCACGGTCCGGCGTGATGTGTACTCCCTGTTCGCGAATGTCCGTCAGGGCAACTCCGGCGGGCCGCTGCTGAGCACCGACGGCACGGTCTACGGCGTGGTCTTCGCCAAGTCCCGGGACAACGCCGAGACGGGGTACGCGCTCACCGTGGACGAGATCCAGGAGGACATCGTCAAGGGGCGTACCGCGAACCGTCAGGTGGACAGCGACAGCTGCGCGCTGTGAGCCGAACCGGCGTCAGCCGCGGGGATGGCGAAGGCGTACGGACACCCAGCGCGCCCGGCGGCGGAGGATGCGCGGGATTCCCACCCTGAGATCCGTATCCGCCATCTGCGGTGCACCGCCTCGCTGGTGGGATCCCACACCGCTCGCCGAGCGGCGATTGCGGCCTGCGTTGTAGTCGTGCGTCCAGCCCATACCCCGACGTCTGCCCCCGCCTCATGGTCGATAACCGCCTGATGAGCTCTCAATTGGCCTATGCGGCGGGCAAGTGGCGTTCGTCGGACAAGCGTTCAGAATGGGGGATCGGGAGGACGACGGAGGGCGTCCGATCGGTTACCTGTCCGGCTCGGGATCCTTCAGCCAATTGATCAGTTCTGTCGAGAACGTGACCGGGTCCTCCTCGTGGGGGAAGTGTCCCAGCCCGTCGAACAGCCGCCAGCGGTACGGCGCTTCGACGTACTGCCCGGAACCCGCGGCGCTGCGGGTGTGTACGACCGGATCCAGCGAGCCGTGCAGATGCAGCGTCGGCACCCGCACCGGCCGCTTCATCCTGCGGTTGAACTGGATGCCGTCCGGCCGGGCCAGGGAGCGCACCATCCAGCGGTACGGCTCGATCGAGCAGTGCGCCGTGGAGGGGACGCACATGGCCCGCCGGTAGTTCTCCAGCGCCTTCTCGTCGGGCGGCTGGGGCCCGGACCACTCCTGGATCAGCTTCGCCACGAGTGCCCCGTCGTCCGCGGTCAGCTGCCGCTCCGGGATCCAGGGGCGCTGGAACCCCCAGATGTGGGAGAGGGCGGCCGACTGCCTGGCGTGGGAGAGCATCGCCGACCGCCATTGCCGCGGATGCGGCATGGAGGCGACCGCCAGCCGTCGTACGAGCTTGGGGCGCATCGCCGCGGCCGTCCACGCCAGATATCCGCCGAGGTCGTGTCCGACGAGCGCGGCGTCCGGCTCGCCGAGGGAGCGGATCACCCCGGTGATGTCCAGCGCGAGGTTGGCCGGGTCGTAACCGCGCGGCGTGCGGTCGCTGCCGCCGACGCCCCGCAGGTCCATGGCGACGGCCCGGAACCCGGCGTCGGCGAGCGCCGTCAGCTGGTGCCGCCAGGTCCACCAGAACTGGGGGAACCCGTGCAGCAGCAGCACCAGGGGGCCGTCGCCCACCTCCGCGATGTGGAAGCGGGCGCCGTTGGCCGCGACATCCCGGTGGATGAGCCCCGGGCCGCCGGGGACGTCGAGGCGTACGACCGAGAAGGGTTGCGCCGAAGGGGTGGCGGGGTCCGTCATGAGGACGAGCGTGCCACAGCCTCGATGGCGGGGGGGACCCGGTCCTCGGGCAGGGCGGGACGCGGATGCGGCTTGGCCCTCTGCAGCACGCCCGCCGTCTCCTTCACCGAGGCGGCCACCTTCTGCGGGCCGCGGCTCTTCTTGGCCTTCTTGAAGAAGACCACGCCGATGAGCGCGAGAACCACGGCGATCAGCACGTTCGCCGCGAAGGACGCAAGGAAGCAGAGCGCGAGGTTCCAGTCGCTCCAGGTGTGGATGCCGTAGGCGAGGGCGAAGTTCAGCATCGGGAGGGAGAACAGCAGCAGCACTCCGGCCGCCGTGAACGCGCCGCCACTGGTCGCACCCCGCTTGACGTCCTGCGCGATCTGCGCCTTCGCCAGCGCGATCTCGTCGTGCACCAGCGCCGACATGTCGGCCGTCGCCGAGGCGAACAGCTGGCCGATGCTGCGTTCGGCGCCGACCGGGCTGCCGTCGGGTGCGCTCATCGCGGTCTCCCTCTCCTGCGTACGCCCTGCGTACGATCCTCATGTCTGCGCGTACGGTCCAGAACTTTTGTACCGTCTCGTCAGATCATGCCGGACCGTCCTGCTGATCGCTTGCCCCGCCCGTCACTTCGGCAAGCGCGTCCCGCTCGGCGGCCTTCTCCTGGGCGAGTCGGCGGTGCTCTGCGGCCTTGCGTTCGTGGATCGCGGCCATGCGCAGGTGGTACGCCGGGTCGTCCTGTTCGTAGACGTCCGGCACGCCGCTGAGGTCCTCGTCGCGCTCCTCTTCCTCGATCAGCCTGCGGTACTTGGCGTTCCGTACCTTCAGCAGGACGGCCGCGACGGCGGTGGCGATCAGGGATCCGGTCAGGACGGCGGCCTTGACGCTGTCGGTCATCGCAGCGTCTCCCTCGAAGGCGAGTTCACCGATGAGCAGCGAGACGGTGAAGCCGATTCCGGCGAGGGTCGCCACCGCGAACACGTCCGCCCAGGCGAGGTCGTCGCTGAGCGAGGCCTTGGTGAAGCGGGCCGTCAGCCAGGTGCCGCCGAAGATGCCGAGCATCTTGCCGACCACGAGTCCGAGGACGACGCCGAGCGTCTCGGGCTGGGTGAACACCTCCGCGAGCGCTTCGCCGGAGACCGCCACGCCCGCGCTGAACAGAGCGAACAGCGGGACCGCGAGGCCCGCCGAGAGCGGCCGGACGAGATGCTCGATGGTCTCGCCGGGGGAGTGCTCCTCGCCTTCGTGCCGGTGGCAGCGCAGCATCAGGCCCATGGCGACGCCGGCGATGGTGGCGTGGATGCCGCTGTTGTACATCAGCCCCCACACGACGAGCGCGAGCGGCACGTACACGTACCAGCCGCGTACGCCCTTGCGCAGCAGCAGCCAGAAGAGGGCCAGGCCCGCGGCGGCGCCGCCGAGCGCCGCGAAGTTCAGGTCGGCGGTGAAGAAGACCGCGATGATCAGGATCGCGAACAGGTCGTCGACGACGGCGAGGGTGAGCAGGAAGGCGCGCAGCGCGCTCGGCAGGGAGGTGCCGATCACGGCGAGCACGGCGAGCGCGAAGGCGATGTCGGTGGCGGTGGGCACGGCCCAGCCGGCCAGCGAGCCGCCACCGATGCCGTTGGTGAGCGTGTAGACCAGCGCCGGTGCCGCCATGCCGCACAGGGCGGCGACGACGGGGAGCGCGGCGGCCTTGGGATCGCGCAGGTCACCGGCCACGAGTTCGCGTTTGAGCTCGATTCCGGCGACGAAGAAGAAGATCGCGAGCAGCCCGTCGGCGGCCCAGTGCGCCACGGACAGGTTCAGCCCGAGGGCTCCGGGGCCGAAGTGGAAGTCGCTGACGCTCTCGTAGCTGTCGCTCAACGCGGGTACGTTCGCCCAGATCAGCGCGGCGACGGCGGCGAGGAGGAGCAGCACACCACCGACGGTCTCGGTGCGCAGCGCGTCCGTGATGAACGTCCGCTCGGGCAGTGTGAGACGTCCGAGGACTTTGCGGGAGTCGGGGGTGCGGGGCGCGGTCACAGGGTGTTCCTCCGGTCGGCGGGTAGCACGAATCGCGTGCCGACCAGACTTCCCGGCGCCCCATGAGACAACAGTTTGGTGTTCACCCTAACCAACGTGCCCCTGAGCTGCACCAGCAGCCCCCCGGGTATCCGGCACGGGGTGTGCCGGATACCCGGTCGGGATTCAGCCGCCGCCCGCTCAGTCCTCGCCGGGCGCCTGGGGCAGCTTGGCCTGGATGAGATCCATGACCGTGGAGTCCGTCAGGGTGGTGACGTCTCCGAGCTGGCGGTTCTCCGCGACGTCCCGGAGCAGACGGCGCATGATCTTGCCGGAGCGGGTCTTCGGCAGCTCGGCCACCGGGAGGATCCGCTTGGGCTTGGCGATCGGGCCGAGCGTGGCGCCCACGTGGTTCCGGAGGTCGCCGACGAGGTCCTCGGTCTCGGCCGCCGTACCGCGCAGGATCACGAAGGCGACGATCGCCTGGCCGGTCGTCTCGTCCGCCGCGCCGACCACGGCCGCCTCGGCGACCGACGGGTGGCTGACCAGCGCCGACTCCACCTCCGTGGTGGAGATGTTGTGCCCGGACACCAGCATCACGTCGTCGACCCGGCCGAGCAGCCAGATGTCGCCGTCGTCGTCCCTCTTGGCGCCGTCGCCGGCGAAGTACTTGCCCTCGAAGCGGGACCAGTACGTGTCGATGAACCGCTGGTCGTCACCCCAGATGGTGCGCAGCATCGACGGCCACGGCTCGGTGAGGACCAGGTAACCGCCGCCGCCGCTGGGCACCTCGTTCGCCTCGTCGTCGACGACGGTCGCGGCGATCCCGGGCAGCGGGGTCTGGGCGGAGCCCGGCTTGGCCGCGGTCACACCCGGCAGCGGTGAGATCATCATCGCGCCGGTCTCGGTCTGCCACCAGGTGTCCACCACCGGGGTGCGGTCCGCACCGATGTTCTTGCGGTACCAGATCCACGCCTCGGGGTTGATCGGCTCACCGACGGAGCCCAGCAACCGCAGCGAGGAGAGGTCGAACTTCGCGGGGATGTCGTCGCCCCACTTCATGAACGTCCGGATCGCGGTGGGCGCCGTGTAGAGGATCGTCACGCCGTACTTCTGCACGATCTCCCAGAAGCGGCCCTGGTGCGGGGTGTCCGGGGTGCCCTCGTACATGACCTGGGTGGCGCCGTTGGCGAGCGGGCCGTAGACGATGTAGGAGTGCCCGGTGACCCAGCCGACGTCGGCCGTGCACCAGAACACGTCGCTCTCGGGCTTGAGGTCGAACACGGCCCAGTGGGTGTACGCCGTCTGGGTCAGATAGCCGCCGGAGGTGTGCAGGATGCCCTTCGGCTTGCCCGTCGTTCCCGAGGTGTAGAGGATGAACAGCGGGTGCTCGGCCTCGAACGCCTCCGGGGTGTGGTCGGCGCTCTGCCGCTCCACCGTCTCGTGCCACCACAGGTCGCGGCCCTCGGTCCAGGCGACGTCCTGGCCGGTGCGGCGGACGACGAGGACGTGTTCGACGTTGTCGACGCGTCCGACGGCCTCGTCCACGGCCGGCTTCAGCGCGGCCGGCTTGCCGCGCCGGTAACCGCCGTCGGCCGTGATGACCACACGGGCGTCGGCGTCCTGGATACGGGTGGCGAGCGCGTCCGCCGAGAAGCCGCCGAAGACGACGGAGTGCGCGGCGCCGATGCGGGCGCAGGCCAGCATCGCGACGGCGGCCTCGGGGATCATCGGCAGGTAGACGGCGACCCGGTCGCCCTTCCGCACGCCCAGTTCCAGCAGGGCGTTGGCGGCCTTGGACACCTCGTCCTTGAGCTGGGCGTAGGTGATGGCGCGGCTGTCGCCCGGCTCGCCCTCGAAGTGGATGGCCACCCGGTCGCCGTGCCCGGCCTCCACATGACGGTCCACGCAGTTGTAGGCGACATTGAGCTCGCCGTCCTTGAACCACTTGGCGAACGGCGGGTTCGACCAGTCCAGGGTCTCGGTGGGCTCGGTGGCCCAGGTCAGCCGACGGGCCTGTTCGGCCCAGAAGCCGAGCCTGTCAGCCTTGGCCTGTTCGTACGCCTCCGCCGTGACGTTGGCGTTCGCGGCCAGGTCGGCGGGGGGTGAGAAGCGACGCTCCTCCTTCAGAAGGTTGGCCAGGCTTTCATTGCTCACGGCATCTGCCTTTCCCAGGGTGTCCGTTGTGTCCCAGACCACAGCTCATCAGACCCGGTGGGCGCTGACAAGGGCCGACGGTAAATTGGTTTAGACCTATCGGGGGGGTCGTGTGGCGGGATGTACGTCACCCCCTCCCACGGGTCCCGGAGCGACCGGGTTCAAGGTCTGTAACGCCTCTCACACCCGGACACGCCGCCTCACATCGCCAGGTCCGAGGCCCGCACTCGATCGAACATTCTTTCCCCATCCCGCTCCGTGAGGAGATAGGCCTGGGCCTCCCCCACGTGGAAGTACAGCCCGTGCAGCTCCAGGGTGCCGCCTTTCAGGGCCCGGGCCACCGATTCATGGGCGCGCAGGTGATCCAGCTGCTGCACCACGTTCGCCAGGCACAGCTCCTCGGCCGTGTCGGCGGGCGGCCGTCCGGCCAGCCGCGGCGGGGGCCCACTCGCGCCGCCCAGGCGCTCCAGGCTCGGCTGCCCGTGCCGCAGCCAGCGTCTCAGCGGCGTACGGACGCCGCCCGGTTCGGAGTCGAGCAGCGCCTGCATGGCGCCGCATCCCGAGTGACCGCACACCGTGATCGAGCGCACCGCCAGCACCTCCACGGCGTACTCGATGGCGGCCGCCACCGAGTCGTCGCCGCTCTCCGCCTCGGGTGGCGGCACGAGATTGCCGACATTGCGCACCACGAACAGGTCTCCCGGACCACTGGACGTGATCATGGAGGTGACCACCCGTGAGTCGGCGCAGGTCAGGAAGAGCTGCGTGGGCCGCTGTCCCTCGCGCGCCAGCCGGGCCAGCTCACCTCGGACCAGCGGAGCGGTGTTGCGCTGGAACGTGCTGATTCCGCGCACCAGCCGACTTCCGCCGGTGCTGTCCCGCCGCTCCGGTTCCCGGCCCCTTCCTCTGCCCGTTCTCCGCGTTCCGTCGGCTTTGTTCGCTCCGTCTGCTCCGTCTGCTCCGTTCGTTCCGGGGGTTGGGCTCGGCCGAAGGCCGGTGTCCGGCACGGACCGTGGGCGCTCGCACTGGTGGTTGCGCCAGGCCGTCCAGGGTCGGCAGCGGCAGTCGGCGTCGGTCGCGTCGGCCGACTCCGGGCCGTCGGCGGGATGTCCCGAGGAGAGGGCGGCGGGTTCGGCGATCCGGACGCCGGCGCGACGGCCGGTGATCCGGACGGTGCCGCCCCCGGCGGTGTGGGTGCTCTGCCAGTCCTGGAGCGCCTCGTACGCCGCGTGGTCCATGAAGGAGCCGTCCAACGCCACGACGACACGGGATCCTTGGGGTACGAGGTGCAGGGCCCGGCTGAGCCGCGGCACCGCGAGGAATGTCAACTGTCCTCTTACGTGTACGTGGTGGGCTCCTTCCTCTTCCTGATGAGTGATACGGGTGCGGGTGAGGCGGTGCAGGGCCACGCCGACGGCGACGGCGATACCGAGAGCCACGCCCTCCAGGACGCCGAGGGACACGACGCCGAGGGTGGTCACCGCGTAGACCAGGACTTCCCGGTGTCGGGTCACCGTGCGGATGTGGTGCAGGGACACCATCTGGATGCCGACGGCCATCACCAGGGCGGCGAGGGAGGCGAGCGGGATGAACTCCAGCAGTGGGACCATCAGCAGCGCGGCGGCTACTACGAGAACGCCGTGCAGCATCGTGGAGTTCCGGCTCACGGCACCGGCATGGATATTCGCGGACGTGCGGACCGCGACTCCGGCCACAGGCAGTCCACCGAGCGAACCTGACACGATGTTGGCCGCGCCCTGGCCCAGCAGTTCGCGGTCCAGGTCGGACCGCCCGACCTGTTCGGGACCTGGCCTCCCGGACACCAGCTTGTCCACGGCGACGGCGCCGAGCAGCGACTGCACGCTGCACACCAGCGTCGTGGTGAGTACGGCGGCGGCGAGGCCGAGCACCGGACCCTCGGGCAGTCCGGCCAGCGCGTGGTTGCGCCAGGAAGGCAGGTCCACCGTGGGCAGGACGAGGCCGGCCGCGGCGGCGATCGTGGTGGCTCCGGCGACGGCGACGAGCGCGGCCGGGACCCTGCGCAGCAGGCGTGCGGCCCGGCCGGGGAGCCTTGGCCAGAGCAGCAGCAGCGTCAGGGTCAGCACGCTCACCGAGAGTGCCGCGGGGTGCAGGTTCGCCAACTGGGCGGGAAGTGCGCGGAGGTTGTCGGGAACGGAGCTCTGCGGGGTGCCGCCGAGGACGATGTGCAGCTGGGCGACGGCGATGGTCACCCCGATGCCGGCGAGCATGCCGTGCACGATCGCGGGGCTGACGGCGAGCGCGCCGCGCGCCACCCGCAGACAGCCCAGCCCGAGCTGGGCCAGGCCGGCGAGGACGGTGATGGCGCAGGTCGTTCGCCATCCGTAGTGCTGGATGAGGTCGGCGGTGACGACGGTGAGTCCGGCGGCCGGACCGCTGACCTGGAGGGGGGAGCCACCGATCCGCCCGGCGACGAGACCGCCGACGGCGGCGGCGACCAGTCCGGCCTGGAGCGGCGCGCCGGTGGCGAGGGCGATGCCGAGGGACAGCGGAAGGGCGATGAGGAAGACCGCGACGGCGGCCGACACGTCGGCGCTCGCGACATGGAAACGCCGGGGGCCGCGGGGCGGCGGGCTGTGGGGTGGATGGGCGCGCTCGGTGTGGTCCGCATCGGTGGCGCGGGCAGGAACGCAGGCTGACATGATGTCCCGTCTCCTTCGGGTCTGCGCGGTCGCGTGACTGGTGGGGCCCCACTCGGTGAGGGGGCGGTCGCGGCCGTGGGGCATGGCCCCAGAACGGCGGGAAGTGACAACAATCAGTAAATGAATCGTAATTCAGAGTAAAGCGGTGGCATGGACTTTTCGGGCAAATGGCGGAACATGTCACTCCGGCGAGTGAAGTAAGTATTTAAGCGGCTTGTCGTATTAATCCTTCCTCTCTTTCGTGCGACGTTGACGGCGCTGTCCGTATGGACCGGCACAGCACCAGAAAACGCCCTCACTCATCGAGATCGGCCCGAGAGAAGGAAGAAGGTGGGCGGATGGCCGCCACCCACAAGATCGCCGCGGGCACCGTGATCGCCGCGGTCTGCGTCGCCTCGCTCGCCGCCTGCGGAACCGGCGCCGACAGTGCCGGCGAACAGCCCCGGGACCAGGAGAAGGCCAAGCCGGCGCCCGCACCGAAGAACGTCGTCCGGCTGATCGGCGACGGTTCCACCGCGTACACCGGGGCGCAACCCCGTGTGCCCCGGCCGAAGCGGCTGAAGTCCGGCGAGAAGCCCCCGCAGTTCGTCGTCTTCTCCTGGGACGGCGCGGGGGAGGACAGCCAGCGGCTCTTCTCCCATTTCCGCAAGGTCGCCAGGGAGAACAACACGACCATGACGTACTTCCTGAGCGGCGTGTACCTGCTCCCGGAGGAGAAACGCGACCTGTACAAACCGCCGCGGCACTCCCCGGGCCGCTCGGACATCGGCTTCAACGACGCGCAGGGCATCGCCGACACCGTGAAGCAACTGCGGCTGGCCTGGCTCGAGGGCAACGAGATCGGTACCCATTTCAACGGACACTTCTGCGGCAGCGCCGGCGGGGTCGGTGAATGGTCGGTGGCGGACTGGAAGGACGAGATCGCCCAGGCGAAGCACTTCGTAAAGACCTGGAAGACCAACGCCGGCATGAGTGACTCGGCGCCGCTGCCCTTCGACTACGACAAGGAACTCATCGGCGCCCGCACGCCCTGCCTGGAGGGGCAGCAGAACTTCATGAAGGCCGCCCGCCAACTGGGCTTCCGCTATGACACCAGCGGTGTCAACAACCAGGTGTGGCCGAAGAAGAAGGAAGGGCTGTGGGATCTGTCGATGCAGCTCGTGCCCTTCCCCGGACACTCCTTCGAACAGCTCACCATGGACTACAACTTCATGGTCAACCAGTCCGGTACCACCACCCAGGGCGACCCGGCCAAGCACGAGATGTGGGGTGATCAGATGCGGGACGGTCTGCTCCAGGGCTTCGAGCGGGCCTACCGGGGCAACAGGGCGCCCCTGATCATCGGTAATCACTTCGAGTCCTGGAACGGCGGCACCTACATGCGGGCCGTCGAGGAGGTCATCGAGGCGGTGTGCAACAAAGCCGACGTGCGCTGTGTCTCCTTCCGGCAACTGGCCGACTGGCTGGACGCCCAGGACCCGGCCACCCTGGCGAAACTGCGCACGCTGGGCGTCGGCGAGACCCCGAAGAAGGGCTGGGAGTCCTTCCTGGCCGGCGGCCCCGCCCCGGCTCCCAAGGGGGCGCCGGGGTCACCTGCGGCCAAGGGGTGATCGTCAGGCGGACGCCGTGACGCTGTCGCCGAGCACGAAGCCGGGGTCGACCTGGGCCGCCAGGTCGGCCCCTGTGCGCTCGTTCCCCCACGACCGGGCGTTCTTCAGATGGAAGTGCACCATCTGGCGGGTGTAGCGCTCCCGGTCACGCAGTGCGTACGTCGCGTCGGCGGCCGAGCGCAGCAGGCGCAGGGCCTGCCGGTTGGGCTCCTCCAGAAGCTCGAACCGGGGTGGCCGGCCCTTCTCCATGGCCCGGACCCAGTTCGAGTGCCCCACCGTCACGAGCAGGTCGTCCCCGACCTCCGCGCGGAGGAAGTCGAGGTCGTCCGGGCCCTGCACCTTGTTGCCGACCACCTTCAGGAGGACGCCGAAGTCGCGGGCGTACTCCTTGTACTGGCGGTAGACGGAGACCCCCTTCCGGGTCGGCTCGGCGACGAGGAACGTGATGTCGAAGCGGGTGAACATGCCGGAGGCGAAGGAGTCCGAGCCCGCGGTCATGTCGACCACGACGTATTCGCCGGGGCCGTCCACCAGGTGGTTCAGGCACAGCTCCACCGCTCCGGTCTTGGAGTGGTAGCAGGAGACCCCGAGGTCGGCGTCGGAAAAGGGGCCCGTGACCATCAAACGGACGGTCGCGCCCTCGAGTTCCACCGGATGCGCGCAGGCGTCGTAGACCGGATTGTCCTCGCGCACCCGCAGGAGCCGGGAGCCCTCGCCGGGGGGCGTCGTCTTGATCATCGTCTCGGCGGAGGCGATGCGCGGATTGCTGCCGCGCAGATAGTCCTTGATCAGTGGCAGGTGCTCGCCCAGCGCGGGCAGGGCGGCGGACACCGCCTCGTCCAGGCCCAGCGCCGCTCCGAGGTGCTGGTTGATGTCCGCGTCGACCGCGACGACCGGAGCCCCGTCGGCCGCGAGGTGGCGGATGAACAGGGAGGACAGGGTCGTCTTGCCACTGCCGCCCTTCCCCACGAAAGCAATTTTCATGTTCACGAAGCGTAATGGAGTGTTCGCTGTATGTGATAGTCGGGCGTGAAGAAGACCACTCCATCGTGGGGCGGGCGCCCGGGGTGCGTAATGTCGTACTCATGAGTACGACAGGTGCGACCGCCGACCCGCTCGCGGCCCTGGGTGCCTTGCCCGGTGTGGCCGACTCCGTGGAGTCCGTGCGCAAGGCCGTGGACCGGGTCTACGGACACCGGGTCATGCGGCGGCGCAGCAACGAGATCACCTCCGAGGCGGCGCTGCGCGGCGCCCGTGGCTCGGCGGCGCTGTCGGGCGCGGACTGGGCCCTGGAGGAGGTGCGCCGGCGCAGCGACTTCAGCGGCGACGACGAGGCACGCTCGGTGGGTGCGGCGCTGCGCCTGACCGCCGAGGCGGGTCAGCTGCTGTCCATCTGGCGACAGTCTCCGCTCAGGGTGCTGGCCCGGCTGCACCTGATCGCGGCGGCCGACAAGGCCGAGCAGGTCGGGCGGCCGCGGCAGGAGGGTGAGCCGGTCGACGAGCCGCTGATCGTCCTTCCGCTGCCGAGCGCGCCGGAGGCGCACGGCCGGCTGGACGGCCTGTCCGAGCTGATCATCGCGGGCGGTTCCGCACCGGCGCTGGTGACGGCCGCGGTCGTGCACGGCGAACTCCTCGCGCTGCGCCCGTTCACCTCCCACAACGGGCTGGTCGCCCGCGCGGCCGAACGCATCGTTCTGGTCGGCAGCGGGCTCGACCCCAAGTCGGTCTGCCCGGCCGAGGCGGGCCACGCCGAACTGGGGCGGGAAGCCTATCTGCGGGCTCTGGAGGGCTATGTCTCCGGGACGGCCGAGGGAGTGGCCGCCTGGATCGCGCACTGCGGGCGGGCGGTCGAGCTCGGGGCGCGCGAGTCGACGGCGGTGTGCGAGGCGCTGCAGCGCGGGGCGGCTTGAGAGGCGGTCGTACGGGAACCGCGCAAAGATGCGGCGGTACGAGAACTCGTACCGCCGCTGGCATGTTCACCGCGTTACCAAGCGTCCTCGAAATATGCCCATCAGGCCGGGGACTTTGCCCGTCACCTGGTGCGGCTGGCCCGTAATCGACGGGTCGACGTCGCGTGGGTTCTCGGTGTTCATGCGCGGTCCGTGGGGCCAAATGCGTTGCGAAGGTGATCCTCTCGGATGTCCCTTGGTCTCGCGGGCCGTTAAGTCCTTTGTACTCCGGGTTCGAAGGAAGGGGAAGTCCCGGCCCTGCTTCTTTGCCTTTGGGTGCAAAGGCGCGCCCATCGGACGTCGATAGGGCAAAGGTGTGCCGGCATCCCGTCCGTGAGGCTCGTGGGGCGGGATCTCAGGCCGCCGGCGCCCGGCGTCGGCTGGCGTACCAGACGAGACCGGCCGTGGCCGCCGCGGCTCCTATCGCGGCCGCCGCGACCAGTGCCGGGCGGGGCGGTACGGAGAAGGCGGGGAAGCGCTGCTTGAGGCGTACCGGCCGGTGGAAGTCGAGGATCGGCCATTCGCGCGTGAGTGCCTCGCGGCGCAGCGCGCGGTCCGGATTCACGGCGTGCGGGTGGCCCACGGACTCCAGCATCGGCACATCGGTCACCGAGTCGCTGTAGGCGTAGCAGCGGGCCAGGTCGTAGCCCTCGGAGGCGGCGAGTTCGCGGATCGCTGCGGCCTTGGTCGGTCCGTACGCGTAGTACTCCACCTCGCCGGTGAAACACCCGTCGTCCCCTACGACCAGGCGGGTGGCCACGACCCGGTCGGCGCCGAGGAGTTCGCCGATCGGCTCGACGACCTCGGCGCCCGATGTGGACACGATCACGACGTCGCGCCCCGCGGTGTGGTGCTGCTCGATGAGCGTCGCTGCCTCGTCGTAGATGATCGGGTCGATCAGGTCGTGCAGCGTCTCGGCGACGATCTCCCTGACCTGCTGGACGTTCCAGCCGCGGCACAGGGCCGACAGGTACTTGCGCATCCGCTCCATCTGGTCGTGGTCCGCGCCGCCGGCGAGGAACACGAACTGGGCGTATGCGGTACGCAGGACCGCCCTGCGGTTGATCAGACCGCCTTGGTAGAACGACTTGCTGAAGGTGAGCGCGCTCGACTTCGCAATGACCGTCTTGTCCAGGTCAAAGAAGGCGGCTGTGCGGGGCAAGGAGTGGTTTTCCACATCCCTGAGCATAGGCGCAGCCCATTCGGCGTAAGGTGGGGCGCGTGGGTTTGCCTGAGAAGGCTCTCGGGTACACCATGGAAGTCACGGATCGTTCGCGACCGTGTCTAACCCGGTCCGACTCCTCCCCCCCCGAGTCGGCCGTGGGGACGACCCCCGCTCTCCCCCCCGGCGGGGGTCGTCGCATGTCCGGACGCATTTCTTCCTCTTCAGCCCGGCCTCGAGGCGCCGTCGCGACTCTTGTTCCCGGTGTCTTGTCATGCGCATGAAAGGTTACTTTGAGTAGTCGACGGGCTGCTCTGCGGCGCTCGCGTGGAGCGCACCGCTCTCACCGGTATGAGTGTCCGCGATATTCACAGTCGTCGCCTCATCCACAGAAATCGACCAAGATCCACATCTTTTTCCGGACCGCCGCACCGTGATTTCGACGCGACCCGCTTGCCGCGAGTTCCTACCCGGTTCCGCTCGCGGAGTCGCGTACGGCCGGTTTCCGTCGGCCGACCGCAGGAGGGCCGCCGACCGGTTCTCCGCATGTCCGGGAATCGCGGGGCCGCAGAGGTCGCGCGGCGATACGTCAAGGCGATACGTCAAAGGGGGACGAACATGAACGGAACCATCACGCACGACCCGCCGCCCGCCTCCGGAGGAGGAGGGCGACAGGGTGCGCCGCTGATCGTCACGGAGGACGCCGGACTCCTCGACGACCTGTTGCGCCTGTGCGCGGCGGCCGGTGCCACACCGGAGGTTCATCACGGGGTGCCGGAGGCGAGGGGCAGCTGGGAGACGGCACCGCTCGTGCTGGTCGGCGACGATGCCGCACGTCGTGTGCGTGGCGCGGCCCGCCGGCCGGGAGTGGTGCTGGTCGGACGGGACCAGGACGACTCAGGGGTCTGGCGGCGGGCCGTCGGGATCGGCGCCGACCATGTGCTGATGCTGCCCGACGGCGAGCAGTGGCTCGTCGACCGCATCGCCGACGTGGCCGAAGGCGTCGGCCGGCCCGCCCTGACCGTAGGCGTCATCGGCGGCCGGGGCGGCGCCGGAGCGTCCACACTCGCGTGTGCGCTCGCCGTCACCTCCGCGCGTGAGGGACTGCGCACCCTGCTCGTGGACGCGGATCCCCTGGGCGGCGGACTCGACGTGGCCCTCGGCGGGGAGACGGCCAAAGGGCTGCGCTGGCCCGCGTTCGCCGCGTCACGCGGCCGGGTCGGCGGCGGGGCCCTGGAGGAGTCACTGCCGGAACTGCACTCGCTGCGGGTGCTCAGCTGGGACCGCGGTGACTGCCTCGCCGTACCGCCCCGGGCCGTACGCGCGGTGCTCGCCGCGGCCCGGCGTGGAGGCGGCGCCGTGGTGGTGGACCTCCCGCGGCGCGTCGACGACGGGGTCGCGGAAGTCCTCGCGCAACTGGACCTCGGCCTCCTCGTGGTCCCCGCGGAACTGCGCGCCGTCGCGGCGGCGGGCCGTGTCGCCTCCGCCATGGGCATGGTCCTGCGCGATCTGCGGGTGGCGGTACGCGGGCCCTACGCGCCGGGACTGGACGACCGTGAGGTGGCCCGGCTGCTGGGACTGCCCCTCGCGGGAGACGTGCCCGTCGAACCCGCCCTCCAGCGCCCGTACAGCACGGGACGACCTCCCGGGGCATCCGGCAGGAGCCCGCTGGCCCGCTTCTGCAAGGAGTTCTGGGAGCGCGCGCTGGTGGAGGCGAGGACGGTATGAGGGGAGCGGTGGTGAGCGGGGCGGGAATGCCTCCCGGCCTGCTCGACGGGGTGCGGCGGTGGCTGGCCGAGAGCGGCGCCGAGCCGACGCCCGCGCGGGTGGCGCAGGCGCTGCGGGACCAGGGCCGGGTGCTCGGGGACGCCGAAGTGCTCGGTGCCGCCGAGCAGTTGCGGTCGGAGCTGGTCGGCAGCGGCCCGCTCGAGCGGCTGCTGGCCGATCCGTCGGTGACCGACGTCCTGGTGTCGGCACCGGACCGGGTCTGGGTGGACCGCGGCGGCGGGCTGGAACTCAGCGAGGTCTCCTTCCCGGACGAGACGGCCGTGCGGCGCCTGGCCCAGCGGCTCGCCGCCGTGGCCGGCCGGCGCCTCGACGACGCCCGGCCGTGGGTCGACGCACGGTTGCCCGACGGGACCCGGCTGCACGCGGTACTGCCCCCGGTGGCGGTGGGCTGCACCTGTCTGTCGCTACGGGTCGTCCGGCCGCGCGCCTTCACGCTCGGCGAATTGGTGGCGGCGGGGACGGTTCCGCCCGGCGGGGACCGTGTACTGCGGGCACTGCTGGACGCACGGTTGTCGTTCCTGGTCAGCGGAGGGACCGGCAGCGGCAAGACGACCTTGCTGAGCGCACTGCTGGGCCTGGTCGGGCCGGACGAACGGATCGTGCTGGCCGAGGACTCGGCGGAGCTGCGTCCGGATCATCCGCACGTGGTGCGCCTGGAGACCCGGCCCGCCAACCAGGAGGGTGCCGGTCTGGTCACCCTCGAGGACCTGGTGCGCCAGGCGCTGCGGATGCGGCCGGACCGGCTGGTCGTGGGCGAGGTCCGCGGTCCGGAGGTGGCCCATCTGCTGGCCGCCCTCAACACGGGCCACGAAGGCGGTTCGGGAACGGTGCACGCCAATGCCGCCGCCGATGTGCCCGCCCGGCTGGAGGCGCTCGGTACGGCTGCCGGACTCGACAGGTACGCCCTGCACAGTCAACTGGCCGCCGCGCTCTCGGTGGTGCTGCACCTCGTGCGGGACCGGAGCGGCCGACGGCGGATCGCGGAGGTGCATGTGCTGGAGCGGGACCCGTCGGGGCTGGTGCGGACGGTGCCGGCACTGCGATGGGGTTCCGAGGCGTTCGTCCACGAGCGCGGCGCGGAACGGCTGCGGGACCTGCTCCGGAACGCCGGCGGCGAAGGACCGGGGCAGGAGGCCGGGCGATGAGCGGGACGACCGAGGTGTCGATGGGCGCGGTCGTGGCCTGTCTGGGGGCAGCCGCCTGGCTGCTGGGCGGCGGGCACGTGGGGGCCAGGCGGGCCCGGTTGCTGCTGGCCCCGGGCGGCACGGTGGAAGAGGGGCCGCCGAGGTGGCCCCGGGCGATCCACGAGTGGGCCCGGGTGCGAGGGCGGTCGCGGAGCGAGTGGTCGTCGTTGGCCGCCGGGCTGCTGCTGGCGTTGCTGGGCGGGTCGGTGCTGCCGGTCCTCGCCGGGGCGGTCGGAGTGCCCCTTCTGCGGCGCGTGCGGCGGTCCGCCGGGGAGCGCCGGGCCCGGGAGAGGCGCGGCGAGGCGGTGATCTCGCTGTGCGGGGCGCTCGCCGGTGAGGTGCGGGCCGGGCGGCAGCCGGGTGAGGCACTGCTGTCGGCCGCCAGGGACTCCGGCGGGCTCGGCGACACCCAGGCGGCGGTGCTGGCGGCGGCGCGATTCGGCGGGGACGTCCCGGAGGCGCTCGCGGCGGCGTCCCGGCAGCCGGGCGCGGAAGGGCTGCGAGGGCTCGCCGCGTGCTGGCGGGTGGCGGTGGACCAGGGAGCCGGGCTTGCGGCCGGGCTCGACCGGCTGGAGGCGGCGCTGCGTGCGGAACGGGACCAGCAGGCCGATCTGCGAGCTCAGTTGGCCGGTGCCCGTGCCACCGCGGTGATGCTCGCCGGTCTCCCGGTCGTGGGCCTGGCGCTCGGCGCGGCCCTCGGTGCCGACCCGCTGCACGTCCTCCTGCACACGCCGGCGGGACTGGCCTGTCTGGCGGCCGGTGGGGTGCTGGAGGCCCTGGGGCTGTGGTGGGTCCTGCGGATCATGCGGGGCGCGGAGGCGACGGTATGAGCGGGGACGTTGTCCACAGGCTGGGGACGGTCCTGGGGATCGTATCGCTGCTCGGCCCGCCGGCGGGGTGGTGGTGGCGTACGCGGTGCGAGCGGAGAGTACGGCGGCGGCTGGCCGAGGTGCTGCCGACGGAACGGACGGCGACTGCCTCACGCCCCGGGCTGCTGCGGGCCGCCGCGCGGAGGTGGCTGCCGCTGGGGGGTGTGGTGTGTGCCGGGTGGGGGCTGGTGGGCGGTCCCGCCGGAGTGGCGGTGGGCCTGGCAGCCGCGGCGGGGCTGTGGCGGTGGCGACTGCGACAGGCGGCCGCCGGTGTGGACAGCCGGCAGGCGGACGCCGCCGAGGCGGCACGTCAGCTTCCCCTGGCCGCCGACCTGCTGTCCGCCTGCATCGCGGCGGGCGCCGGGCCGGTACTGGCGGCGCAGGCCGTCGGGGAGGCCCTGGACGGGCCGGTCGGAGGTGCGCTCGCGCGGGGCGCGGCGGAGGTGCGGCTCGGCGGTGAACCGGGCGCGGCCTGGCACGGACTGGCGGTGCTGAAAGGAGCCATGCCGCTGGCCCGGCTGCTGGAACGGGCCGATGTGTCCGGCCTTCCCCTGGCCACCCCCATGAGCCGGCTGGCCGCCGGCGCACGCGCGGAGTGGACCCGCGCGGCTACGGCACGGGCCCGGAGAGCGGCCGTCATGGTCAGCGCCCCGGTGGGGCTGTGCTTTCTTCCCGCGTTCATCGCGGTCGGCGTGGTGCCCGTGGTGATCGGGCTCGCGGACGGGGTCCTGGGAGGAGGTGGTGGGTGACGGGAGATGACCGGCTGAACCGGAAGAAACAGCGCTGTCCACAAGATCAATACGACTTCTCCTCATGGAGGTTGAGATGTATCAGGCGGTACGGGCACGACTGCGTGCCCTGGTGTGCAGGGCGCGTACGGCACGGAGGGACGCCGGAATGGTGACCTCGGAGTACGCCATGGGAATCGTGGCGGCGGTGGCGTTCGCCGTGGTGCTCTACAAGGTGGTCAACAGCGGACCGGTCAGCACGGCGCTGCGGAACATCGTGCAGCAGGCACTCGATGGCCGCATGTGAGCGGCGCGCGGACCGGGGGTTCGTGACGGCGGAGGCGGCCATGGTGCTGCCTGTCCTGGTGATGTTCACGACGGCGCTGGTCTGGGGCCTGCTGGTGGTGGCGGCGCAGATCCAGTGCGTGGACGCGGCGCGCACGGGCGCCCGCGCGGCGGCCCGGCACGATCCGCCCGAGGCGGTGGTCGAGGTGGCCCGCGCGGCGGCACCGCCCGGCGCGAGGGTCACGGTGCGCCGGGAGGCGGAGCGGGTGCGGGTCGTCGTCGTGGCCAGGCCACCGGTGCTGCACGGGTTGCCGTTCGAACTGCGGGAGGAGGCCGTCGCGGCGGTGGAGGAGATGGTGGGAGTGGGAGCGTGAGAGCCCGGTCGCGTGAGCCGTGGGCCGAGGGCGGCCGAAGCGCTGTGCGCGGCACCGGCCGGGGGCCCGCCGGGTACCGACGTGGTGGCAGCGACCGGAAGCGCGGCGGCCGGCGGCCCGCGCCGCGCTCCGACCGAGGGTCGGCAACGGTCTGGAGTGTCGGTGCGACGGCCGTGCTGTGCGTGGTGTTCGGCATCGTCCTCGCCCTCGGACACGCCGTCGTGGTCCGGCACCGGGCGGCCGGGGGCGCGGACCTCGCGGCGCTCGCGGCGGCGGACCACTGGATGGCAGGCGGTCCGGCCGCGTGCGAGCGGGCGGACCGGGTGGCCCGGGCGCAGGACGCGCGGCTCGTGCGGTGTGCGATCACCGGGGAGGTGTCCGATGTGTCGGTGGTGTCGGGCCGGGGCCCGTTCGCGGTGGAGGTGAGGGCACGGGCCGGGCCGGCCGACGGGGCGGTACCGCGGACGGGGTAGCGGGCCGTTCCCCGGAGGGCGTGCACTGGGGCCGTTCGGGAAGCGTCCCTCAGCGACTCCGGTCGCGGGGGGCCTCCGGGACCGGACCACGCGGGCCCCGGTGCGGAGGTTCCGGTCGGTCTCCGGGCTCTGTGTCCGTCCCGGGCGCCGGTGCCCGCCCAGGCCTCACCGCGACGGTCCCACCAGCCGCGCCGGCCCCCTCCGACTCCTCCGGCCCTTCCGGCCCTTCCGGCCCTTCCGGCCCTTCCGGCCCTTCCGGCCCTTCCGGCCCTTCCGTGTCCTCGGTCCCCTCCCGCCGCTGTGCCGGTGCGCCCTCCAGCAGCACGGTGAGCAGCCGTACCGCGCCCCGTTTGTGCAGCGGGTCGTTGCCGTTGCCGCACTTGGGGGACTGGATGCAGGAGGGGCAGCCGGCGTCGCATTCGCAGGAGGCGATGGCCTGACGGGTGGCCGTGAGCCAGGAGCGGGCGGTGTGGAAGGCCCGTTCCGCGAAGCCCGCGCCGCCCGGGTGGCCGTCGTAGACGAAGACCGTCGGGAGCAGGGTGTCGGGGTGGAGCGGGACCGACACACCGCCGATGTCCCAGCGGTCGCAGGTCGCGAAGAGCGGCAGCATGCCGATCGACGCGTGCTCCGCGGCGTGCAGGGCACCGCCGAGGATCTCCGGGTTGATCCGGGCCCGGTCCAGTTGGTCCTCGGTGACGGTCCACCACACCGCGCGGGTGCGCAGCGTACGAGGAGGGAGGTCGAGCTTCGTCTCGCCCAGCACTTCGCCGGTGATCTGGCGCCGGCGCAGGAAGGAGACCACTTGGTTGGTGACCTCGACGGAGCCGAAGCACAGACGACCGTCGCCCCAGGGGATCGCGGTGTCCGTCTCCAGCACGGTGATCGACGTCGTGTCCCGGGCCACCGTCGTGTAGGCCGGGCTCGCCCGCTCGACCAGGGCGACGGAGTCCTCCAGGTCGAGGGAGCGGACGAGATACGTGTGGCCCTGGTGCAGATGGACGGCACCCTCGTGGACACTCGTGTGCGCGGCGCCCGCGTCGACGGTGCCGAGGAGTCGGCCCGTACCGGCCTCGACGACCTGCACCGGGCGGCCGCCCTCGCCGCGGATGTCGGTCAGGTCGGCGGCGCGTTCGCGGCGGGTCCAGTGCCAGGCCTTCGTCCGTCGGCGCAGCAGCTTCGCGGCCTCCAGCTGCGGCAGCAGATCCCCGGTGGCCGGGCCGAACAGAGCCAGATCCTCCTCCGTCAGAGGCATTTCCTCCGCGGCCGCGCACAGGTGGGGGGCGAGCACGTAGGGGTTGTCGGGATCGAGGACGGTGGATTCCACCGGCCGGTCGAAGAGGGCCTCGGGATGGTGGACGAGGAAGGTGTCCAGAGGATCGTCGCGGGCGACCAGAACGGCGAGGGCACCCTGCCCGGAACGGCCGGCGCGGCCCGCCTGTTGCCACAAGGAGGCCCGGGTGCCCGGATATCCAGCGATCACCACGGCGTCCAGACCGGAGATGTCCATGCCGAGTTCGAGGGCGTTCGTCGCCGCGAGGCCGAGGAGTTCGCCGGAGTGCAGGGCCCGTTCGAGGGCGCGGCGCTCCTCGGGGAGGTAACCGCCCCGGTATGCCGCGACACGCCGGGCCAACGAGCGGTCGACCTCGGCGAGGCGTTCCTGGGCGATCACGGAGATGAGTTCGGCGCCCCGCCGGGAGCGTACGAAGGTGACGGAGCGGATTCCCTGCACGGTCAGGTCGGTCAGCAGATCGGCGGCCTCCGCGGTGGCCGTGCGGCGGACGGGGGCGCCCTTCTCGCCGTGCAGTTCGGTGAGCGGCGGCTCCCAGAGGGCGAACACCAGTTCACCGCGGGGTGAGGCGTCGTCGGCCACTTCCACCACCGGCAGGCCCGTGAGACGGCGGGCGGCGACCGCGGGCTCGGCGGCGGTCGCGGAGGCCAGCAGAAACACGGGGGACGCGCCGTAGCGGGCGCACAGGCGCCGCAGCCGGCGCAGCACCTGGGCGACATGCGAGCCGAACACACCCCGATAGGTGTGGCACTCGTCGATGACGACGTACTTCAGCGATTTCAGGAAGGAGGACCAGCGGGGGTGGGACGGCAGGATCCCCCGGTGCAGCATGTCCGGGTTGGTCAGGACGTAGGTGGCGTACTGGCGGATCCACTCGCGTTCTTCGAACGGCGTGTCACCGTCGTAGACCGCCGCGCGCACCGAATGGCCCAGTGGTCGTGAAAGGTCCTTCACAGACCGGCACTGGTCCGCGGCGAGGGCCTTCGTGGGCGCCAGATACAGAGCGGTCGCCCCCCGGCCGTTGGGGGCCTCGGCCCCGTCCAGGAGCGTGGACAGGACGGGCATCAGATACGCCAGGGACTTGCCGGACGCCGTACCGGTGGCGACCACCACGGACTCGCCGTCCAGGGCGTGCTCGGCGGCGCGTGCCTGGTGGGCCCAGGGATGGCCGATGCCCGCGGCCCGCACGGCGTCGACGACCTCCGCGCGGATCCGGTCCGGCCAGGGGGCATGGCGACCCGCGCGCGGGGGCAAGTGCTCGGTATGAGTAATGCGCGAAGCCCGGCCCGGTCCGGACACGAGGCGGTCCAGGACCACGCCCGGCGCGGTCCTGGACGGGGTGTCCGTCGGGGGTCGATCGGATCGGTGATTCTTGGCCATCGGCACCGAGTGTGTCACTGGAGTGACGGACAATGGGGCCAAGGCGTCGTGCACGCCTGCCGGTAAGTGATTGAATGCCATCGCGGCTGGCGAACCGTCCCGGGGGCTGAGCCGAGATGCCCCAAGGGCGACCGCTCGATAGCTAGGTGCTGGAGGATCCGTGGACCTGTCCCTGTCGACCGAGACCATGGGCGATCGCACGATCGTCAGGGTCGGTGGCGAAATCGACGTATATACCGCGCCCAAGCTGCGCGAGCAGCTGGTCGAGCTGGTGAATGACGGCAGTTTCCACCTTGTCGTCGACATGGAAGGCGTGGACTTCCTCGACTCCACCGGACTCGGCGTGCTGGTCGGCGGCCTGAAGCGGGTGCGTGCCCATGAGGGCTCGCTGCGCCTGGTCTGCAACCAGGAGCGCATTCTCAAGATTTTCCGTATTACCGGCCTCACCAAGGTGTTCCCGATCCACACCTCGGTCGAGGAAGCGGTGGCGGCCACCGACTGACCGCTCCGCTCCCGGACCGGTGGTCCGGGCGGCAGAAGAGAAGCACGAGGAGGGCCGGGCGTTCGGCGGCCTGGCCTCTCCACAGCACGCCCGTAGTCGCGAGGGGGATGCATGGCCACCGTTGAACTCCGCTTCAGCGCGCTGCCCGAGCATGTCAGGACCGCACGCCTCGTGGCGGCGGCGGTGGCGCGCAGGGCCGGAGTGGACGAGGCCGTCCTCGACGAGGTCCGGCTCGCCGTCGGCGAGGCGTGCACCCGCGCCGTGGGACTGCACCAGCACGGCGGCATCTCGGCGCCGGTGAAGGTGCTGCTGATCGAGGAGGAGAAGCAGTTCTCCATCGAGGTCGGCGACAAGGCGCCCCACGCGACCCCCGGCCGGAACGGGTCCGGTGACGGGCCCGGCACCGACGTGGAGACCGAGGAGGACGAAATGGGCCTCGCGGTCATCAGCGGCCTCGTCGACGACGTCGAGGTCAGTGCGGGGCAGCACGGTGGATCGATCCGCATGAGGTGGCCCACCGTGCCGCCGGCCACCCTCCTCGCCTGACCGCGCCCACCCGGTTCATCCGGACGGCGACTCCTGTACCGAAGGGCCCCCCTCGCGGGGCCCTTCGGCACGTGCGGGTGTCGTTGCCCGCGCTTACAGTGGTCTCGCGTGGTTGATCGCGTGAATTCGTTCACGATCGACCCGTGCCCTGGAAATTCGATCACGTGAATGCGTCAAAGGCATTACCGATTTCCGGCGGGCGGTCGCCCGGCGATCATCGGGAAGAGTGCAGGCAAGCCATTTACATTTCCCGCGCTCTGTTTTGATCAGGTTCCGGTACCTACAATCCCGTCCACATCTTGAGCTCAGCCCAAGCGTCAAGGAGGACGAATGGCGGAGCTTTTCATCCCACATCAGTCGGGCCAGACCACATCCCTCGCGGCCGCCGTGCTCACCGACGGCAACCGCCTGCTCGTGGTGGCCATCGGAGTCGTCGCGCTGGCGGCGCTCGTGGTCGCGGGAGCCCTGGTGCGCCAGGTACTCGCGGCCGACGAGGGCACCGGCAGCATGAAGAAGATCGCCGCAGCGATCCAGGAGGGAGCCAACGCCTATCTGGGCCGTCAGCTGCGCACGCTCGGGGTATTCGCCGTAGTCGTGTTCTTCCTGCTCATGCTGCTGCCGGCGGACGACTGGAATCAGCGTGCCGGGCGTTCGGTGTTCTTCCTGATCGGAGCGGCGTTTTCGGCAGCCACCGGCTATATCGGTATGTGGCTCGCTGTGCGCACCAATGTGCGGGTCGCGGCAGCGGCGCGCGAAGCCACTCCGGCGGAGGGCGAGCCGGAAAAGGATCTCACCGCCGTCTCGCACAGAGCGATGAAGATCGCTTTCCGTACGGGCGGCGTCGTCGGCATGTTCACCGTGGGCCTCGGCCTGCTGGGCGCCGCCTGCGTGGTGCTGGTGTACGCGGCCGACGCGCCCAAGGTGCTCGAGGGATTCGGTCTCGGTGCCGCGCTGATCGCGATGTTCATGCGGGTCGGCGGCGGCATCTTCACCAAGGCCGCCGACGTCGGCGCCGACCTGGTCGGCAAGGTCGAGAAGGGCATTCCGGAGGACGATCCGCGCAATGCCGCGACCATCGCCGACAACGTGGGCGACAACGTCGGCGACTGCGCGGGCATGGCGGCCGACCTCTTCGAGTCGTACGCCGTGACCCTGGTGGCCGCGCTGATCCTGGGCTCGGCGGCGTTCGGCGACGCCGGGCTGGCGTTCCCGCTCCTCGTTCCCGCGATCGGTGTGCTCACCGCCATGATCGGCATCTTCGCCGTGGCACCACGGCGCGCCGACCGCAGCGGCATGAGCGCGATCAACCGGGGGTTCTTCATCTCCGCGGTGATCTCGCTCGCCCTGGTCGCGCTCGCCGTCTTCGTCTATCTGCCGTCCTCGTACGCCGATCTCGACGGCGTCACCGACGCGGCGATCCAGGGCAAGAGCGGCGACCCGCGGATCCTCGCGCTCGTCGCGGTGGGCATCGGCATCCTGCTCGCCGCCCTGATCCAGCAACTCACCGGCTACTTCACCGAGACCACCCGGCGACCCGTGCGGGACATCGGCAAGACCTCGCTCACCGGCCCCGCCACAGTCGTCCTCGCCGGCATCTCCCTCGGTCTGGAATCCGCCGTCTACACCGCCCTGTTGATCGGGCTCGGTGTGTACGGGGCGTTCCTGCTCGGCGGTACGTCGATCATGCTGGCGCTGTTCGCGGTGGCGCTGGCGGGCACCGGACTGCTCACCACGGTCGGTGTGATCGTCGCCATGGACACCTTCGGACCGGTCTCGGACAACGCGCAGGGCATCGCCGAGATGTCCGGTGACGTCGAGGGCGCGGGTGCCCAGGTGCTCACCGACCTGGACGCGGTCGGCAACACCACCAAGGCCATCACCAAGGGCATCGCCATCGCCACGGCCGTGCTGGCCGCGGCGGCGCTGTTCGGTTCGTACCGGGACGCCATCACCACCGGTGCGAGAGAGGTGGGTGAACAGCTCAGCGGTGAGGGCGCGCCCATGAGCCTGATGATGGACATCTCCCAGCCCAACAACCTCGTCGGTCTGATCGCGGGCGCGGCGGTCGTCTTCCTCTTCTCGGGACTGGCCATCAACGCGGTGTCGCGGTCGGCGGGTTCGGTGGTCTACGAGGTGCGGCGGCAGTTCCGCGAGAAGCCCGGGATCATGGACTACAGCGAGAAACCGGAATACGGCAAGGTCGTCGACATCTGCACCAGGGACGCCCTGCGCGAACTCGCCACGCCCGGTCTGCTCGCCGTGATGTCGCCCATCTTCATCGGGTTCACGCTCGGCGTCGGCGCCCTGGGCGCCTTCCTGGCGGGCGCGATCGGCGCGGGCACACTGATGGCGGTGTTCCTCGCCAACTCCGGTGGCGCCTGGGACAACGCCAAGAAACTCGTCGAGGACGGCCACCACGGCGGCAAGGGCAGCGAGGCCCATGCGGCCACCGTCATCGGCGACACCGTCGGCGACCCCTTCAAGGACACCGCGGGACCCGCGATCAACCCCCTGCTGAAGGTGATGAACCTGGTGGCGCTGCTCATCGCGCCCGCGGTCATCAAGTTCTCCTACGGCGCCGACAAGAGCGTCGGAATGCGGGTGCTCGTCGCGGTCCTCGCGCTGCTCGTGATCGTCGGCGCGGTGTACGTGTCCAAGCGGCGCGGCATCGCCATGGACGACGAGGGCGACGCCGAACCGGAACCCAAGTCGACCGATCCGGCGGTGGTTTCCTAGGAGCGGAGAGCGAACACCCGGTCACGGTGAGGGCGGACGGCGCGTACTGACGCGCCGTCCGCCCTCACCAGGGCTTCAGCGCCCCTTCCGTGAGCCTTCTCTCGCTTGGTGCAAATGGCTTCAAAAGTGTCTTGGCGGACGCTCGGCTGGTGGGTGTAGTCCATCCGGCGTGTATGTTCCGGGGCCGAGAGCCATGGAAGGGACCAATCCGGTGAACAAGAAGCTCGCGGTCGCACTGTCCGGCGGTGCGGTACTGGTACTGGCGCTGACGGGATGCGGCGGCGACGACAGCAACGAGAAGCTCGACGCCTGGGCGAAGGAGGTCTGCGACGCGGTGCAGCCGCAGGCCGCGAAGATCAGGTCGGCCAACGCCGCGATCCAGAAGGAGACCTCGGACAACAGCACTCCGGTAGAGGTCCAGACGGCCGACTCGAAGGCCTTCCAGGACATGTCCGACGCCTACAAGGCGATCGGCGGCGCCGTGGACAAGGCCGGTCCGCCGGACGTCGAGAACGGCGAGAAGAAGCAGACGGACGCGGTCAAGGAACTCAACGGCATCTCCGCGTCGTACGCCTCGCTGAAGAAGCAGGTCGACGGACTCGACACCGAGGACCAGGCGGAGTTCGCGGACGGTCTGAAGGACATCGCCGCCGAGCTGGACAAGCTGAGCAAGAGCGGGAACAACGCACTCAGCGCCCTGGAGGAGGGCGAGGTCGGCGAGGCGATGTCCCGGCAGCCCAGCTGCCAGACGGCCACCGCGTCGGCGGGGGCCACCAAGAGCTGACGCAGCGGCAGCGGCAGCGGCGGCGGGGCGCGCGCGGGGCGCGGGCGGCGGCCACAATGGAGGGCGTGAGTGACGCCAGCCTGCCGCCCCTGCCCTCGTCCGACCGTCCCGAAGCCGCCGCCCGGCTGCGGGACGCGCTGCTCGGAGCCTCCTTCACCGCCGACGGACTGCTCGAACTGCTCGGCGCCCCCGCCTACGCCGCACTGGCCCGCGGTGAGACCGTGCCCGCCCTCCGGGCCACCCGCGGGGACACCCCGCTGGAGACGCTCGTACGGCTGTTCCTGCTCCAGCAGCCCGTGCCTCACGCGCGTGTGGCGGACGTACTGCCCGTCGAGGACTGTCTGGAGGGCGGGTGGCTGACGCGCGCCGGCGCGGACGAGGTCACCGCCACGGTGGACGTCAGGCCGTACGGCGGACCGGACGGCGAGGACTGGTTCATCGTGTCCGACCTCGGATGCGCGGTCGGCGGAGCCGGCGGCATCGGCAGCCGGGACGAAGGCGTGGTCCTCGGCGTCGGCGGTGCCTCCACGACCCTGGCCGGCATCACCGTCCGTACGCCCGTGGCCTCCGCGCTCGATCTCGGTACCGGCTCCGGCATCCAGGCGCTGCACGCCGCGCGGCACGCCACCCGCGTGACCGCCACCGACGTGAACCCGCGCGCGCTGCACATCACCGCGCTCACCCTGGCGCTGTCGGCGGCCCCGGCCGCCGATCTGCGTGCGGGCTCGCTGTTCACGCCGGTCCGCGACGACGAGACGTACGACCTGATCGTGTCCAATCCGCCCTTCGTGATCTCGCCGGGCGCGCGGCTCACCTACCGCGACGGAGGGATGGGCGGGGACGATCTGTGCCGCACGATCGTTCAGGAGGCGGGGGGACGGCTGAACGAGGGCGGGTTCGCGCAGTTCCTCGCCAACTGGCAGCACGTGGAAGGGGAGGACTGGCAGGACAGGCTCAGGTCATGGGTGCCCCGCGGGTGCGACGCGTGGATCGTGCAGCGCGAGGTGCAGGACATCACCCAGTACGCCGAGTTGTGGCTGCGGGACGCGGGCGACCACCGTGGGGACGAGGCCGCGTACCAGGCGCGCTACGACGCGTGGCTGGACGAGTTCGAGGCGCGCAAGGTGAGGGCGGTCGGCTTCGGCTGGATCACCCTGCGCAAGTCGGGCTCCACCGCGGAGTCGATCAGGGTGGAGGAGTGGCCGCACCCGGTCGAGCAACCTCTCGGCGAGACAATCCGGGCACACTTCGACCGGCTCGACTATCTGCGTGCGCACGACGACGCGGCGCTGCTCGAGGCATGTTTCGAGCTGGCGGCCGAGGTGGTGCAGGAGCAGGTCGGGCTGCCCGGGGCGGAGGACCCGGAGCATGTCGTCCTGCGGCAGAACCGCGGGATGCGCCGGGCCACCCGGGTGGACACGATCGGCGCGGGCTTCGCGGGTGTCTGCGACGGCACCATGAGCGCGGGCCGGATCCTGGACGCCATTGCCCAGCTCCTCGGCGAGGACCCCGTGCTGCTGCGCGACCGTACGCCGGCCCAGATCCGGCTGCTGGTGGAGCAGGGCTTCCTGGAACCGGCCGGCTGAGTGGAGCAGGGCTTCCTGGAACCGGCCGGCTGAGTGGAGCGGGTGGGGCGGCGGCCGGTGGTCCCCCCGGGTCACATCGCTCTCGTAGCCACATCGAGCCCCACCCTTCACGCCGGCACCGGTCGCCCCTCCGTCTCTTTCACAGCGATCCGGAATTTTCTGAGCGGGGCCCCGGGACCGCTTCCGGCCGAGTTGCGGCCCCCCGTAGCCCCCACGTTCACCTCCGGTTCGCTCCGGCGCCGCCCGGGCGTGGCAGCGTCACGTCCGGGCCGGTACCGGCGGACGGAAAACGGACGGAAAGAAGGGCTCGGGCGATCATGGAGAGCGGACCGGCGGTCTTCACGGGGATGGTGTTCTGCCTGTTCGGCGCCGCATTGCTGGCCTGGACGACGACCCGCGCCCGGCAGCAGCGTCCGGTCGCCCAGGGTGTGAGCCCCGTCGCATCGGTCGCCGTCGCCGGACTGGCCGCGGTGATCGCCCTGGCCCTCGGCGCGTGGTGTTTCACCCGGCTGTGAGAGGGCTCGGGGTCATGGCCGTTCCCGGTAACCGGTAGGCCGCGCTCCGCATGAGGGCAGGCGCAGTCTGGACACTCCGGGCGGCAGGAACGGTGGTAGTCGGGTTACCGTTCGAGTGGCCGTTGCGGGCTTTTCCCGTTTGACACGGGGGCGGGATGTACCGTCACACTCCGCAGCGTCACCATGACCCGACCCGGGGAGACCGCCTGGGGAGGCCCCAGCGTCGACCGGAGAGAAGAGCGAAGTTGTCCCCGACCAGCGAGACCGCGAACGGCGGCCGCCGACTCGTCATCGTCGAGTCGCCTGCCAAGGCGAAGACGATCAAGGGTTATCTCGGCCCTGGCTACATCGTCGAGGCGAGCGTCGGGCACATCCGCGACCTTCCCAGCGGCGCCGCCGAGGTGCCCGAGAAGTACACCGGCGAGGTCCGCCGCCTCGGTGTGGACGTCGATCACGACTTCCAGCCGATCTATGTGGTCAACGCGGACAAGCGGGCCCAGGTCAAGAAGCTCAAGGACCTGCTCAAGGAGTCCGACGAACTCTTCCTCGCCACCGATGAGGACCGCGAGGGCGAGGCCATCGCGTGGCACCTGCAGGAAGTGCTCAAGCCGAAGATCCCGGTCAAGCGGATGGTCTTCCACGAGATCACCAAGGACGCGATCCGCCAGGCCGTCGCCAACCCGCGCGAGCTCAACCAGAAGCTGGTCGACGCCCAGGAGACCCGCCGCATCCTCGACCGCCTCTACGGCTACGAGGTCTCGCCGGTCCTGTGGAAGAAGGTCATGCCCCGGCTGTCCGCCGGCCGTGTCCAGTCCGTCGCCACCCGGCTCGTGGTGGAGCGGGAGCGCGAGCGCATGGCGTTCCGTTCCGCCGAGTACTGGGACCTGACGGGCACCTTCTCCCCCACCTCCGACTTCGCTCCGGCGGGGGGACCCCCAACCGGCCGCGCGGGTGACGCGTCGGATCCGTCGTCGCTGGTCGCCCGCCTGGGGACCGTCGACGGGCGGCGGGTCGCGCAGGGCCGCGACTTCGACTCCCTGGGACAGCTGAAGAGCGCGAACACCCTCCACCTCGACGAGGCGAACGCCCGCGCGCTCGCCGCCGCCCTGGAGAACACACGGTTCGCCGTGCGTTCCGTTGAGTCCAAGCCGTACCGCCGCTCGCCGTACGCCCCCTTCCGCACGACGACCCTGCAGCAGGAGGCGAGCCGCAAGCTCGGCTTCGGCGCGAAGGCCACCATGCAGGTCGCGCAGAAGCTGTATGAGAACGGCTACATCACCTACATGCGTACGGACTCGACGACCTTGAGCGAAACGGCGGTCGCCGCCGCCCGCGCCCAGGTCACGCAGCTGTACGGCGCCGACTACCTGCCCCCGCAGCCGCGCACCTACGCGGGCAAGGTCAAGAACGCGCAGGAGGCGCACGAGGCGGTCCGCCCCTCGGGGGACCGTTTCCGTACGCCCGCCGAGACCGGGCTGACCGGTGACCAGTTCAAGCTGTACGAGCTGATCTGGAAGCGGACCGTCGCCTCGCAGATGAAGGACGCCACCGGCAACTCCGTCACCGTGAAGATCGGCGGCGCGGCGGCCGACGGCCGGGACGTCGAGTTCAGCGCGTCCGGCAAGACGATCACCTTCCACGGCTTCCTGAAGGCGTACGTCGAGGGCGCGGACGACCCGAACGCCGAGCTCGACGACCGCGAGCGCCGGCTGCCGCAGGTCGCGGAGGGCGACGCCCTGACCGCCGAGGAGATCACGGTCGACGGGCACGCCACCAAGCCCCCGGCCCGCTACACCGAGGCGTCGCTGGTCAAGGAGCTGGAGGAGCGCGAGATCGGCCGCCCGTCGACGTACGCGTCGATCATCGGCACGATCCTCGACCGCGGCTACGTGTTCAAGAAGGGCACCGCCCTGGTGCCGTCCTTCCTCTCCTTCGCCGTGGTCAACCTGCTGGAGAAGCACTTCGGCCGGCTCGTCGACTACGACTTCACCGCGAGGATGGAGGACGACCTCGACCGCATCGCGCGCGGTGAGGCGCGGGCCGTGCCGTGGCTGAAGCGGTTCTACTTCGGCGAAGGCACCGACAACGGCGGCGCGGCCGAGGCGGGCAACGGCGACGGGGACCACCTGGGCGGTCTCAAGGAGCTGGTGACCGACCTGGGCGCGATCGACGCGCGTGAGGTGTCGTCGTTCCCCGTGGGCAACGGCATCGTGCTGCGCGTCGGGCGCTACGGCCCGTACATCGAGCGCGGCGAGAAGGACACCGAGGAGCATCAGCGCGCGGACATCCAGGACGACCTGGCGCCCGACGAACTGACCGTCGAGCTCGCCGAGGAACTGCTGGCCAAGCCGAGCGGCGACTTCGAGCTGGGCGCCGATCCGGCGACCGGGCACGCGATCGTCGCCAAGCACGGCCGCTACGGTCCGTACGTCACGGAGGTCCTTCCCGAGGGCACCCCGAAGACCGGCAAGAACGCGGTCAAGCCGCGCACCGCCTCCCTGTTCAAGTCGATGTCCCTGGACACGATCACGCTCGACGACGCGCTGAAGCTGATGTCGCTGCCGCGCGTGGTCGGCGCGGACGCCGAGGGCCAGGAGATCACCGCACAGAACGGCCGCTACGGGCCGTATCTGAAGAAGGGCACCGACTCGCGGTCGCTGCAGTCCGAGGAGCAGCTGTTCACGATCACGCTGGAGGAGGCGCTGGCGATCTACGCCCAGCCCAAGCAGCGTGGCCGGGCGGCGGCCAAGCCGCCGCTGAAGGAGCTGGGCACCGACCCGGTCAGCGAGAAGCCGGTCGTGGTGAAGGACGGCCGCTTCGGCCCGTACGTCACCGACGGGGAGACCAACGCGACGCTGCGTTCCGGCGACAGCGTCGAGGAGATCACCCCGGAGCGCGGGTTCGAGCTGCTCGCGGAGAAGCGGGCGAAGGGGCCCGCCAAGAAGACCGCGAAGAAGGCCGTCAAGAAGACGGCGGCCAAGAAGGCACCGGCGAAGAAGACGACGGCTGCCAAGAAGACCGTGGCGAAGAAGACCACCACCGCGAAGAAGACGACGGCGAAGAAGACCGTCGCCAAGAAGGCGACCGCGGCGAACGGCGCGGAGGACTGACCTCCGCTGCGGTGCGCCGGTACCTCGTCCGGTGACCCCGGCCTCTCTGCATGGGTGACGCCGGCCTCTCGTCCGGTCATACCGGACGGTCTTCGCCGGACGTTCGGAATGCGAACGCCCCGACAACACTTTGATGTCGGGGCGTGAGCATGTCAGGCGCGTCGTGCCGGGCTGTCGGCGCGGGCCGATAGGCTGAACGCATGACCCCAGCCGAGCAGCCAACGGCCCCTCAGCCGGCCCCCGACGACGCCCTGGTCGCGGACTCCCGCGAGCGTGCCGTCCGCGCCCTGCTGCGCCGACCGCAGCTGAAGCGGTTGTGGAGCGCACAACTGGTGGGCGGGGTCGGTGACATCCTGGCCCTTCTGGTGCTGGTCCTCCTGACGCTTCAGGCGGCGGTCGCCGAACAGTCGTTCGGTGGAGGCTACCGGGGTGTGGCGTTCGCAGTGGCGACCGTTTTCGGGGTGCGTATCCTCGCGACGCTGCTGTTCGGCGCCGTACTCCTCGGTCCGCTCACCTCGCTCACCTCGCAGGACGGGCCGCTGGACCGGCGCTGGACCATGGTCGGCGCCGACGGACTGCGGGCCGCGCTGCTCATCGTGGCGCCCCTGTGGATCGACTGGACACCCGAGAACGCACTGGCGCTGCTGCTCGTCACCGCCTTCGTGACCGGGGTCGCCGAGCGCTTCTGGACGGTGTGCCGCGAGAGTGCCGCGCCCGCCCTGCTGCCCGGCCCGCCGCCGGAGGGCGCCACCGTCCGGCCACTGCCCGACCACATGGACGCGCTGCGCCGCCTCTCGCTGCGCACGAGCTTCGTGGCGATACCGCTGGCGGCCGTCGCGCTCGTCGCCGCGGCCCTCCTCAACAACCTGCTGGGCACGGGCATCGACTGGTTCGGCGCCCACCAGGCCGCCCTCGCCTCGTATGTCGCGGCCGGGCTGTTCGCCGCCTCGCTGTCCGTCGTCACCCTCCTGGAACTGCCCGCCACGCGCACCCCGCGCCCGCGGTCGCCGCTGGAGGGTCTGCGCCGCCCGAAGAGCGCCGCGGGCCCCGAGAAGGGCCGCACCGGCGCGATGCCGCTCCTGGTGCTCGCGTCCGCGTCCGTGGCCGCCGCGATGTCCGCCGCCGTCGCCGTGTCGGTGCTGCACGCCATAGACCTGGACGGCGGCCCCGTGCTCTACGGCCTGCTGGTGGGCGCGCTGACCGGCGGTGTCGTCGTCGGTATCCGTACCGCGCCCGCCCTGCTGCCGGCCCTGTCGCGACGCAGGCTGCTCGCCCTCGCGCTCGCCTTCACCGGGGTCGCGCTGCTGGCCGCCGGGCTCGTACCGGACGTCACCAGCGTGCTGCTGATCATGGGGCTGGCCGGTATCGGCGCGGGCGTCGCCGCCAACACCGGGCACACACTGCTCGACCAGGAGACCGAGGACCAGCGCCGGGTCCGTACCACCGAGCATCTGCACGCGGTGGTACGGGTCCTGGTGGGGCTCGGTGCGGTGATCGCCCCGCTGGTCGCCGCGGGCATCGGGCCGCACCGGCTGGAGAACGGCCGCTTCGTCTTCGCGCACGGCGGCGCCGCGTTCACGCTGATGCTGGTCGGCGCGCTGCTGCTGCCGGTGGCCGCGCTGGTGCTCGCCAAGGTCGACGACCGTTCCGGGGTGCCGCTCCGTCAGGACCTGCGCGACGCGCTGCTCGGCGGCGACGACCCCGACCAGGCGCCCGCCGGCACCGGCTTCTTCATCGCCCTGGAGGGCGGTGACGGCGCCGGGAAGTCCACCCAGGCCGAGGCCCTCGCCGAGTGGATCCGGGCCAAGGGCCACGAGGTCGTCCTCACCCGCGAGCCCGGCGCGACCCCGGTCGGCAAGCGGCTGCGGTCCATCCTGCTGGACGTCTCCAGCGCCGGTCTCTCGCACCGCGCGGAAGCACTGCTGTACGCCGCGGACCGCGCCGAGCACATCGACACCGTCGTACGGCCCGCCCTGGGGCGCGGCGCGGTCGTCATCTCCGACCGGTACATCGACTCCTCCGTCGCCTACCAGGGCGCCGGGCGCGATCTGTCGCCGACCGAGATCGCCCGCATCAACCGCTGGGCGACCGACGGCCTGGTCCCGAACCTGACGGTGCTTCTGGATGTGGCACCGGAGACCGCGCGGGAGCGCTTCACCGAGGCACCGGACCGGCTGGAGTCGGAGCCCGCCGAGTTCCACGCGCGCGTGCGGGCAGGTTTCCTCACGCTCGCCGCCGCCGATCCCGGCCGCTACCTCGTGGTCGACGCCGGGCAGGCACCGGAGTCGGTCACCACGGTGATCCGGCATCGCCTCGACCGTGTCCTGCCGCTGTCCGAGGCCGAGATCCTGGCCCGGGAGGAGGCCCGCCGCAAGGCCGAGGAGGAGGCCCGCCGCAAGGCGGAGGAAGAGGCGGCCCGCAAGGCCGAGGAGGAGCGGCTGGAGCGCGAGCGCCAGGAGCAGCTGGCGCGGCTGCGCGCCGAGGAGGAGGAGCGCAAGCAGCGGGAGCTGGAGGAGGCGCAGCGGCGGGAGGCCGAACGGCAGGCGGAGGAGGCCCGGCAGCGTGCCGAGGAAGCGTGCCGGCGTGCCGAGGAGGAGCGGCAGCGGCTGCTCGCCGAGGAGAAGGCGCGCGCCGAGGAGGAGGCCCGCCGCAAGGCCGAGGAGGAGCGCCGCCGCAAGCAGGCCGAGGAAGAGGCACGGCTGCGCGCGGAGGCCGAGGCGCTGCGGCTGGAGAAGCAGCGCAAGGCGGAGGAGGCGCTGCTGCGCGCGGAGGAGGCCCGGCGGATGGCCGAGCAGGCCGCGGCCGCGGCGGAGGCGGGGCCGAAGGTGACCGGTGGAGCCGGTGCCTCGCGGTCGTCCGGCTCCGCGGACGCCCGGCCGCAGGCCGATGAAGCGATGACCGTGCCGACGCCGGTGGTGGCGCCGACGAACGCGTCGGGCGGTCCGGTGGACGAGACGGCCGTGCTGCCGCGGGTACCGGACGAGGGCGCCGGGCGGCGGTCCGGCCCTTCCCGCGAGTCCGAGGCGGAGGTGACGACCGAGCTTCCCAAGCCGCCCGTCCCGCCGGGCGCGGCGGACGACACGGCGGTGCTGCCGCCGGTACGCGGCGACGAGCAGGGGACCGCGGACCGGATGCCGCCCGGTCACACCCAGGACGGGCGCCCGGCGGCAGCCGGTTCCGGCGACTCGTCCCGTTCCGACGGGTACGACGGCCCGGTGGACCGTACGCGCGAGCTGCCGAGGATCGACCCGGAGCGCGCCCCGCGCCGAGGCCGGAAGCGCTCCGACTGGGCCGAGGAGACCCCGCTGGACGACCTGCCGAGCCTGGCCGACGAACTGCTGGGCCCGCACGACGAGGAGTACGACGACGGCGACGAGGGTGGCCGGGGACGCCGGCGCTGACCCGGCCACGGATCCGGTCGGGCACGACCGTTGTCCGTGCCCGGCCGCGGCCGTTGTCAGTGCCCGGCCGCACAATGGATCCCGTAGGCGGGACATGACGGACGCGACGGAAGGGCGGGCTGACCCAATGACCGTGTGGGACGACCTCGTCGGGCAGGAGCGGGTGAGCGAGCAGCTCGCCGCGGCCGCCCGGGACGCCGACGCGCTCGTCACCGCCGCGGCCACCGGCGCGCCCCCGCCCGAGGCATCGAGGATGACGCACGCCTGGCTGTTCACCGGCCCGCCCGGCGCCGGGCGCAACCAGACGGCGCGTGCCTTCGCCGCCGCGCTCCAGTGCGTCAGCCCCGACCGTGCCCTCGGCGGAATCCCCGGCTGCGGTTTCTGCGACGGCTGCCACACCGCGCTGGTCGGCACCCACGCCGACGTCAGCTCGATCGCCGCCGTCGGCTCCCAGATCCTCGTCGACGCCATGCGCGACACCGTCCGCAAGTCCTACACCGCCCCGGCGAACGGCCGCTGGCAGGTGATCGTGGTCGAGGACGCCGAGCGGCTGAACGAGAGGTCGGCCAACGCCGTCCTCAAGGCCGTCGAGGAACCCGCCCCCCGCACGGTCTGGCTGCTGTGCGCGCCCTCCATCGAGGACGTCCTGCCGACGATCCGCTCGCGTTGCCGCCACCTCAATCTGAGTACGCCCTCGGTGGCCGCCATCGCCGACATGCTCGTGCGGCGCGAGGGCATCGAGCCGGACGTCGCCGCCGCCGTCGCCCGCGCCACCCAGGGCCACGTCGACCGGGCCCGTCGCCTGGCGACCGACCCCGCCGCCCGCGCCCGCCGGGCCTCCGTACTCAAACTGCCCCTGCGTGTCGAGGACATCGGCGGCGCGCTCAAGGCCGCCCAGGAACTCGTCGACGCGGCCGCCGAGGACGCCAAGCAACTCGCCGAGGAGATGGACGGCAAGGAGACCGAGGAGCTGAAGGCGGCCCTCGGCGCGGCCCAGGGCGGACGCCTGCCGCGCGGCACGGCGGGCGTGGTCAAGGACCTCGAGGACATGCAGAAGCGCCGCAGAACGCGCACCCAGCGGGACAGCCTCGACATCGCGCTGACCGACCTCACCAGCTTCTACCGCGACGTCCTCGCCCTCCAGTTCGGCTCCCGTGTCGCCATCGCCAACGCGGACGCCGAGGACGCGCTGGACCGCCTGGCCCGGGGCAGCACACCTGAGTCCACCCTCCGCCGCATCGAGGCGATCGCGGCATGCGGTGAGGCCCTGGACCGCAACGTGGCTCCGCTGCTCGCGGTGGAGGCGATGACGATGGCCCTCAGATCGGGCTGACGGGCTGACGAGGTACCGGGGCCCGCCTCGGCGCGGTGACCCGTCACGCGTAACTCGTACGAGGCACGACATGCACACAGAGCACTCATTCCCTTGCACACGGTTACGCTCGCTGCATGTCGTACACAAGGCGCACCCACCGCGGGCCCCGTACCAAAGCCGCCCTGCTCGCCGCCACCGTGCTGCTGATCCCGGGTTGCTCCTCGGCGAGCACGACGAGCGGTACGGCGAGTACATCGGCACAGGCCGCGGCAGCAGCCCTTGCCCCCCTGCCCGGCTCCACACCCGCGGCCCTCACGCGGTACTACGAGCAGAAACCGGCCTGGCGCGACTGCGGCGTGGCCGGCTTCCAGTGCGCCACGCTGAAGGCTCCGCTCGACTATGCCGAACCGGCCGCCGGTGACATCCGCCTCGCCGTCGCCCGCAAGAAGGCCACGGGCCCGGGAAAGCGGCTGGGCTCACTGCTGGTCAACCCGGGCGGCCCGGGCGGCTCGGCGATCGGCTACCTCCAGGCGTACGCCGGAATCGGCTACCCGGCGGACGTGCGCGCCCGCTACGACATGGTGGCCGTCGACCCGCGCGGCGTCGCCCGCAGCGAACCCGTCGAGTGCCTGAGCGGACCGGAGATGGACGCGTACACGCGGACGGACATCACACCGGACGACGAGAAGGAGACCGGCACGCTGGTCGCCTCGTACAAGAGGTTCGCCGAGGGCTGCGGGGCGGACGCGCCGGAGCTGCTGCGCCATGTGTCCACCGTCGAGGCGGCCCGGGACATGGACATCGTGCGGGCCGCGCTGGGCGACGAGAAGCTCAACTACGTCGGGGCCTCGTACGGCACGCTCCTCGGCGCGACCTACGCCGGACTGTTCCCGGACCGCACGGGCCGTCTCGTCCTGGACGGCGCGATGGACCCCTCACTGCCCGCACGGCGCCTCAACCTCGAACAGACGGAGGGCTTCGCCACGGCGTTCACCGCCTTCGCCGAGGACTGCGTCCGCCGGAGCGACTGCCCTCTCGGCGGCGAGGGAACCAGCCCCGAGCAGGCCGGCAAGAACCTGAAGGCGTTCTTCGGCGAACTCGACACCCGCCCCGCCCCGACCGGGGACGCCGACGGCCGCAGGCTCACCGAGTCGCTCGCGACGATCGGAGTGATCGCCGCGATGTACGACGAGGGCGCCTGGGAGCAGTTGCGCGGGGCGCTGACCGCCGCGATGAAGGAGAACGACGGCGCCGGACTCCTCTTTCTCTCGGACAGCTACTACGAACGTGACGCCGACGGTGCGTACACCAATCTGATGTTCGCCAACGCGGCCGTGAACTGCCTGGACCTGCCGCCCGCCTTCGACTCCCCGGACGACGTGCGGCAAGCGCTCCCCGACTTCGAGCAGGCGTCGCCGGTCTTCGGCGAGAGCCTCGCGTGGGCCTCGCTGAACTGCGCGTACTGGCCGGTGAAGGCCACCGGTGAGGCGCAGCGCATCGAGGCGAAGGGCGCCGCCCCGATCGTGGTCGTCGGCACCACCCGGGACCCGGCGACCCCGTACCGCTGGGCCGAGGCCCTGGCCGGCCAGCTCTCCTCGGCGCGCCTCCTCACCTACGACGGCGACGGCCACACCGCCTACGGCCGCGGCAGCGCCTGCATCGACTCCGTGATCAACACCTACCTGCTCGACGGCACCCCGCCCAAGGACGGAAAGCGCTGCTCATAGCCGGTTCGACCATCCCGGAGGCGGGCCGGGGACAGCCCCTCCGGCCCGCCTCCGAGGCCGGTACGAAGCACCCTCGGAAACTGTGTAGACTTACCGACGTCGCTGATCGCACCATGGTGCCCCCAGCACGCCGCCTTAGCTCAGATGGCCAGAGCAACGCACTCGTAATGCGTAGGTCTCGGGTTCGAATCCCGAAGGCGGCTCCATTGAACCCCAGGTCACATAGCCCGTGACCTGGGGTTTTCTGTTGCTCAGGGCATGACGGGTCACACGGCCGGGTTGCCGTGACTTTGCCTGCGTGAGCGATGCGTGAGCGGAGCCGCCGGGGACCTACTTCTGGGACTTGCCGCGCTTGGGCTTCTTGGCGCCCTTGCCTGGGGCGTTCGCCTTGGTCTTCGGCTTGCCGCCCTTCGCCTTGCCGGCGTTCTTGGCCGCAGCCTTCTTGGCCTTCTCCTTTTTCGCGGCCTTGCGTGCCGCCTTCTCGGCCTCGGCCTTGCGCTGAAGGGGGACCAGCTTCGCGGTCGCCTCGGCGGCGCTCCTGCCGACCTGGGGCAGGACGCTCTGGTAGATGTCCCGAGTGATCCGGGTATCACTGTGACCGAGGGTGTCCGACACGATCTTGATGTCGATGTCAGCGGCGAGCATCAGGGTGGCGGCGCCGTGGCGGAGGTCGTGCAGACGGATCGGCGGAAGTCCGGATGCGGCGACGAGACGCTCGAAGAGATCGGTCACCTTGCCCGGGTGGAGCCAGGACCCGTCCTCCTGGGTGAAGACGTTCCCCGTCTCGACCCACGCGGTGCCCCACTCCTGGCGGTCGGCCTCCTGCCGCGCACGGTGCCGCTTCAGGACGTCCACGGTGTCGTCGTCGAGCGCGACCACGCGATACCCGCTGTCCGTCTTGGGATCGGACGCCTCGACCCCCCAGCCGTCCTGCACGAGTTGGGAGGAGACGGTCAGGGCGTGCGTGTCGAGGTTCGTCTCCGACCACGGTTGCCCGCACGCCTCGCCACGGCGAAGGCCACGGAAGGCGATCAGGTGCCACATCGCGTACAGCCGGTCTTCGGCGACGAAGTCGAGGAACGCTCCTGTCTGCTGCGGCGTCCAGACCATCACCGGCGACTGCTTCTCGCCCGTTTGCTCCCACTTGGCGACCCGCTCGTCCGTCCACACGAGCGCCTTCGGCTTGCGCACGGGATCGATCTCGACGTGGGCGGCGGGGTTGAAGGTGATGATCTGCTGCCCGATCGCGTCGTTCAGGGCCGCGCGGAGGGTGGCCTTGACGTGCTGGCGCGTGGCGGGGCCGGTGACGCGGCGGAAGGGCGGCATCTCATCGATGGCGGTCTTCATCGTCTTCCGGCGGGCGCGATTCTCCCCGCCCTTCCACGGTATGGTCGCCAGCTCGTCGAGTGCGGCGCGCCGTTGAGCGTTGTCCTCCAGGATCTGGGCGTTCGCGTCGCGGATGTCGGTGAACATCTCGCTGAGGTGGCTCACGCGGAGCCGGTCCAAGCGGCGGTTCCCGATGCGAGGCTTCAGGTGCACGCGGACGTCGGTCTCGTAGCGGTTGAGACCGGACTTGCGTATGCGCTTGCCGGCCAGCCACCGGTCGAGCCACTCGGCCACGGTCAGGCTGCCGATGAGGTCCTGGCCGGAGTTGAGGCGCCGCCTCGTCTCCTCGACTTCGGGCAGAGGCGACCGTTCGCGGCTAACCTCCGCCAGCATCTCGGCGATGAGCTCGGTGCCCTCGGGGTCGTCCGACTCGGCCAGCCCGAGGAGGGCGCGTACGTGGTCGAGGTCGGCCTGGGCGGCCTTCAGACTGCCGTACCCGCCGCGGGCGAAGGAGCGCCGGCTGCCGTCCTCGCGGGGCGAGAGCTCCTGGCGTACGGAGTAGGTGCAGTGGTTCCTGCTGTTGCGCTTGGGGCAGGAGGTGCCGAGTTCCTTGCCGGTCTTCGGGTCGCGGCAGGAGCAGCGGCGGTAGGTGGAGCCCTTCAAAGATCATTCTCCTCGGTGGTATCGGGATCGCTCCCGGATGAGTCGATCGCGGTGGCCACATCGGGCCACAAGGACGGGGGCGTGACGCCCTCTTGCCGGATGAAGGCTCGGATTCTGCGCAAGCTGCTGGCGGCGTCGTCGGCTGTCTCGGCGGCACGGGCCTGAGAGCGGAGGGCCTCGGCTTTACGGTCGGCGTTCGGGGCGGTCTCGGCGTGGTAGCGCGCGTGGTCCTCGTCGCGGCGTGCTTTCCGTAGCCGCTCCTCGGCGGCGTGGTGGGCGCGGAAGTAGCGGAGCATGTCGTCGTCCGTGCCGAGGTCGGTCTCCTCCCCGGTGAAGCGGCGCAGCGCGTCCAGCGAAGTGGTGGGGTGCTGAAGCGGGAGTCGCTGCACGTCGTCGACGTAACCGACCGGGTAGACGAGGCAGATGGGCGGGGTGTTCAGGGCTTCGGCCAAGACGATGACGTCGACCAAGGGCAGGTTGGAGCGGCGTCCGGACTCCATGTTGGCGATGACGTTGCGCGGGATCGGGTGGCCGATCTCCTCGCATTTGTCGGCCAAGTCCTGCGCGCTCCAACCCAGTTCCTTCCGTCGTCTGCGGACTTCGGCGGCCACGGTGGCCATGACCTGATCCACCCACTCCGGAACGTCGTCCTCGTCGTCGACCTTCTTGGATCCAGGGTCGCTACGGCGCTGTGTCATTTAGACACAGTAGCTCGCTTAGCGTTGATTCAAAGACCTGGAGACGGACGCGATGGGCGCGTTCGCCGTGGGCTCAGTCATGGATGGAGCGCGCATGCGCGAGAAGGAAGAGGCCGGCCGGGCGAAGGGGATGAGCCGCGAGGAGCTCCTTGAGCTCCCTGCGGCCGTTGACCTGGAGACGGGCAATCGGGCGCTGGGGCTGGGGCGGAGCAAGGGGTACGAGCTCGCCAAGCGTGGCCAGTACCCGTGCAAGGTGCTCCGTCTCGGAAACGCCTACCGGGTGGTGACCGCGGACTTGTTGGCTCTGCTGGGGCTGGCAGCGTGAAGCGCCTGACGCGTAGCAGTTGGTTCTGCGCTGAGCTGACACAGAAACGCTGGACTGTGGCACGGCGTGGACGTACTGTCCGTGGTCGCTCGCGGTGCCGAGAGACCCGCGAGAAGAGAGGGAGCCTCCGGCGGTGCAACGCCGGAGGCCCCGAGACTCCCCAGCAATCCCGTGAGAACCGACCCGGCGGCAAGGGTGTGCAAACCCGAAACCGCCAGACGAGGAGCCGCCCAGTGCAACCCGAGAACTCCGAGTCCTATTCCGCCCCCGTACGAGCGGCTTGGCCCGCCACAGCCATCCCCGGCCGGCCCGGCGCCCACCTGAGTCCCGCGCAGGCCGACGGCAGGGTGGACCCGAGCGACGGTACGGCCGATGACAGCGCCAACGAGGCGGACCCGGCGATCGGCCTGGAGGCCATGCCCGACGCGGAGCCGACGGTCGGCTCGAAGGCTCTGGACGAGCTGCGCTCGCAGATAGCCCGGTTCGTGATCCCGCCCTCCTCTGAGGCACTGGACGCGATCACTCTGTGGGTGGCAGCGACGCATCTCCAGCCGGCGTGGCAGCACGCCCCTCGGTTGGCAGTGGTGGGGCCGGCGAAGCGCTGCGGCAAGTCGCGGTTGCTGGACGTGCTGACCGAGACGGTCCACGAACCTATGCTCACCATCAACACAACACCGGCGGCCATCTTCCGCTCGATCCACGAGGACGAGCCGCCGACGTTGCTGGTGGACGAGGCCGACACCATCTTCGGTCCCAAGGTCGCGGAGAAGAACGAGGAGACGCGCGGTCTGCTCAACGCTGGCCATCAGCGCGGCCGGTACGTCACCCGGGTCGTCGGCAACGACCACACCCCGCACAAGTTCGCCACCTTCGCGATGGCGGCCATCGCGGGAATCGGGGACCTGCCCGACACGGTCATGGACCGGTCGGTGGTCATCCGCATGCGGCGCCGGGCCGAGGGCGAGAAGGTCAAGCCCTTCCGCTCCCGCCGGGACATCCCCGCCCTGCACGAGCTGCGATACCGTATCCACGCACTGGCCAGGCCGCTGCTGGAAGACGCCGCGAACCTGGAGCCGGACATGCCGGTTGAAGACCGCGCCGCCGACACGTGGGAACCCTTGGTGATCGTCGCCGACCTGGCGGGCGGCCGCTGGCCCCGGCTGGCGCGGATCGCCTGCGCGCGGATGGTCGCCGCCGAAGTGGCGGCAGAAGAGGACCACCCCAGCGGGGCGCGCATCCTGGCCGACATCCGTCGGGTCTTCTTCGCCCAGAGGGAGGCGGACAGCCTCTCCACCGAGGATCTTCTGCACTACCTGAACGCGGACGCCGAAGCCCCGTGGGGAGAGCGAGGCCGCTACGGCCTGACCGCCCGCGAACTTGGCGCGATGCTGCGCGACTACGACATCCGGCCCGGCAATGTACGCATGGCCGACCGGACTCAGCGCAAGGGCTACATGCGCCACAAGTTCCTCGACGCGTGGCGGCGGTACTGTCCGGCCGTCCACCCAGTCGAGGCCCGCGGCGGCGATAGCTGATCCGCGGCTCCTGGTTGCCGTACTTGCCGTCCCTGCCGTGATCTCGCAGGTCAGACAGCACGCCGGCAAGACGTCAGCCAGGGGCAAGACGGCAACGCAGGCGTTTCCAGGAGTGCTGCCCGCCGGAGACGCTGCCGAGATCCGTCTTGCCACGTCCCAGGCGTCCATGCCGTATCGCCGCAGCTCACAGCCCTGCCTATTGGGACGGACGGTGCTGCGCAGCCGTCCCTTCACGGGACACACCGACCCAAGCAAGCCCGCCCCGACGGCGCCGTTCTTGTCCCGATTCGGGACAAGAACGCCGCACATCTGTCCCGACTCGGGACAAGACACCAGCATCCGCCGGGACGGCACATCAGGAGAGCTGCCGTCCCGCCCTGACCTGCACGTGCAACGGCCGAGACGGCAAAGACGCCGCACACCGCTACCCCCAGGAGCCTTCCGCTTGACCACTCCGCCCCTCATGCAAGCCCCACAGCCGCACGATGATGTCCCCAGCGAAGGGCGACCGAAAAGGAAGGCTGACGCTGAGCAGTTCGCGCTCGGCGCGGCCAGCATCGTCATCGTCGCCCTGACCGCCGGAGCGTTCTGGCTCTCCTACGCGCACCTGGCTGACGTCGCCGGCCAGCACGGGCTCGGAGCGTCGCCCATTCGCCGCTGGGCCTGGCCCGCCACCCTGGACGCGTTCATCGTCGCGGGCGAACTGCTCATGCTGCGCGCGGCACTGCGCCGCGTCACGGACCCGTGGGCGATCGCCGTGACCGCCGTCGGATCGGTCGGCTCCATAGCCCTGAACGTCGCCGGGGTCAGCGGCACGGGCAACGCACGCACCGTCCCGTTCCTCGACTACGTGGTCGCCGCCGTCCCTCCGGCCGCCGCGATGGTCGCCTTCGGCGTCCTCATGCGACAGATCCACCAGCTCGTCGCGCCGTCCGACGACTCCCCGAACACCGGTTCCGTACAGACGTCGGAGCAAGCGGTCGGCGACTTCAGTCACAGCCACCTGCCAGACGCCGCTCCTGCCGGTTCGCGAGCCGCCGGCGGTGAGCGGACGGAACCTGCGGCACAGGCTCCGGAGGGCAAACCGAGCGGTGGCCGTCCGGCGAAGGCGACCATCGCGGAGCTGGCGGATATCGGTCGGGCCGCCGGTCGCCAGCACGGCAAACTCACGCGCGGCCTGCTCCGAGCGGCAGTGAAGGACCGGGACCTGACGATCGGCAGTGAGCGGCAGACCGAGGTGATGGAACTGCTTCGGCCGGAACTAGAAGCCGCCGGGATCGAGGTCTCCAAGCGCTGACCGCCGCCTGCTCGGGTGACCGGAACCCTTCCGGTCGCCCGAGCAGACGGCCAACCGCCCAGTCAATCTCCACACCCTGTGGACAGCACGACGACCCTGCCGGGCAGGCATCTCCGCTCCGCCTGCCGGCCGTACCTGGAGCAGCTTCCTTGACGCACGACGAGCACCCGCCTGAAGACACCGACGCTGAGACACCTGTGTCGTCGCACTCCCCAACCCTGCTGGAACGTCTGCGGCGGGCGTTCGGACGGACGGCCCCTGGCGGAGCCAGTAGTACCCCGAGTCCGACTCAAGGCCGGTCTTCGGGGGTCTCCGCCCCGGGGGTGGCGGAGACGGCCCGACGCCAGGGGGCGCCGGACCAGGAGGTCGGAGCCGAGGGCAGCCCCGATGCGGACACTCTGCACGCTGTCCAGCAGCAGATTCTCCGCCCCGAGTCCGCAGCCACCCCGGCGGCCGTTGAGGGAGACGTGCAGAGCGTTCAGCTGGCGATCCGTCGTTTCAGCGGCACGAAGCGAACCATCCGTGTCGGTCCGATGCGGTTCACCAGCGTCGAGCACGTCAGGCTCCAAGAGGCCGCCGCCGAGCACGGCTACAAGGGGGATTCCGGCTTCGCCGCCGACATCGTCCTCGCCTTCATCAGCGGCCAGTTCACCGCGAATCTGCCGCTGTCCGAGGAACGCCGCCGCACCCATATGTTCCGTGCCCAGGTGCTGCGCGAGCTCAACCGCATCGGCGTCAACGTCAACCAGATCGCCCGTGCCCTCAACAGCGACCTGACTCCGCCCGACATCCGTCACCGTCTCGGCGAGCTGGACTGCCTGCTGGAGCTGATCGCCGAGGCCCTGCGTGAACCCGACGGCACCAGGAAGGACCAGGCCGCGTGATCGCCGCCATCAAACCGGCCGGGTCCAACACCCGTGGCCTACTCGCCTACCTCTACGGCCCCGGTCGCCACGACGAGCACACCGACCCGCACATCGTCGCGGGCTTCGCCATGCTCGGCATGCCAGACCCCGGCCGCGACCAAGACGCCACCCTCACCCAGATCGCCCGCCACCTCGACGATCCTGTCCAGCTTCAGAACAGCGAGTTCGGCAAGAAGGTCACCGACCATGTCTGGCACTGCCCCGTCCGCGCAGCCCCAGAAGACCGCCGCCTCTCCGACGCCGAGTGGGCCGAGATCGCCCAGCGGATCGTCGAAGCCGCTGACATAGCGCCTGCCGGAGACGACCTCGGCTGCCGTTGGATCGCCGTACGCCACGCCGACGACCACATCCACATCCTTGCCACCACCGTCCGCGAAGACGGTCGCCGCCCCAGGCTCCACGACAGCGGCGTCCGCGTCGGCGATGCCTGCCGCCAGATCGAGAAGGACTACGGCCTACGGCAGCTGAAGAAGGGCGACCGCACCGCCGGACGCCGGCCCACCCAAGCCGAGATGCACAAGGCCGAACGGCTCGGCTGGGAGCAGACCAGCCGCGACTGGCTCCAGGACCACATCCGCGCTGCCATTCCCCACGCCGGCAGCGCCGAGGAACTCCTCGCCTACCTCGAAGCAGACGGCATCGCGGTCAAACCCCGCCGCGGACCGTCCGGAGACCTCCTCGGCTACGCCGTCGGCCACCCCGGCGACCTCAATAGCGACGGCGAACAGATCTTCCACGCCGGCGGAAAGATCACCCCCGACCTCACGCTCCCCAAACTGAAGGCCCGCCTCGAAACCACCGCGCCGGAGGAGCACCCCACCGCCCGCCGCGACCAACCTGCTACCCCCTGGCACCAGGCAACCGACGCCCTTGACGGCCTCCGCACCGACATGGCCGATGACACTCATGCCCAGGCCCGCATCACCGCGCTCGGCGAACTCATCGAAGCGACTGCCCAGGAAGCCCCCGCTCACCTCCAGGCCGAACTCCGAGCCGCGTCACGAGCTTTCGCCCGTGCTCAGCGCTCCCAGATCCGCGCCGAGAACCAGGCCGGCCACACCCTACGCATTGCCGCCCGTGACATCGCCCACACCGCCACCGGGCCCGACGCGAGCGTCCTGGCCACCCTGCTCGCCGCCCTCGTTTGGGCTACGGTCCTCGCCGCCCACTGGCACGACGCGAAGAGCCACGCTCACCAGACCGAAGCCGCCCGCCAGGCCCTTCATCACCTTCAGGTGGCAGCCGATCAGGCCCTCACACCCGTTCTCGACGGCCTCGCCACCCGTCAACCGAGCGAGCAGGCTCGCCGGACCCTCGCCCACGACGTCCGCGCCGCCATCCCCAACCATGCCGATCGCATCCTCGCCGACCCCGCTTGGCCCGCCCTCGCCACAGTCCTCGCCGACGCCGAAGCCGGCGGCCACAAACCCCACCAGCTCCTCAAGGAAGCCGCCTCCCAACGCGAACTCACCACAGCCCGCCAACCCGCTCGCGTCCTGATCACCCGCATCCAACACACCGGCCGCAACCCCGCACCCAATCCCCGAGCGGAAGCCGCCCGCCGACGCACCACCATGCGGGTAACTGCGACTGATCTGGGGTGGGATGCCGCACAGTCCGTTTTGCCTCCGGTGACTGCCCGCCCGATCGAGCGTCGACAGCTATAAGACGCCGTTTCTGATGGCGTGATCGTTCGTTGAGCAGTGCATGACGGATCTGGTTGAGCGGTTGGTGCCGGACGAGTTGTGGACGCTGTTTCGGCGGGTGGTCCCGCCGACGGAGGTCATACGTCCGCAGGGCGGCGGCAAACGGAGGGCCGGTGACCGCGAATGCCTGGCAGCGATCATCTTCGTGGCCACCTCGGGCTGCACCTGGCGGCAGCTGCCGCCGGTGTTCGGGCCGGCCTGGCCCACCGTCTACCGGCGCTTCGCCCAGTGGAGCCGGGCCAGGGTGTGGGCCAGGCTCCACCGGGTCGTCCTCGACGAACTCGGTGCGCGGGGCGAGCTGGACTGGTCGCGGTGCGCGATCGATTCGGTCAGCGTCCGGGCGGCAAAAGGGGGCCTCTGACCGGACCGAATCCGACCGACCGTGGCAAGAGCGGATCGAAAATCCACCTCATCACCGACCGGAACGGCGTGCCGCTGTCGCTGGGCATCTCCGGCGCGAACATGCACGACAGCCTCGGCCTGCAGCCGCTCGTGCGCGGGATCCCGCCCATCCGCTCCCGCCGCGGACCGCGCCGCCGGCGTCCTGCCAAGCTCCACGCCGACAAGGGCTACGACTACGACCACCTGCGGAAATGGCTTCGCGAGCGTCGCATCCGCCACCGCATCGCCCGCAAGGGCATCGAGTCGTCCACCCGACTGGGCCGACACCGCTGGGTCGTCGAAAGAACGGTCTCCTGGCTGGCCGGCTGCCGCCGCCTGCACCGCCGCTACGAACGCAAGGCCGAGCACTTCCTCGCCTTCGTCGGCATAGCCGCAGCCCTCATCGCCCACCGCCGACTCACCAAGTGAAACAACGTCTTAGTCATCGACGGCCGCCTCTACGCGGCCGAAGAGGAACGCTGGAGCGGCGTCAAGCACAACCACCCCACCCGCAAGGGCACTCTCACCACCCCAACCCGCGCGCTCCAGTGGTGCTTGGAGGCCGCCGACCTCGAACCGCAGGACATCGACGTCGTCTGGGCCGCCTCCATGCGCCCCAACCCCGCCGCCGGCTGGTGGCTGGCCGAGGAGCGCGACGAACTCGCCGCCCTCCTGCCCGCCCCGCTCGGCGAACACCTCCGCCTCCTCTCCCACCACACGGCCCACGTGCTCTCCGGCTACCTGCTCTCCGGCCACGAGTACGCAGCGGGCCTCGTCATCGACGCCGGCGGCTCCTCCCTCGGGTCCGACTTCGGTCCGGGCCGGGAGCGCATCACCGGGTACGGCCTGCGACCCGATCGCATCGACCGCCTCCACCAGGGCATGCCGACCGTTGTCCCCAGCTCGGCCGGGCCTCGGCGCATCCACTCCTCCCTCGGGCACTTCTACCGGAACCTCGCCCGACGCGTGATCCCTCCCGGCGACGAGCCCGAGGGCAGCATGATGGCGCTCGCGGCCTTCGGCGACCCTCAGCGCTATGCAGCTCAGCTCCGGGATCTCGTACGGCTCGGAGACGACGGCGAGGTGCGCATTGAGTACCCCTGGGGCTCGGCGGACAGCGGCACCCCGCTGCTGCTCGGTGGCCGGGCCTGGACCGCTGACAATGTCGCGGAGCAGCCAGAACACGAACGGGCCGACCTGTCCGCCGCCGTTCAAGAGGTCTTCGCCGAATCGGTCGTCCACGTCGCCCGACACCTGCAACGTCTCACCGGATCCTCGACGTTGGTGTTCTCGGGTGGGTGCGCCCTGAACTCCCACCTCAACGGTCAGCTGGCCGCCGACAGCGGCTTCGACACCCTCTTCGTGGCACCGGCCCCGCACGACGCGGGCACTGCCGTGGGCGCCGCGCTCTACGGCTGGTACTACCAGCTCGGGCAGGAGCGCCTCCCAGTGCCGACAGGCGCGGCCTGGGGCCCGCACCCGGGTGCCGTGCCAACGCTGGCGGTGCCGACTGGGTACCGCGCCCTGACCGGCCTCGGACGGGGACTGGAGCCCACCGTGGCCGCGCTGCTCGCGGAGCGACACATCATCGGCTGGGTGCGGGGACCGCTCGAATTTGGGCCGCGTGCCCTCGGTCATCGCTCGATCCTCGCTCACCCCGGCCACACCGCCACGCGTGATCGACTCAACGCGATCAAGAAGCGAGCGACGTACCGTCCCTTCGCCCCGGCTGTCCTGCCGAACACGCCACGGAGTGGTTCATGTCGGAGGGCGACCCTTTCATGAACCGGGTCGCTCACGTCCGACGGTGCCAGGCCGCCCGCATCCCCGCAGTCACCCACCATGACGGCACCGCTCGCGTCCAGGCCGTCGCCCCCCACCATCAGGGCCTGCGTGAACTCCTGGAGCAGTTCCACGAGCGCACCGGACTACCGCTGCTGCTGAATACCTCGTTCAACCGAAAGGGCACCCCGATCCTGCGGACCGCCGAGCAGGCCGTGGCAGCGGCGGCTGACCTCGGCCTCGACGCCCTGGTTGTCGGGGACACTCTCCTGCTCGCCGACCACCTGTCCGACCCCCGTGCCACGGCTCTCCTCACGAGGTGAGGCGGATGAACCCCACCGACCTGGACCACGTCCTCACCGTGCTCGGCACCTCCCTGTGGAGCACAGACGAGCAGTCCTTCGCCGAAGTCGTTGGCACCCTGGCCCTCACCGTCTACGACGGCCACACCCGCGACCAGGGCACCCCGTACCTGGAGCACCCGTTGGCCGTGGTCACGCTCTTGCGCACCGAAATCAGGGTCAGGCACCCCGAGACCCTCGTCCTCGCCCTTCTCCACGACGCCCTGGAAGTGGCTCCCGAAGCGGAGGCGCTGCTGGTCCAGCACCTCGGAGCCCGGTTCACCGCCCGCCTGCGCGCCATGACCGCCGACCACCGCCTCGAACAGCGTCCCAGGGCCGCCGGCGATGAAACCAACTGGCGCTTCAAGCAGGCCGCGCTCCCATCCGAGGACCTCCTCGTCCGGTTCGCCGACCGCCTTCACAACCTGCGCGACCTTGCCCTCTCGCCCAACCTTGACCGGCGCCGGCGGTTCCTCCGGAGCCTGGAGGACTTCTACCTCCCGATTGCCGACGCCGCCCGCAGCCTCAGCCCCCACCTGGCGGCCATGCACGCGCTGCTCCACGCCGAGTACAACCGACACCCACAGGAGGTACGTCCGTGAAGCGGATCGTCTACTCGATGGAGCCGGTCGGCCGGACCGGCGGCCGGGTTTACCTGCGGATGCTCCACGAGGCGACGGCCGACGATGTGGAGTGGCGCACGGTCCCGGACCACAAGCGCACCTACCGCGTCCGCCGCTGGCGCAAGCTCCGCCACCTTGCCCGTCTGGCCCCTTCCATACGGGCGCTGCACGGCACCACCGGCACCTTCGTGTGGGACGACCTGAGCCTGCTGCTCTTCACCCCGGAGATGAGGGCCCGCACGGTTTTCCTCCTCCACCACTACGAGCCGCTGCAGCACGACTCCGCACCCGTCGAGGCCATGCTCTGGGAGCACCTGTTCCGGATGCTGCCGCAATGCGCCGCCGTGGTCTGCGTCGCCCCGTACTGGGCGGAATTCCTCCGGGCCCGAGGCATCCGCAACGTGCGTGTGATCTACAACGCCTTCGACATGACGGAGATCGAGAGGGCACGCGGCTTCGACCGCGCCGAATGCCGCGCCGAGTTCGACCTGCCCCCGGACGCGATAGGCGTGTACGCGGGCAAGGCCGTGCACTGGAAGGGTATCGAGGAGGTCTCGGCGGCTCTGGCCGGCGGCCCCAGGCTGCGGATGATCACCAGCGGCAGCAACACCATCGGCTTCGACGGTGCCCACTACGACGTGGAACGCGAGCGCTACCTGCGGCTTCTGTGCGCGTGCGACGTCGGTGTCTTCCTTCCCCGGATGCGGGAGGGCTGGAGTCGCTGCGCGGCCGAGGCCCTGCTGCTCGGCCTGCCCTGCCTGATCCGCCCGGTGGCCGGCCTGGGCGACCTCGCTACCCTGACCGGTCAGCCGGCCCCGGACCTCGACCGCCTGCCGACGCAGGTCCGGGAACGCGCGGCAACGCGTCAGGCCGAGGCCAAGGCCGCATACGAGGCCCTGGCCCGGTTCGATCTGAACTACTTCGGCAACGCCTGGGGCGACCTGCTGGCGCAGGTCGCCTGACCAACGACTATGCCTGCGTAGCGGCCAGCTTCTTGGCCGCGGCGTCCAGACGGGCGAGCACGCGGTCCCGGCCGAGCAGCTCCATGGACTCGAACAGAGGGAGTCCGATCGTCCGGCCGGTGACCGCTACCCGGATGGGTGCCTGGGCCTTGCCCAGCTTGAGGCCGTGCTTCTCGCCGACGGCGAGCAGGACGGCCTTCAGGTCGTCCGCTTTCCAGTCCGCGACAGTGGCCAGTTCGGCACGGGTGTCGGACAGGATGTCGCTGGCGCCGGCCTTCATCGCCTTGTTCCACGACGCCTCGTCCTCGACCGGCTCGTCGAGGAACAGGAAGTCCACGTAGCTGGTGATCTCCGACAGAAGCGCCAGTCGGGTCTGGGCCAGCGGGGCCGCCGCCTCGAAGAGGTTCCTGTCGAACGCCTCCGGAGCCCACGGCGCGTACGGGGCGACGAGCCATGGCGCACAGGCGTTGGCGAACTGCTCCGGCGAGAACGCGCGGATGTAGTCGCCGTTGAACGCCGTCAGCTTCTTCACGTCGAAGAAGGCAGGCGCCGTGTTGACGTCCTCGATCCGGAAGAGCTGCTCCAGCTCCTCGTGCGGCATGACCTCCCGGTCGTCGCCAGGGCCCCAGCCCAGGAGCATCAGGTAGTTCACCATCGCCTCGGGCAGGAAGCCCTCGGCGAGGTAGTCCTCCAGCGCGACCTTGTCACGGCGCTTCGAGAGCTTCTGCCGCTTCTCGTTCACGATCACCGGCAGGTGCGCCCACACCGGCGGCTTCGCACCGAGCGCCTCCCACAGCAGCTGCTGCTTCGGCGTGTTCGACAGGTGCTCCTCACCGCGGATGACCTGCGTGATGCCCTCGTCCAGGTCGTCGACCACGTTGGCGATCAGGAAGACCGGGGACCCGTCACCCCGGGCAATGACGAAGTCCTCGATCGCGTTGTTCGGGAACGCTGGCTCCCCGCGGACCAGGTCGACCACGACGGTCTCGCCCTCGTCAGGCGTCCGGAACCGCAGCGCCCGTCCCTCCTCGAAAGCCAGTCCCCGGTCCCGGCAGAACCCGTCGTAACCCAGGTGATCCGAGCCCGTGCGCTCCTTCAGTTGCTCCCGGCTGCAGTCGCAGTAGTACGCCCGACCGGCCGCGAAGAGCTGCAGACCCGCTTCCCGGTGCCGATCGGCGTTGTGCGACTGGAAGTACGGCCCCTCGAAGGCGGCGTCCTCTTCGTGGATGCCGATCGCTGCGAGAGCGCTGATGATCCCGTCGATCCACTCCGGCTTGTTCCGGGCCGCGTCTGTGTCCTCGATCCGCAGGACGAACGTACCGCCGGACTGTCGCGCCACGGCCCAGTTGTAGAGAGCGGACCGTGCACCACCGACATGGAACATGCCGGTCGGAGACGGGGCGAAACGAACACGAACCGGGGCAGTAGACATGCACTCCAGGGTACCGACGCCGGGCACCGTTTTCGGACCACTGCGCCGACTCCGCATCCGCGCTTTCTGGCCGTCTTCGCCTCCTATTCGTACCTTGCTTTCACCGTTCCCAGTGCCGCCGGCCCCTTGCCCCAGGCCGTTCACCGTGGTGAGCGACAGGAGTGTTGTCCCACAGCCCGAGGTGATCGCGAGCCGCGTCCCGCCGCAGCGCGGTTGGCAGCATGGGCATCTCATCACGGCGGGCTGACGGTCAAGTGGTACTGAGGGGGACGGTCAGTCGCTGCGGTTTATGAGACGGGTCACGTTCGCTTTCACCCAGTGCGAATACTCTGTCGCACTGCTCGCGAACTGAGGCGCTATGGGTGGCGATGACGACAGCGCATCCCGACTCGCTCATTTCGCGGAGAATATCGACGACCGTGCTCGCGTTGGCGTCGTCGAGGGCACCGGTCGGCTCGTCCGCCAGCACCAGCGCAGGCCGCTTGACCATGAGACGGGCAAGGGCCACACGCTGCTGTTCCCCACCGCTGAGATAGTGGATCGTCTCGTTCTCCCTGCCGCCCAGGCCCACGCGGTTCAACGCCTCGGCGATGGTCTTGCCCGGCTGGTCCGGCAAGGGCCGGCGCGGTTTCACGGCCACCTTGAGGTTCTCGGCAACGGTCGCGTTTTCGATCAGGGCGTAGTTCTGGAACAGGTAGCCGAGCACGTCACGGCGGAACCCACGGATCTCGCGCCGGCTGAATCGAGTGATGTCCTTGTCCTCATGGCGGATCACCCCCGCGCTCGGCTTGTCCAGCAGGCCGAGACAGTTGAGGAGCGTCGACTTGCCCGAACCACTGGGCCCGACGAGGGCGAGCATCTCGCCACGGGCAACGGTGAAGGTGACATCGGACCACAGAGTCCGAGAACCGTAGGACTTCGAGAGATTCTCGATATCGATCACGACAGTACTCCTGCTGAGGGGAAGGGGATCGCACGGGCGGACCTCACGCCTGGGTCGCCCCTTCCCTAACGATGCGACGGTGGAAGACGGCGAGGGCAAGGAGCACAGCACCGAGTTCGATGACCACGAGCCCGGCGATGATGCTCAGATCAAGTCCGGTGAGCTCGACGAGCGGCCGGGGGAGGGGGGCACCGGACGCGGCGATCCGTTCCAGATCCTTGTTGCGCATCCACGTTTCGAAAGGTACCCGGGTGGCCAGGAGGAAGGCGATGGCCACCTCCACGCCGAGGATGAACCGGTGGGTGGCCACGTATCTCCACCCATTGATGTGCTGGGCGAAGATGGACTGGGAGTTCTTGCGCGCGTAGATGACGCAGATGCCGACACCGGCGATGAGGAGGACGATGACTGTCAGCACAAGGTTGAAGAGCTGCACCCGGAACTCGGTGGCCACCTCTCGCATCTTCAGCGCGGAGTTCTCAGCGACAGGGCGGAGCGCCACGACGTAGACGCCCAGCCTGTTCCCCTGAATGGCGCGAACGACGACATCGGGGTCGGGGAAAACGACCCCCTCCTGCGCGGCGAACGCGGTGTAGCCGTCGTCGGACACAAAGTGTGAGCCGTTGGGGACCACGACAAGGACCGGGTCCTGTACAAGGGAACGGTCCTCCTTCTGGCTGTGGGCCGCGTTGTAGACCTGGCTTCCGGGGTTGTATGTGAAGACGCTCTGGCCGCTCTTGCCCGGGAGTGCTTCCAGTTGGCTCCGAGGGTCGAAGTCCGAAGCCAGTACTCCGACGACCGCCTTGCGGAGAGCCGCCTCGTGTCCGCGGAGAGCTTCGGGAACGATGAGCCGTACCCTGTCCTCTTTTGCCGTCTCGCCCTTCCGAGCCGCGGGCATGTAGCGCTGTCCCGCCGGGTCGAGGACGGGCTGTTGAGTAAGGAAGGTCTCGTTCACGACGAGCACTTCGCCTGGCGGAAGGTGTGAACCCGGCACCAGGCTCTGGAGGTCTCGGCGCCCGGCGAGAATGACCTTCCCGTTACCGTCGGCCCGACGCAACCACGGGCCGATCTCTTCAACCACCCTCTCCTTCTCACCGGAGAGACCTCCGTTGAGGCGGATGGTGACGGCGTCGCCCGCATCGGCGTAGGCCGCCCGGTTCTCTTGACGTGTCTCCATGTCTCTGCCGACCGCCGCGACGTCGGTGGCCACACTGAGTGCGAGCAGCAGAGCGGGGATGCGCACCAGGTAAACGCCGACGGATGCTGCCCGAGCGGGCAGGGCGCCCTTCACGGCGCGCAGCACGTCGACCTTGAACGTCAGGGCGATCACCGCCACATGAGCGGTCAGTACTAGAAGAAGGAGCAGTCCGGCCAAGACGGCGGCCAGGGCGGCGAAGAGGGTGAGCCAGGCAAAGCCGTTGTAGAGGCCGAGGGAAGTGAGTGCTACCGCAGTCACGGCACCGAGCGCCACCGCCCAGGGCACCAGCAGTTGCCTCAGGTCACGCACTACGAGGTCCACCAGGGAGAAGCCCTGCAACCGCAGAATCCCATAAGTCCTCGCGGACAGCAGCACGCTCGCGCCGGTGAGGGTTACCGCGGCGAGAGCGATTACCCAGAACGACCAGTACATGACGCTATTGGTGTAGGTGGTGGCCAGTTCGCCATAGGAGAGCGGGTGGGACACGTCTGCCCGCAGGCCCAGGTCGGAGAACTCTGCGACCAGTGAGTCCGCGGCCTCCGGCGGTCCGAACACGTAGTAGTGGCCGCGCGGATCACGCTGCCCGATGTCGGCGATCGGATGCACGTCCGTGGCCAGGTTCGAACTGAACGCCGGATAACCCTCGTTCAGCCACGCGCCGGCTCCGGCCGGGTCATCTCCTGCGGCCATGTACAGGTGGCGACGGCCATCAGGTTCCCTCAAGTCGGGCACCTCACGAGCCACCGTGACGCCGTGGTCCTCGGCAAACGACGCGATCGACTGGGCAACCTGGGCGCCACTCGTCGAATCATCGGAGTCGAAGACGAAGATCACGGCCGAATTGCCCAGCACCTCATCCTCGTCCAGTTCCCGGACGAACAGGAAGGCCAGCACCGCAGCGAAGAACAATACGGCGACGTGGACGAACTTGATACCTCGGTGCAGCATCGGCTTCCTATGTCGGATCACTGGGTCGGGCTTGTGAGACCGCGCTGGGCCGGTGAGATGTGGTGGGAGAGGGGCGGTGGACGGCGAGGGACGGACCACAGTGAGCCCCGGTGACGTCGACACCGGGGCTCACGGTAGTACTCAGGATCAGCGCGTGCAGCCCTTGTCCCAGTACGCCTTGCCCGTACCGCCGCTGAGCTCGGCCGACGCCAGGGCCCACGGCCCCGGTGCGGTGCAGCCGCTGTAGGCCCAGTAGTCGCCGTCCGCCGAGGACGAGTGGTTCACGGAGGCGTGCTTGTAGTTCGACCAGACGCTGCAACAGCCGGTGCCGTACGACCACTGACCGCCGCCCACATTGACGGAGGCCATCGCCGGAGCGCCTGCAGCCACGGTGAGGGCGACAGTCGCGAACACGACCTTGAGCACGTTCTTCGGTCTCAAAGCTGGACTCCTAGTCCCTAGTACTCCAGCTGTAGATCGTGATCTTGCTGGTCGGGGCCGGTGCGGGGACGGGTGCGGCCACCGTTGATCATCGTGACTTGTGTGGAGTACTGATGAGACAGTGGCCGCAGGTCACAGCATAGATCCCGTCCGTTGGCGGGAGGCGTTCGAGGTGGCCATGGGCCGGATCGCGGGCCGGTTCGCCCGGTTCGAACCCCGGCTGCGGGCAGGGCGGTTGGTGCTGGGCCTGCTGTCGGACCTGCCGCGCAAGAACTGCTGGACGATCGCCGAGTGGGCTGGGGAGAGCAGCCCGCACGGCATGCAGCATCTGCTGTGCCGAGTCGTCTGGGATGCCGATGCCGTCCGTGATGACGTGCGCGAATACGTCGTCGAGCACCTCTATGACGATGCCGCGGTCCTGGTGGTCGACGAGACCG
>NZ_JBITRU010000019.1:0-161655 GCF_044540255.1 Streptomyces sp. NPDC086080
ACGTCCTGTACCCGATGAAGGACGCCCTGAAGGCCCGCGCGACGGTGGGCGAGGTGTGCAACGCGCTGCGCGAGGTGTGGGGCACCTACGTGCCGGCCGATGTCTAGAGCCAACTCCAACACGGATCCTGGAGCGAGGAGTTGTCAGTGCAATCGTCACCACTACGGGTCGTCGTGGCCAAGCCAGGTCTCGACGGCCATGATCGGGGAGCGAAGGTGGTCGCGCGAGCGTTGCGTGACGCGGGTGTGGAAGTCATCTACACAGGACTGCATCAGACGCCGGCGCAGATCGTTGCGACTGCCGTTCAGGAAGATGCTGATGGCATTGGACTTTCTGTGCTGTCCGGAGCTCACATGACCGCGTTCACGGAAGTCATGAAACTGCTCCAGCAGGAGGACGCGTCAAACATTGTCGTGTTCGGCGGCGGCATCATCCCGGAGGACGACGTGGCAACTCTCCTGGAGAGTGGTGTCACGGCACTGTTCACGCCGGGCACTTCGATGGCGACGCTCGTTGAATGGGTGACGACTCATGTGGGCGTGAGCGAGGAATCTCCCGGGCGTATGGTCTCGTAGCACACGTCGGTCGACCGGGGGAGTACAGGCCTACGGGATCCGGGCTGACAGTCAGCGAGGTGTCGGTGGACTCGGCCTGGGTGTGGATGGCCTTGCCGCAGTCCCCTATGAGTGGGGGAGCCGTCCCGGTCGGCAGGCCGGGGCAGGTCCTGCGGCCGTGGCCATCACCGGGGCCCTTCGGCCCGGGGACCGGGACCTGCGGTCACTGCACCCGGAACTCCCGCCTCGTCATTCTGGGATCGGAACACACCGACCCAGGAGGTGGACGCCATGTCCGGCACCGTGACCGTGGGCTACGACGGCTCGCCCGAGAGCCGTGCCGCTGCCGACTGGGCGGCCCGTGAAGCGGAACTGCGCGGTGCGCGACTGCTGCTGGTGCGCGTCTGGGAACCCGTCCCGGAACCCATGGCGGAGGCATCGTCCAGGGGCGGAACACTCTGGCACTGGAGCGAGCGGCTTCCGCGCGAGGCGGCCGCGGGCCTGCGTGCGCGGCACCCGGGGCTCGACGTCGCCGTGGAACAGATTCCCGGACGACCCATGGACGTGCTCCCCGACGTGGCGAAGGACGCGGAGCTGGTGGTTCTGGGCTCGCGCGGGCTGAGCGGGCTCGGAGGGTTTCTCGTCGGGTCCGTGGGCATGGTGGTGATCGCCCACACCGAGACCCCCGCCGTCCTCGTACGCTCCGTCGGGCACGCCACGGGCGGGCACGACCAGCTGCCCGCGGGGGCCGCGGACGGGCCCGTCGTGGTCGGTGTCGACACCGACCACGCCCATGACTCGGTGATCTCCTTCGCCTTCGAGGAGGCCGCCCGCCGTGGCACCGCGCTGAAGGCCGTGCACGGCTGGAACCTGCCGCCCTACTACGCCTACGCCCTGCCCGGTTACCCGGGACTCACCGCCGAACTGGAGGGGCAGGAGGCCGAGTCCCTGGCCGCGGTCCTGCGCCCCTGGCGGGAGAAGTACCCGGACGTCGAGGTGATCGAGGAAGCGCGCTGCGGCAGTCCCGCCGACCGGGTGATCGGCGCCTCCCACGAGGCGTCCCTGGTCGTCGTCGGCCGCCGGATCCGCCACAGTCACGTCGGCGCCCACATCGGACCGATCACCCATGCGGTGCTGCACCACGCCACCGCCCCCGTGGCCGTGGTCGCCCACGGCTGAACACGACACGAAGGAATGAGAATGATGAACGCAGCGGTCGGACGAGGCGACGGCGAGTACCTGGTCGTGGGTGTGGACGGCTCCGAGCCGAGCCTGCGGGCCGTCGACTGGGCGGCTGACGAGGCGGTGCTGCGCGGCGTACCGCTGCGGGTGGTGTACGCCCACCTGTGGGACCGGTACGAGGGAGCCGCGCTCGCCCAGGACGTCGGTGGTCCGGCGCGGGCGCCGTCGCCGCAGGACATCGCCGACGCCGGTGCCCGGCGCGCCCACGCCCGGCACCCCGGCCTGCCGGTGACCACCGACGTGGTGCCGGAGGAGCCGGAGTACGCCCTGGTGCGCGAGGGCCGCGACGCCGCCGCGCTGATCGTCGGTACCCGCGGTCGCAGCGGTCTCGCCGAACTGCTGCTCGGCTCCGTCAGCCTGGCCGTCGCCGCCCACGCGGACTGCCCGGTGATCGTGCTCCGCGGCAGTCACGACAACCAGGCGACGCCGCCGGTGCACGGCCGGGTCGTCGTCGGAGTCGGCGACGACCCCAAGGAGTCGGCGGCCCTGCGCTTCGCCGTCGCGGAGGCGCGCCGGCGCGGGGTGGCCCTGGAGGCCGTACGTGCCTGGCGGTGCCCCGCGCACGAGAGTGCCGACCATCCCCTGATGGCCGGGGAGCCCGCCCGTCTGCACGAGGAGCGCGCGGCCGAGGAACTGGAGGCGGCGCTGCGGGACGTCCCCGAGGACCTCCAGGTGTACCGGCGCACGGTCGAGGGGTACGCCCGGCGGGTCCTCCTGGACGCCTCGCACCGGGCCGACCTGCTGGTCGTCGGCGCCCGTCGCCGGGACGGGCACTTCGGGCTGCAGCTCGGCCGGGTCGCCCACGGGCTGCTGCACCACTCCGCCTGCCCGGTCGTGGTGGTGCCGCACCGCGAGGGCGACGCCTGACCGACGGCCGGCCGCTCCGCCGGAGACCGGCTCGCCGAGGCCGATGTCCCCGCGTGCGCCGAGCAGGCGGCCGCCGACCAGGGCGGGGAACGCGCCGGTGAGGATGCTCACGACGCCGTCTCCGCCGGGCCGCGGCGCGGGCGGCGCGCGGGGTGCCGGGAGCGAGTCGCGGCTCATGCGCCGACAGCGGGCGACCGCCGCTTCGACGCCGATGCCCCCGCGCACCCGCAGACTGGCCATCGTCGGGCCGGGCCGCCCATCGGCCCTCGGAGTCGGCTCCGTCACCCTCGGGGACCCGGGCTCCCCCAGCCCCGGGTGGCCTGTGGGGCCACCCGTTTCGAGCCGCCCGCCGACGTCGGCGGGCGGTCAGGCGTCGTGATCCGGTCGGCGTTGCTTCACGGGAGTGAGATGGGCCAGGCACAGTGAGGGCTCGACGAAGGGCTCCAGTCGGTCGACGTCCAAGGGGGCCCGTACTTCCTTCAGGGCACCCCGCATGAGGCCCAGGTGGAGGGAGCACACCAGGTCGCGGTGGTCCGCCGCGATCTCCCGGAACGGGCAGTGGTGCAGCGGGATCACGGGGCCCGGACGGTTCTCGACGGGGCCGGGGGCGAAGCTGACGTCCGTGAGCACCTGGGCCAGCCGCCGGAGGGCCTCCTCCGTGTCGACGCGCTGGGTGGGCGAAGGGGTGTCGGCGAGATAACGGCCCCATGCCTCACCGGCGCCGACCGCGGCCTGCGCCGGTTGCGGCAGCGCCTCGGTGACGAGACCGGTGAGCATCTGGGCGAGCAGCCGGTAGCTGCGGCGGCCCGCCGGCACCCGGGGGGAGGGGGCGGCGCGGTAGACGGTACGGGGCCTGCCCGGCCGGCCGTGCCCCCCGGTGCCCCGCTCGGCGAGTCCCTCCTTGACCAGGATGTCGAGGTGGAACCGGGCCGTGTTGGAGTGCAGACCCGTCTGCTCGGCGATCTCCCGGACCCCCGCTCCCTCGGGCGCGGCGCGCAGTACGTCGAGCACGCGGCCCCTGCTCTCGCCCACGGCGGGAGCAGGGGCCGCATCATGCACCGTCCGCTCACTCATATGACCGATTCTACCCAACGCATGTGGTGGAAACGAGGGGCACCCGAAGGGGCGGGGCTGTTTTTAACAGGTAGTATTTGTAAAAACCAGTGGAAACCCTCGGGTCATGAGGAGGAGGTGCGCCGATGACCTATGTGATCGCGCAGCCGTGCGTGGACGTGAAGGACAAGGCCTGCGTCGAGGAATGCCCGGTGGACTGCATCTACGAGGGGCAGCGGTCGCTGTACATCCACCCGGACGAATGCGTGGACTGCGGGGCGTGCGAGCCGGTCTGCCCGGTCGAGGCGATCTTCTACGAGGAGGACGTGCCGGCCGAGTGGCAGGAGTACACCCGGGCGAACGTCGAGTTCTTCGACGCTCTCGGGTCGCCGGGTGGTGCGGCCGGGCTCGGGCCGATCGAGCGCGACCATCCGCTGATCGCCGCGCTTCCCCCGCAGGGGGAGTGAGGGGGTGCGAGCCATCGGGCCGCGCCGCCCGCCTGCGCGCCGGGCGGCGCGGCCCGGTGTCAGGACCGGAGCGCCTCGCACACCCACCCCTCGGGGGTCCGCCCCGTCTCCAGCAGTTCCCGCAGCCCGGCCTTCTCCGTCTCGGTCAGGGCCCGCTCGGTCTGCGGGTAGAGGATCCGCTCCTCCTTCTGATTGTGGGCGTCCAGCTGCTCCTGGAGTTCCCGCAGGAGGTCCGCGGTCGCCGCGCGCGCGGGAGCGTCGCCCGGGTCGCCGTCGAGCGTGTCCAGGAGGCTCCACATCTGCCCGTGCTCACGCACCATCACGAACACGGGCATGACCAGCCCCGCCGCCCGCAGGGGAGGGAAGAGGAACTCCTCCTCCAGGTAGATGTGCCGGCGCAGGGCCGCCACCGCGCGGGCGAGCGGCCGCGGGTCGGGCTCGCCGGCGGCGAGCCCGGCGGCGAACCTCTCGATGCCCTCGTCGATCTCGTGATGCTCGCGCTCCAGCGCCTCGGCCACTGTCTCCACACCCATCGGGCGGCACCTTTCTTCCTGTCCTGCGCCGTCGTTCCACGGCTCCGTCGGCGTGACCTAGTTTTAACGAGTGATACTGTAAAAACAAGTTGGACGTACAAAGCGAAGCAACCGAGGAGAAGGACATGGCCAGCGCCGAACTGGACATCCGCCAGGAGATCCCCGCACGCCGACACGAACTGATCTTCAGCACCTACGGCGCGCTCGCCGCCGACGAGCAGTTCGTCCTGGTCAACGATCACGACCCGAAGCCGCTGTACTACCAGTTCGCCGCCGAGCACGCCGGCCGGTTCACCTGGGAGTACCTGGAGGAGGGCCCGGAGGTGTGGAAGGTCCGGATCGGACGGCTCGCCGGCTGAGAGCCGCCAGGCGTGCGGTCCGAGTGCGTGCCCGGCGTCGGGCCGGTGCCGCACCCCTCGGACCGCACGCGTCCGGAGGACCCGCCTGTGCCCTGGCCCCGGCCCCCTGACGGGGTCGCAGCACCGCCCGGTAACGCGCCCTGCCTGCCGGATCCGTGACGGGGCGGCAGTGGCACCGGTGACGACGACGCTCCGGCGCCGGCCGGAATCGTCATGACGTTCGTCGAGGCCGATCCCGCCGTCGAGTTCGACGAGGAGCGTCTCGGCGCCCTCCGCACCCTCCGCGCCCGGCTCGCCCCTGCGCCGACACGCCGGGGGCGACGCCTCGTGGACGGCGAACGACGTTCCTGCAACCGCTCTCCTCCGAAAAAAGCCGAGGCCGTCCGCAGGACCTCGTTCGCCCGTCGCAGTTCCCGCACCTCGCGCCGCAGCTGAGCCAGCTCGTCCTTCTCCTCGGTAGTGAGCATGTCGTTCCGTTCGCCGGCGTCGGCCTCGGCCCCGTCCGGGACCGCATCGACAGGCCGCGTTCCACGGCCGGATTCACCCTGGAGTCCCGCGGAAGACGAACTCTGCCACCGGCCTCGGGCCATGATGGGAGTACGCCCACCGAAGAGGTCGCACTCATGCCAGATCCGTTCGCCGACCCGCGCCTCCGGCTCCGGCGGGACGCGGGCCGGACGCACGAGGAGCAGGCGGCAGCGATCAACGCTGTCTCCCGCCGGGACACCATGACCCGCCGGGAGACCGGCCGCCGCGAGAACGTCGGGAACATTCCGGCCCCTCACACCATCGGCCGTATCGCGGCGGCCGATGCGGGGAAGGCCAGGACGTCGTGAGGCGTCGCGCGCCGCTGGGTGGCGGGCCGTGCGCGGTCGGCTCGTGACGGGGCAGGAAGCCGGGCGTTCCGCCACGGCTGCCGGGACGTCCGTACGGCCGCCGGGGAACGGGTACGGGGACCGCGGAGCGACCGCCCCCTCGACCGGGGACGCCGCCGCGGTCCGGACCCTGCCGACCGGCGAGGTGTTCGCCGCGCTCGGCACCTCGCCGCGGGGGCTGACCTCGGCGGCCGCCGAGGACCTGCGGGCCCGGCTGGGCCCCAACGAACTCCCCTCCGCGCACCGGAGACGACCGTGGCGGCAACTGGCCGGCCAGTTCACCGACCTGTTCGCCGTCGTCCTGCTCGTCGCCTCCGCGATCACCTTCCTGGCCTACGGACTTCAGGACCCGAGGGACGCCGGCACGCTGCAGCTCGCCGTGGCGATCGTGTGCGTGGTGATGCTGAACGCCGCCATCGGCTTCGCCCAGGAGTACTCCGCCGAACGGACCGCCGAGTCGCTGCAGGCGATGGTCAGACACACCTGCCGGGTGCTGCGCGACGGGGATCCGCGCGAGGTGCCCTCCCAGGACGTGGTGCCCGGCGACGTGGTCGTCCTGGAGGCCGGCGACGCGGTGCCCGCGGACTGCAGGCTGGTGGAGGCGCACGAGGTCTCCGTGAACAACGCGGCGCTCACCGGGGAGAGCGACGCCGTCGGCCGGACGGCCCACCCCGTGGCCGAAGGACCGGTCCTCCAGGCCCGCAACTGCGTGTTCATGGGCACCGACGTGGTGGCCGGCACCGCGAAGGCGGTGGTGTTCGCCACCGGTACGGCCACCGAGTTCGGCAAGATCTACCGGCTGACGGCCGCCGCACCCGGCCGGCGGACCCCGCTGCAGCGTCAGATCGCCCTGATGGCCCGCAGGGTCGCGGGGACGGCCCTGGCGATCGGTGCGCTGCTGTTCCTCGTACGCCTGCCGACCGGGCAGCCGTTCGTCGAGACCTTCGTCTTCGCCCTCGGCGTCATGGTCGCGCTCGTTCCCGAGGGCCTGCCCGCGACGATGTCGGTGTCCCTGGCGATCGGTGTACGGCGGATGGCCCGGCGGCACGCCCTGGTCAAGCGGCTGCTGGCGGTGGAGGCACTGGGGTCCACCACGGTGATCTGCACCGACAAGACCGGGACCCTCACCCGGGCCGAGATGACCGTCGTCCACGTATGGGCGGGCGGGACCGGACACGCCGTGACCGGCGTGGGCTACGCGCCCGACGGCGACATCGCCGACCCGGAACCGGTGCGCGGGCTGCTGAGGACGGCGGCCCTGTGCTGCGACGCCCGGCTGGTTCCGCCCTCGGACGACGCAGGATGGCGGGTGCTCGGCGACACCACCGAGGGGGCGCTGCTCGTCGTCGCGGCGAAGGCAGGGCTCGACCTGGCGGCGGAGGAGGCCGCGACACCGCGCGTCGCGGAGCATCCCTTCGACTCCGGCCGCAAACTCATGAGCACCGTGCACCAGGACACCGACGGCTACCACGTCTACGCCAAGGGCGCGCCACAGGAACTGCTCGACCGTTGCGTCGCCGCCGACTGGGCGGGGGAGCGCCGGCCGCTGACCGACGCGCTGCGGACGGAGATCGTCGCCGCGAACGACGCGATGGCCTCCCGGGGGCTGCGGGTGCTGGCAGTGGCCCGGCGGCCGGTGCCCGGCCCTCGTCCGGGCCGGGAGACGGCCGAGTCGGAGCTGACGCTGCTGGGGCTCGTCGGGATGCTGGACCCGCCGCGGCCCGAGGTGAGTGAGGCGGTGACCGCCTGCCGACGGGCCGGCATCCGCATCGTGATGGTCACCGGGGACCACCCGCTGACCGCCGAGGCCGTCGCCCGGAGGGTCGGCATCGTCACCGGCCCCGCCCCCACCGTGGTCACCGGAGCCGCCTTCGAGGCCCTGGACGACGACGGCCTGGACACGCTCCTGGGCCGGCCCGGGGAACTGCTGCTGTGCCGGGTCGGCCCCGAGGACAAGATGCGGGTCGTGGGCGCCCTGCACCGGCGCGGCGAGGTCGTCGCCGTCACGGGCGACGGCGCCAACGACGCCCCGGCACTCAAGCATGCCGACATCGGTGTGGCGATGGGCGCCTCCGGCACCGACGTCGCCCGGGAAGCGGCCGTGATGGTGCTCCTCGACGACTCGTTCGCCTCCATCGCCGCCGCGGTGCGGCTCGGCCGTTCGGTCTACCAGAACATCCGCAGGTTCCTCGTCTACGTCTTCAGCAGCAACATCGGCGAGCTCGTCCCGATCGTGGCCGCCACCTTCGCCGGGTTCCCGCTGGTGCCGATCAGTGCCGTGCAGATCCTCGCCATCGACCTCGGCACCGATGTGCTGCCCGCCCTGGCGCTCGGCGCCGAGCCCCCTGAGTCCGACGTCATGGACCGGCCGCCCCGCTCCCGGCGCGAACGGCTGTTCTCCACCGCGGTCATGGGACGCATCCTGTTCCTGGGCGGCATCCAGGCCATCGGTGTGACCGCCGTGTTCTTCTGGCACATCCACGCCTCCGGTATTCCGTGGGGGGACATCACCGAGGACGACCCCGTCTACCGGGAGGCGGTCACGCTGGTGCACGCGGGAATCGTGCTCAGCCAGTTCTTCGTCGCCCTCGCGGTACGCACCGACCGGCAGAGCCTGCTGCGCACCGGCCCGCTGTCCAATCGCTGGCTGCTGGCCGCCGGCTGCGTCGGCATCGTCGTCATGGCGGGCATCAGCTATCTGCCCCCGCTCCAGGCGCTGTTCAACACGGCCCCGCTGGACGCCGGCGACTGGGCGCTCCTCACCGGTCTCGGCGTGCTGGTGCTGGTCGCGGAGGAACTCAGGAAGGCGTGGCTGCGCCGCCGACGCACGGCCCCGGAAGGAGAGACCCGATGAGAGTGATCGTCGCCGGCTGCGGACGGGCCGGTTCCCTGCTCGCCGCCCGACTCGTCACCGAGGGCCACGACACCAGCGTCGTGGACCGTGACGCCAGGAGCCGCAGGCTGCTCCCCGCGGGCTTCCCGGGCCGCTTCCACGAGGGCAGCGCCTACAGCCGTACGGTGCTCGAGGCCGCCGGCATCGAGCACGCCGACGCGTTCGTCGCCGTCACCTCCAGCGACAACACCAACATCGTCGGCGCGCGGACGGCCAAGGAGGCCTATCGGGTGCCGGCCGTCCTCGCCCAGGTCCAGGCCCCCCGCAGCGCCGACATCTGCCATGACCTCGGCATCCCCACCGTCGCCGGCGTCCGCTGGACCGTGCACGAGATCCACCAGAGGCTGCTGCACCGCCACCTCACCCCGGAGGTCACCTTCGGCAACGGCGAGACACTGCTGATCCGCTCGCACCTGCCCGGTTATCTCGCCGGCCGGCCGCTGACCGAACTCGACGTCGACGGCGAGATCCGTGTCGTCGAGGTGACCCGGGCGGGCCGTTCGCTCGTCCCCGCGCACCACACCCCGGCCGAGGCCGGAGACCTGGTCACCTTCGCCGTCGCCGCCACCTCGCTCGGGCGGCTGCGCGGCTTCCTGGACAAGGAGCTGGGAACGTGAAGACCCTCGTCGTCGGCGCCGGGCGCCTGGGCACGCAGATCGCGCAGGTCCTCGCCGCCGCCCACAACGATGTCACCCTCGTCGACATCGACGACGACCGCGTCGCCGGACTCGAAGGACGGCTGCCGGTGCGCCTCCTGGCCGGAGACGCGTGCGAACCCGCGTTCCTGGAGCATGCCGGGATCCTCACGGCCGACCTCGTCATCGCCACCACGGGCGCCGACGAGGACAACCTCGTCATCAGCCTCCTCGCCAAGCGGCGGTTCGCCGTGCCCCGCGTCGCGGCCCGGGTCAACGAGGTGGAGAACACCTGGCTCTTCGACGAGAACTGGGGCGTGGACACCGCGGTCCCCGCCGCCACACCCCTGATCTCCCTCATCGAGGAGGCGACCGGCGCCACCGACACCGTCGCACTGCTGCGCCTGAGCAAGGCGGGTGTGGACGTCATCGAGACCGCCATCACCCCACAGTCCCGGGCCGCGGGCCGCACGCTCGCCGACATCGTCCTCCCCGCGGGCACCGTCGTCGCGACCGTCGTCCGGGAGGGACAGCCCACGGTCCCCACCCCCGGGATGCGGCTGCGGCCCGGCGACGAACTCCTCCTCGTCTCCCACGCGGCCACCGAGCGGGAGATCCACGCGGCCTTTCAGTAGCCGGCACGCGCCGGTCAGGAGCAGGACGACAAGGAGGTCCGGGCCGGACGTCGCGGCGTGCGGGGCCCTAGGGCCTGTCCGGCGGATCATGCCGGAGACGCGGGGCCTGGCACGCCCATCTGCGGCGTTGTCGTCACTCGCCGACTCCCCCACTCTCGGCTTCGCTCGAGTGGGGAACCCCCATCGCGTCGACTCCCTCCTCCGCCTTGCAGCTGCACGCACCAGACCCCGCTCACCCGGGCTGCAAGGCGCCGTAGCTTTCCTCCGACTCGATCCGCCGGACAGGCCCCAGTGCCGGCGGCAGCGGTACCGCGCCCTGGGCACCGGGCGTGCTGCCCCGGGACGGCTCCCGGAACGCTCGGGGTTTCTCCCCTGCACCGCGCGACACGGGACACGACACGCGGGGTGACGCGCGGCGGCCGGGGAGTCGTGGGAGTGGCCTTCTCCGCTCACCCCTCGGCCGGGGTGATGCGGCGTCCCGTGAGGCGGGCGGGCCGCAACGACACCCACATCTCGCGCGTGCCCCCGGCCCACGGCGTGGTGTGGGCGCGTTCGCTCAGCCGTCGCGCCTCGTCGGGCTCCGTGACGGCCCGTGCGGGGCCGACGGCCAGCACGCTCCAGCCCCGGCTCATGGCCTCGTCCAGCTGATCGACCTCGAAGGCGATCTCCGTGCCCGCGGCGGCCGCGGGCACGGAGCCGGGAGCGGTCCGGAAGGCGATCGCGTCGTCGACGACCTCGTAGTTGACCGGGATCACGGCGGGTCCCTCGGGTGTGCCGACCGCGACGCGTCCGACACCGTGTGTGGAGAGCAGGGTCCGGCACTCGTCGGGCCCGAGGTCCCGCAGGCGGGGGTGCAGCAGTGCCACGCCCTGGCCGGGCGGCAGGTCGGTGCCGGCGCCGCGCAGGGTCCGGACGTTGGTGTGCAGTGCCGTGGCCAGCCGGACGAGGGTGGCCATGCTGGGGTCGCCGGGATGCTCTTCCAGGTAGGCGAGGTAGTCCGGTGCCATCCGGGCGCGGCGGGCCGTCTCCTCCCGGGTCAGGCCCCGCCGTTTGCGTTCGGTGGCCACCCGCCGGCCGATGTCACCGGGGTCCGGCGGGCCGGCGGGGGCAGGCGGGCCGGCGTCGGTTCCGGGTTCGTGTCCGAGGTGCTTGACGTGGGCGTCGGGGCCGGGGAAGACGAGTGTCACGTCCTGTGTGTCCGACCAGCGCACGTCGTAGGGGGGTGTGCCGTCGTCGTGGTGCAGTCCGACGATCTCGCCGTCGCGCCGCGGGACGCCCGTCGCCGGACTCTCGACGACGAGTTGATCGCCCAGGTGAGCGTGCATGGTGGCCGCCCTTTCCTCACCGTACCGGTGAATGCGACTGCCCCCCTCACGAGGCCCGGCGCAGCGGACCGCCGGGGAACGGTGGCGGCGGGCGCCGTCCCGTCACGCCCGGCATCCGCCCTGCGGGGGCCTGGCCGCGGGTTCCCTGAGCGGGTCCCCTCCGCGGAGCGGAACCCTGCTGCGGAGCGCAGGAGGTGTCATCGGTCATATCTCCTCGGTGGCGGATCCGCGGTGCTTCCGGCCGCGGAGACGAACCGCCGCTCGCCGGGTACCCCGGACGGGCGTCGGAAGTCCGTGCTGGTGGGCCGACCGGGCTAAGCCCTCCCCTTCGGGCCGTGGCCGGTGCCCGTCACGGGTGCGCAGCAGGGTCGCGCGCGCCCGGCGCCCGTGCGGCACGGGGCGGGCGCGGGCAGCGCCGTGTTGCCCGGCAGTCCCCGGCGGGTGACGGTGGAGAGGACACGGCGAGCGAGGGAGCGGCCATGCGCGGACTCGTCTACCACGGCCCCGAACGGACATCGTGGGACACCGTCCCCGATCCCGTGATCGAGCAGGACACCGACGTGATCGTACGGGTCGACGCGACCACCGTCTGCGGAAGCGATCTGCACATCCGGCGGGGCGACCTTCCCGAGGTCAAGCCCGGGACCGTCCTCGGGCACGAGGCGGTCGGCGAAGTGGTGGAGGTGGGCCGGGCGGTGCACACCCGGCGGCCCGGGCACCAGGTGATCGTGTCGTCCGTGTCGGCCTGCGGCCACTGCCCACCCTGTCTCGACGCCATGTACGGGCAGTGCCGGGGCGGCGGTGGATGGATCCTGGGCCGGGAGATCAACGGGACGCAGGCCGAGTTCGTCCGCGTCCCGTTCGCCGACCACTCCACGCACCGGCGGCCCCCGTACCTCTCTCCCGACGACGGGGTCCTGCTCGCCGAGCTTCTGCCCACGGCCTACGAGGTGGGGGTGCGCAGCGGACACGTGGGCCCGGGGGACACCGTCGTCGTGGTCGGCGCGGGCCCGGTGGGGCTCGCCGCCGTCATGATCGCCCGCCTCTACTCGCCCCGGCGGATCGTCGCGGTGGACCTGTCCCCTTCCCGGCTGGAGGCGGCCACCCGAGTGGGCGCGGATGCCGCCGAACTGCCCGGACGGATGGTCGCCGATCTGTCGGAGGGCCCCGGCGCCGACGTCGTCATCGAGGCGGCGGGCGATCCGGAGAGCTTCGTCCTGGCCACGCGCGTGGTGCGCGCCGGAGGACACATCGCCAACGTGGGGATGCACGGCAAACCGGCCACCCTGCATCTGGAGTCCCTGTGGCGGAAGAACCTGACGATCAGCACCGGTCAGGTCGACACGTCCTCGACGCCCTGGCTCCTCGACCTGGTGGCCTACGGACGGCTCACGGTGTTCCCGCTCGTCACCCACAGATTCCTTCTCGACCGCATGGAGGACGCCTACGAGGTCTTCTCCGGCGGACCGGACACCGGCGCCCTCAAGGTGGTGCTGCACCGCGAGTTGCCGGAGCCGTCCCCGTAGCCGTCCTCCGGCACCCGCGGGGTGTCAGGGATCAGGGAGGTCGGAGGGCGGGTGGCGGCCGCTGCCGGGCCGCGATGGAGCCGAGGGCCGCCCGCTTCTTGCGGGCCCTCATTGCACGGTGCGCGGTCTCGCTCCGCTTCTCCGTGTCTGCTGTGGCCCTCGGCTCCCTTCCATGACACCTCCGCCCGCCCGCCGGGCGTAGGGCCGAACGGCCCCGGCCGGGAGGGCCGGCCGGCCCCCACCCGCCCTGAAGGCCGATGGCTGCGAGGGCCGCTCAGGACACCCCTGTTCAGGACGCCCTGTTTGTTCAGGACGCCCTGTCCGGCCCACAGCGCTGGTGTGGTGACGATCACCGCCTCACAGGCGGCTGATCCAGCCGTCGGCCACACCGTGCACCGCGGGGGGTTCGGCCGGCCGCAGACGGGTGTCGTCGACGCGGTACGACAACTGGTCCACGACGGCGACGACCCCGTCGACGCGGCCCGTCGTGCGCAGCGCCACGGCGATGTCGCTGCGGCGCTCCAGCCGGCCGGTGAGGGTGACCACACCGTCCCGGACGCTGATCGCGACGGCGTACGGTCCCAGCGAGAGGGTGCGGCCGAGGACCTCTTTGCGTACGGTGTGCTCGATGCTGTCGTCGGTGCGCAGGAAGACCTGGAGCAGGTCGCGCCGGGTGACGATCCCGGTGAGCCGGTCCTCCTCGTCCACCACCGGCAGCCGCTTGATCCCGTGCTCGGTCATGAGCCTGGCGGCCTCGGAGACGGTGGCGTCGGCCCGTACCGTGACGGCGGGAGCGGACATCACCCCGCCGGCCGTCCGTGCCCGGCTCTTGGCCGCCTCGTGGCGGACCCGGCGGCTCAGCCCCCGGAGCCGCTGCGTCCAGACACCGGACGTGTCACCGGACCCGGCGGAACGGACCTGGCGGAGCATGAGGTCCGACTGGGAGATCACGCCGATGACCTTGTCGTCCTCGTCGATCACCGGGAGGCCGCTGATGCCGTGGTTCTCGAGCCGGCGCACCACTTCCTTGAAGGGGGTGCCGTACTCGGCGGTGATGACGTCGGTGGTCATGATGGAGCCGACCCTGGTGACCTTCATGACTGATCCTCCTCGACCGGTCGGGGCCCTGTCGGCGGCGCCGACGTGAACGTCCCACGGAACCTTCGACCCCAGCCTCCCGGGTGCGGCCCGCGCGGCCCAGGGCCCGAGGGGACTCGGGGTCAGGGCCGACCGGCCCGGCGGCGCCGCGGAAGCGCCCTCGCGCACGGGCCGGTCGCGGTCGTACCGGGCCGCCGCCGTGTGAGGGGTGCCGGACAGGGGCCCGATGGCCCCTCCGGGTGGACCCGGTGGCCCCTGCCCCGGGCGCCGCTCCCGCGGGACGCTGACCTAGGGGGAGAAAAGGCCTTTCCTGGAGGTGTACGTCATGCTCTCACCTGTTGTCGCCGGGGTCGACGGTTCACCGGAGAGCCTCGCCGCCGCCGAGTGGGCGGCCCACGAGGCCGTTCTCCGTGGACGGGCACTGCACCTGCTGCATGTGCGCAACTGGCATCCGCGACAGGGCGAGGTGGAGATCACCCACGCGGCCGAGCGGAACCGGGCCCGGCGCGTCCTGCGACAGGCCGAGGAACGCGTTCGCGCGGTGTGCCCCGGCGTGCGGGTCGACGACGAGCAGGTCGAAGGGCCGGCGACCGCCGCCCTGGTGAAGGCGGCGGGCGACGGCGAGTTGCTGGCACTGGGCTCGCGCGGGCTGGGGCGGCTCAGCGGACTGCTCGTGGGGTCGGTCGCCCTCGGGGTCGTGGCGAAGGCGTCCGGCCCCGTCGTCCTCGTCCGGGCCGACGGCACGGCGGGTGAGGACCGGGAACCGGCCGGCACCGGCCGCCGGGACGTGGTCCTGGGCGTCGATGTCGCGGAGCCGTGCGACGAGGTGATCGAGTTCGCCTTCGAGGCGGCCCGCGCCCGCCACGCCCGGCTGAGGGCTCTGTACGCCTGGCGGGCGCCCGACCCGCTCACCCTGGGACCCGGCGAGATCGGTCTGGTGAGCGATCCGGAGCGGGCCGAGGAATGGCTGAGCTTCCTCTCCGCCGTGCTCCAGGTGTGGCGCGACAAGTACCCCGACGTCGAGGTCCTCGAGACCGTGGTCGAGGGCAAGCCCGCACGGACCTTGAGCAAGGCGGCGTCCAACGCGGAACTGCTGGTCGTCGGTCACGGCATCACCGACCGCCCGAGGATCGCGCGTACCGGCCCGGTCACCCACGCGGTGATCCAGCAGGCGGGCTGCCCCGTGGCCGTCGTCCCCCACTACTGAACCACCCGAGGTGATCCCCGTGCTGAAACCAGTCGTGGCCGGCCTCGACGGCTCGCGCGAGAGCATGGCGGCAGCGGACTGGGCCGCCAGGGAGGCACTGCGCCGAGGACTGCCACTGCGGCTCGTGCAGGCCCGGGAGGACCCGGCCGCGGGCGACGCGGAGGAGCGCAGGCCCGAACTCGACGCGCCCCGGTACCAGGCATGCCAGGTGCTGCGCCGGGCCCTCGACCGGATCAACGAACGGTATCCGCGGCTGTACATCGCCGCCGAACAGGTGGGCACGGCACCGGGCCCGGCCCTGCTGGCCGAGGCGGAGCGGGCCGAACTGCTCGTCATCGGCAGCCAGGGGCTCGGCGCGGTCGGCGGACTCCTCACCCGGTCCGTGGCGACGGCCACCGTCGCACGCGCCGCGTGCCCGGTCGTCCTGGTGCGGGCGGGCGAGAAGGCGGAACACGAGCACCTGCCGGACGACGCGGGCAGGCCCGTGACCCACACGGTGTTCCGTGATGTCGCGGTCGCCGTCGACGTCGGCGACACGTGCGACGACGTGCTGGAGTTCGCGTTCCGCGCCGCCGAACTGCGCCGGGCTCCACTGCGTGCGATGCACGCCTGGCACGTACCGCTCGGGCGGGGCCTCATCGACGTCGAGGAGCGGGTACGGATCCGGCGGGCCGCGGAGCGGGAACTCTCGGCGCTCGTGGAGCCGTGGCAGCGGAAGTACCCCGCCGTGTTCGTCAGGGAGGAACTGCACGAGGGTCCCCCGGCCCATGTCCTGGTCCGCGCGGCGCGCGGGGCGGGCCTGCTGGTGGCGGGCCGCCGCAGGAGGCGTGCCGCGATCGGCTCGCGCACCGGCCAGGTCGCCCACGCCCTGATCCACCACGTCGGCTGCCCCGTGGCGATCGTGCCGCACGACTGACGGGACGCGGGCGCTCTCCCTCGTCCGGTGCGCCCCGTGCCCCTGCCCTGAGCCGTGCGGCCCGGCCGGTCGTCCGGAGGCTCTACCGGCGGGCGCGTCGGCGGGCGACGAGCAGGCCGAGGACCATGCCGACGAGCAGCGTGACCGTGAGGACGCTCCACAGCGGGAGCGTGACGGTCGGGATCCACAGCCTGATGGTGACCGATTTCGTGTTGGCTGCGATGAACCAGATGGCCAGGCCGGCCAGTACCACGAAGCCGATGGTGCGCAGCCTGACGTCGTGTCCCTTGACCGTCACGGTCGACGGGTCATGGGTGTGTGCGGCATTTCGGGCCATAGCGCCCATTGTCCCGCCATGTGGTGTGACGGGCGACCCCGGGGAGGCGCCTCACTGAACCCCACAGGGGCGGCCGTGACCCGCGGGGGACAGTGGTGCTACCGTCTGCGTATACCCCTATGGGTAATTCTCCGGCGGAGGTGACGCGCGGGCGGCCGTGCCGACGGCCCGGTCCGCACTCCGCGCAGCCGCCGGTCGTCGGTGCGGGTGGGTCTTCGCCCCCGCCGGGAGGGCGGGACTCGCCGTCCGGATCCCCCGGCCGGGTCGGCGGCGCACCCGCGGAAGCGAGAGAGCTGCATGACTTTCCGATGGAGCCGGAGCGGCCAGGAACGCGTGAGCGTCCAGGTGGCCGCAGCGCTCACCGGGCACGACGACGCGGTCGGCACGCATGCCGACGCCGTGCTGGTCGATGTCCGCGAATCCTGGGAGTGGCAGGCAGGGCACCCGCCAGGCGCCGTACACCTGCCGATGTCCGCACTCGCCGCCGGGGCGGGACTGCCCGCCGACGCGCAGGCGCGGCCCCTGGTCCTGATCTGCCGTACCGGCAACCGCTCGCTGCAGGCCGTCACTCTTCTCGCCGCGCTGGGCGCCGAGGCCGTGGATGTGATCGGCGGTATGGAGGAGTGGGCCGGAGCCGGCCTGCCGCTGGTGAACGATCGCGGAGGGAGCGGCGGCGTCGCGTGAGTGTTCCACCCCGGCGGTCCGTCCTGCGCCCGCCGCGGACTGTCCGGCACGGGCGTCGAACCCCCACCCCGCACTCCACCGTATAATACCCCCAGGGGTACTCATCGTCCCGATGCGGTATCTCGTCGACCACGAAGGATCACACAGCCGCCATGACCAGCCCTCTCACCCCGATCACCCTGGAAACCGGCCAGGCCGGAGCCCGGCTGCACGAGTTCACCGTCATCGACGTGCGCACGCCCGGCGAGTACGCCTCCGGGCATCTGCCCGGCGCCGTGAACATCCCCCTGGACCACGTCCGACGCGCCCTGCCGGAGATCCGGGACGCCGCGCAGCGCGGTGACCTTCTCGTCGTCTGCGCCTCCGGGGCACGCTCGGAAAAGGCCTGCGCACTCCTCGCCGAGCAGGGCGTCCGCACCGCCACGCTCGCCGGTGGCACCGGCGCCTGGCAGAGCGAGGGCCGTGACCTGCACCGTCCCGCGGCCTGCGACACCCGGGCCGGCTGGAGCATGGAACGCCAGGTCCGCTTCACGGCCGGGGCGCTCGTCCTCCTCGGCCTCGTGCTCGGCCTGCTCGTGCACCCGGCCTTCCAGTTCGTCGCGGCGGGCATCGCGGCCGGCCTGGTCTTCTCCGCCCTCACCGGCACCTGCGGCATGGCCGTGATGCTCGGAAAGCTGCCCCACAACCGCCCCCGCGCGGCCGATCTCGACGCCGCGCTCGCCGCTCTGCGCGGCCGGTGACACGCCACCGGCCGCCCGCCCGGTGAGAGCGCGGGGGACTCACTCCCGGCCGTCCCGCACCACGACGACGGGACACCGCGCGTGGTGCAGGACGGCCTGACTCACCGATCCGAGGAGCAGACCCGCGAAACCGCCCCTGCCGCGCGCCCCGACGACCAGGAGCTGCGCGTCCGCGCTCGATTCGATGAGGGTGTGGCGGACCCGGCCGATCACCGGCCGGGTCCGCACGGCGACGTCCGGGTACCGGTTCTCCTGCCCGGCCAGCGCCCCGTCGAGCACGTGCTCCGCGTGATCACGCAGATGTCTCCGGTCGTAGGTCACGAAGGGCGGGTCGGCGGGGCCGTCGTAGGCGTCCGCGCTCCCGGGCCGGCACACGTGCACCGCCGTGAGGGCCGCACCGCGCAGACCCGCCTCGGCCAGGGCGAAACGGACGGCCGGCGCGGAGGCCGGCGCGTCGTCGACCGCCAGCAGCACCGGCCCGCCGGGCGCCGGCCGTCCCCGTACGACCAGGACCGGGCACCGGCCGTGTGCGGCGAGCTGCCCGGCGGTCGAGCCGAGCAGCAGTCGGCCGACGGCGTCGTGCCCGTGGCTGCCGACCACCGCCAGGGAGGCCGTGCGCGAGGCGATCACCAGTACCTCCGACGGATCGCCCACGGCGACATCGCGGGCGATCTCCACACCCGGACCGGTGCGACGGGCCCGCCGCTCGGCCTCGGTCAGGGTGCCGTCGACCAGTTCCCGCACCCCCGCTTCGGCCCGGTCCCACGGCGGGCCGCCGCGCGGCACGTGCGGGGTCGGCCGTCCGAAGGCGTGCACCAGCCGTAGGGCCACGCCCCGCAGCGCGGCCTCGTGGGCGGCGGTCTCCACCGCGTCCAGACTCGACGGTGAACCGTCCACCCCCACGATCACCGGCTGTCCCATGGCTACCCTCCCTGCCGGGCGCCGTCACCGTTCGCGCCCGGGTGGGGGACGGTGAGGACGGGGCAGTGCGCGTGGTGCAGCACGCCCTGGCTGACGGATCCCAGCAGCATGCCGCTGAAGCCACCGTGCCCGCGCGTGCCCACGACCAGGCCGAGCGCGTGCGCGGAAGCGTTCGTCAGCTCCCGCACCGGGTGCCCCTTCACGACCTCGTGGTGGAGCTCCACCCCGGGATGGTCCGCGGTGCGCCCGGCCACCGTCTCGGACAGCACCCGGCGGCATTCCCGCAGCGTCGCGTCCTCGTCCAGGACCCCGAGCAGCGGGGTCCGCCAGACGTACAGCGCCCGCAGGTTCGCGCCCCGCAGCGAGGCCTCCTCGAACGCCAGGTCCACGGCGGCGGCCGAGTGGGGGCTGCCGTCGACACCGACGACGAAGTACGGCGGCTGCTGGGCGGTGTGCTCCCCTTCGCGGACGACGACGACCGGACACGCCGAGTGGGCGGTCAGCGGCAGCGCGACCGCGGCCGAACCGAACAGCTCCCGCGCGTGGCCGAGGTGCCAGGAGCCGACCACGACCTGGGTGGCGTGGTGCGAGTGCTTGGCCAGGACCCATGCCGGATGTCCCTCGGCCAGCACCACCGAGGTGTCCAGGCCGGGGCGGCGCGCCTCGACGAACGCGACCGCGCGCTCGAGCACGTCGTTGCCCGCCGTGTGCAGGTCGTCCCGCCACTTCTCCCACGAAGGCGGTGTGCCCTCCAGCCGGAACCCGGGAACGGGCTCGCCCTGCGTGCACACGAGCGTCAGGGGGAGGCGGCGCCGGTCCGCCTCGTCGGCGGCCCAGGCGAGCGCCGAGCGCTTGTCGGGATCGGGATCGACACCGATCACGATCGGCTTTCGTCCATCGGCCGGCATGGCCAACACCTCCAGCGGTCTGTCGCCCCCGCGTCACTGCGAGCCGGACGGCCCCGTGTGACCAGAGTGGGCCGCGCGCCCCATCTCAAACGAGGGCCGGGGGGACCATGCCCACCTGACGGTGGACCCGGGTGGCCGGCCACCATGGGACGAGTCGTTCCGGACACGTCCTTCGCACCACACGACGCGGGCGAACCGTGGGCGTCGCTGACAGCCGAGGAGGCCCGGCACCTGGCCGGGCTGCTGCTGTTCCGGGCGGCGGCCGTGGCTCCGGAACCCGAGGTCGGGCCGGGCCTCGTCGAGGTGACGCCGATCGCGGGGGACGCGTTCGGGATACGGGTCCGCGGACACACCCTGACGGTCGACCAGCCGCTGTCCGACGGGGGAAAGGACACCGCCCCCACACCGGTGGAGCTCTTCGTGGCCGCGGTCGCGTCCTGCGCGGCGCACTACGCGGGGCGTTTTCTCGACCGCCACGGAGTCTCCCGCGACGGTCTGTAGGTCCGCGCCGAGTACCGCATGGCCGACGACCGGCCGGCCCGGGTCGCGGCGCTCGCCGTGACCGTCCTGGCCCCCTCCCTGCCCCCGCGGCGCCTGGCCGCACTGCGTGCGGTCGTCTCCCACCGCACGGTCACCAACACCCTGGCCCGGGCGCCGGAGGTCGGGCTGGACGTCCGGTGCGCGTCCGGGGAGGCGGCCGCCGGGAGCGATTGAGGAACACCCCGGGGCGGCGTGTCCACGTGCGGGCCGGTGGACGAGGGCACGCGGGACACCGGGACCGTCCCGGTGCGGCAGGCCGGACGGGACAGGCGGGGCGCTGTCTCTGTGCTCGGCCGGTGACACACCGGCCGCGCACCCACGTCGTCAGAGATGATCCGCGCGGAGTTCCCCGGCGATGTCCGTAGCCCACGCCTCGACGGCGTCCCAGTCCCGGAAGTCGCCGAACCGCCCGCCCACCAGCCGGAAGAGTACGCGCCCGGTGCGCGGGAGCTGATCCGGTCCGACGACCCCGGAGAACAGGCGGTGACCCCGGTGCCGCAGATCCGGCGGCAGGCCGTCCTCGATGGCCGGCAGTTCCTTGGGAGCCAGACGGCGCCACGGCCCGCGCAGCGCCGCGGGCATCCCGACGCTGAAGATCCACACTGGGCGGGGGCCGAGCACGTCCGGATTGTTCCGTACGAAGTCCACGGCCGGGGGCAGCCAGCTCTGTCCGTGCACGGCGCTGCCGAGGACGAACGCCCGGTAGGCGTCGGCATCCTCGACCTCCGTCATCGGCCTGGCCTCGGCCGTCAGTCCCGCACGGCTCAGCACGGCCGCCATCCGTTCGGCGATCGTCCGCGTGGAGCCGTGGGCGGTCGCGTACCCGACGAGGACGTCCATGGGAGTACCTCCTGATGAGGTGTTCGCCTCCGTGGGGAGAACTCAGGGCGACGGCTCCGGTTCCCGACCGCCCTGGTCGAGCCGGAAGGGCGGATACACGTCGGTGAGCAGGGCCGCGTAGGCGGCCACCCGCAGCACCCAGCGGTTCAGCCCGAGCAGCAGATCGAACAGGCCGCGGGGATAGCGGCCGGTGAAGGCCAGGGCGACTCCGGCGAACAGGGCCAGCAGTCCGATGAGGCCCCCCGAGAACCAGGCCATGCGCGCCCCACCGAGGAGGAAGCCCAGGATCAGGTAGTGCGGGACGACCAGGATCCACCACTTCACGAGGACAAGGCCGCGGGAGAGCTCGCCCGGGTACGGCAACTCCCAGTGCGTCGGGTAGTCGGGGACGTCGGCGAGCGTGAACGGCGGATAGCGGTCGGTGCCCAGCGCACCGTACGCGTAGTACGCCACACGCCAGTTCCACCGCAGCACACCGGCGTTGAAGTCGAACAGGGGCCGTGGGTAGCGGCCCGTGAAGAGGATGGCGAAGAAGGCCACCACGCTCACCCCCGCGAACGCCACCCACAGGAAGGCCAGGACGACGTAGTGGGGGAGGGCGAGCAGCCATTTGACCAGCCACAGCCAGCGGGACAGCGGTGCGTCGAGTACCGCTGTCAGCCGCGCGGGATGAGGCGGAGGCGTCATCCCGGTGGGCGGTTCGGCCGGGGGCTTGATGTTCGTGCTCATGGCGACCGGTCCCTTCGGGCTCCGGTGACGATCACGGGGGTGGGTGGTCGTCCCGTTTCGTGTCGGCTGAAACGGGTGGGCACAGGTGCCGACCGGTAAACCATTCGCCAGGCAATGTGGGTGGTGGCGGCTCCGCCGCCCTCCTCCCAGTATCCGTGGACCGGCGCGAGAGGCATGGGCCGAGCGGGGCACGGCCCGGGCCCATCGTCCCTGTGCCGGGCCCACCCGCCCGGCTAGAGTGAGTGCGTATCGGCTTCCGTCGCCGTCCTCCCCCCGTGGGACGGTGCCGGAAGCCGGTCGCGTCCCGCGCCACTGCGACGGCCTGATGGGATGTCGCGCGGGGACCTTCGGCCCATGATCGCGGTACCTCCTCCGCGCCGTCGTGCGAACCTCTCCGGGCGCCTCCGGGCACCCCGGGCCTTTCCGGAGGTCGCGGAGCGACGCGGGCAGTGCGACGGTAAGTGCGAGGGCCCTCCGGAGCGGTAGGGGAGGAAGGCGGTGGCGACCATGGAACTTCCCGTCGAGGCGGGGGCCGGCCGATCGGATCCCGGTCCCGTGGCGGTGGCCGCCCGCGCGAGGTGCCCGGTCGCCGTCGTCCCGCGACGGGTCCGACGTCGGTGCTGTCGCACACGCCTGCACGGTCCGGCGAGGAGACGAGGGAGGGGCCGATGTCGGAGTGGACGTGGGAGTACGAGGGGTACGACCCCGCCGCCGAGCGCCTGCGGGAATCGCTCTGCACGCTCGGCAACGGCTACTTCGCCACCCGTGGTGCGATGCCCGAGTGCAGGACCGGCCTGGTGCACTACCCGGGGACCTACGTGGCAGGGTGCTACAACCGCCTCGAGTCCACCGTGGCCGGGCGCCGGGTCGTCAACGAGGACATGGTCAACCTTCCGAACTGGCTGCCGCTGCGGTTCCGGACGCGGGCGGGAGACGGGACGTGGGGGCCCTGGCTCTCCCCGGACGCCAGGGGAACGGCTCTGCTCGACCACCGGCAGGTCCTGGACCTGCGCCGGGGCCTGCTCATCCGGACGTCGCGCTACCGGGAGAGGACGGGGAGAACGCTCCGAGTCGAACAGACCCGTCTGGTGCACATGGGGGACCCGCATCTGGCGGCGCTGCGGACGGTGCTCACCGCCGAGGACTGGTCCGGGGACGTCGAGGTGGAGTCCGCCCTCGACGGCGAGGTGATCAACGCCAACGTCCACCGGTACCGGGCTCTCGAACAGCACCACCTGACCCACGTACGGACAGGTGTGCGGGAGCCCGGGACGATGTGGTTGCACTGCCGGACCAGCACCTCCGGCATCGTGATCGCCATGGCCGCCCGGACCGTCGTCGTGGGGGCGTCGTCCCCCTCCTCGTCCCAGCCGCGCCCCGAGCGACGCCGCGCGCTCCACCGCCTGGTGGTCCCCATGGCTCCGGGCCGGCCCGTCGAGGTGGAGAAGACCGTGGCGCTGCACACCTCCCGCGACACCGCGATCAGCGAGCCGCTCGGCGCCGCCGTCGACCGGGTGACCGCGGCACCGGACTTCCCCGCCCTGCTGGACGCGCACACCACCGCCTGGCGGCAGCTGTGGCGGCGTGCGGACATCGATGTCCCCGGCCAGGCGGGCCGCGTTCTGCGGCTGCACCTCTTCCACGTGCTGCAGACGCTGTCCCCGCACACCGCGGACCTGGACGTGGGGGTGCCCGCCCGAGGGCTCCACGGCGAGGCGTACCGCGGCCATGTGTTCTGGGACGAACTCTTCGTGCTCCCCTACCTCAACCTGCATCTCCCCGAGGTGTCCCGGGCCCTGCTGACCTACCGTCACCGGCGCCTCGGCAGGGCCTGCCGGGCCGCCGCGGCCATCGGCCGGGCCGGGGCGATGTACCCGTGGCAGAGCGGCAGCGACGGCCGCGAGGAGACCCAGGAGCTGCACCTCAACCCCCGCTCGGGCCGCTGGCTGCCGGACAACTCCCGGCTGCAGCACCACGTCGGCTCGGCGGTCGCCTACAACGTCTGGCGGTACTACGAGGCCACCGGCGACACCGAGTTCCTGTACACCAAGGGCGCGGAGATGCTGCTGCAGATCGCCCGGTTCTGGGTGGACAGCGCGGTCCTCGACCCCGCGACGGGCCGCTACCGCATCCGCGGTGTCGTCGGCCCCGACGAATACCACGACGCCTACCCCGGTGCCGCCCGGCCGGGACTGGACGACAACACGTACACCAACGTCACCGCCGCCTGGGTCGTCGCCCGCGCCCTGGAGCTCGTCGGCTTCCTCCCCGTCCGGCTCCGGCATGAACTGTTCGAGCGTGTTGGGCTGGACGGCGGTGAACTCCCGAAGTGGGAGGAGGTGTCCCGGCGGCTGCACGTGCCCTACCACCAGGGCGTCATCAGCCAGTTCGAGGGCTACGGCGAGCTGGCCGAGCTGGACTGGGACGCCTACCGGGCGCGCTACGACAGCATCCGGCGGCTGGACCGGATCCTGGAGGCGGAGGGCGACACGGTCAACCGCTACAAGGCGTCCAAGCAGGCGGATGTCCTCATGCTCGGCTACCTGTTCCCGCCGCAGGAGTTGCAGGGGCTGTTCCGGCGCCTCGGACACCGCCTGGACGACGAGGTCTGGCGCAGAACCGTCGACTACTACCTCCAGCGCACCAGCCACGGCTCCACACTCAGCGAACTGGTGCACGGCTGGGTCCTCGCCCGGGTCAGGCGGGCCGACGCGTGGCAGTACTTCCACGAGGCCCTGGAGGCGGACGTCACCGACATCCAGGGCGGCACCACCGGGGAAGGCATTCACCTGGGGGCCATGGCCGGCACCCTCGATCTGGTCCAGCGGTGCCTGACCGGGCTGTCGGCCCGCGGGGACGTCCTGTCGCTGGATCCGGTGCCGCTGCCGGCGCTGTCGGAGTACCGGGTCGCGCTGGGCTACCGCGGTCACTGGGGGATCGGCCTGCGGTTCCACGACGGGCGAATGGAACTCGCCGTACCGGACTCGGAGGAGTCACCGCTCCGCGTCGTCCTGGCCGGACGGGCCGCCACCGTCGCTCCCGGAGAGACCCGTACCCTCCGGCTGCCGGCGAACTGATCAGCTCTGTCGGAGGCCTGCCGCGGAACACCGGCAGGCGCGCACGCCGGGCGGTGCCCGGCTACAGTCGAACGAACGGTCGCCGCACCGCGTGGCCGGCCACCGGCCGCGCGGGCTGTGCGAGGAGGTGCACCGCCCATGCCGAAGAACGTGCTGGTCGCCTACGGGACGACCAACGGAGCGACGGCGGAGATCGCCGAGAGCGTCGCCGCGGTCCTGCGCAAGGAAGGGCTCACGGCCGAGGCGCTGGCCGCCGGGTCCGTGGGGAGCACGGAGCCGTACGACGCGGTCGTGGTCGGAGGCGGACTGTACGCCGGGCGCTGGCACCGGGACGCCCGCCGATTCGTCCGCCGCAACGGCGAGGACCTGGCCCACCGGCCGCTGTGGCTCTTCAGCAGCGGACCGCTCGACGCCTCCGCCTCGGAACGGGACATCGAGCCGGTGCCCTGGGTGCGGAAGGCCGTGGTCCGGCTCGACGCCAGGGACCACGTCACCTTCGGCGGCTGTCTGCGGGAGGGCGCGAAGGGCTGGGTCGCCCGGATGATCCTGCGGAACGGCAAGGGCGGGGACTTCCGCGACTTCGGCCATATCGAGGCGTGGGCCGCGGGGATCGCCCGGGAACTGACGCGCGACTGACCGGCGTCGGCGGCCCCTGCCGGAGTCGTAGGAGACCAGTGCCCCGACAGGCGACGTCCGCCCCGTCGCGGGGCGTCGGAGGTGCCCCCACTCGACGCACCGGCCGGAAGCCCGAGTACGTCCGGTACGAGGACTTCCGGCCGGCACGCCGAGAGCACGCACCGGACGCCGCTCCTTGACGGGCGAACGTTGCCTGCCGCGGCACTGGTGGCTCCTGCACGGCCACGGGCGGCCGGTACACGACACGGGGAGCCGGCGAGTGCGGACAGCCCCCGGTCGCCGGGTGGACGGGGAGGCGGCCCGCGTGCGGGAGGCGGGAGCGCGGGTCACGATGTTCTCGGGTGCGTGCTCCGGTGCCCGCGCCCGGTGGCGAAGAGAGGTGGATGGCCGTGGCCCGGGACGACGGCCGGCGAAGCCCGGGTTTTCCCGGCGCCGGTGAACGGAAGGACCTGGACCGCGTCCCCGATCCGAACGATCACCTGGCCAGAGCGCAGTGGCGCATGTCGGGCCTGCTCGGGGCGGTCCTGGCCGTCAGCCGGGAACTGGAGTTGCCGGTGGTGCTCCGACGGATCGTGAGCACCGCGATGGAACTCGTCGGTGCCCGCTACGGCGCACTGGGCGTGCTCAACGACGACGCGACAGCCCTGGAGGAGTTCATTCCCCTCGGCCTGAGCGACGGGGAGTACGAGGACCTGGCCGGGTCCGAGTTCCCGCACGGTCTGGGCCTGCTCGGACACCTGATCCACCACCCCGAGCCGCTGCGCGTACCCGACCTGCCGCGCCACCCCGACTCCGTCGGTTTCCCGCCGGGCCACCCTCCGATGCGCACCCTGCTCGGGGTGGCGATCAGCGTGCGCGGGCGGATCTACGGCAACCTCTACCTCTGCGATCGTGCCGACGGCGAGCCGTTCGACGACGACGACGAGGCCGTGGTGACCGCGCTGGCCGGTGCGGCGGGCATCGCGATCGAGAACGCCCGCCTCTACGAACAGACCCGCGCTGCCGCCGAGCAGTTCCAGCGGCTGCTGCTGCCCACCCTGCCCGACCTCACGCCCTTCTCCGCGGCCGCGGTCTACCGGCCCGCCACCGCCCCCGGCCACCACCTCGGCGGGGACTGGTACGACGCCCTCCTGCTCCCGGACGACAGCTGCGCGGCCATCATCGGCGACGTGGTGGGCCACGACCTGACGGCAGCCGCGGCCATGGCGCAGATCCGCAACATGCTGCGCGCCCTGCTCTACGACCGCCGCACCCCGCCCAGTCTGGTCCTGCGCCGTCTCGACCACACCCTGCACGCCATCACCGAGGCCCCGGTCACCACCGCGTGCCTCGCCCGCATCGAATCCGACGAGAACGGCTGGCACCTGCACTGGTCCACGGCCGGCCACCTCCCGCCCCTGGTCGTCGCCGCCGACGGGCGCACCCGCTATCTCGACGCCGAACCCGGCGTTCCCCTCGGGGTCGACGACGGGCTGCCGCGACCCGACCACAGCCACCCGCTGAGTGCGGGGGACACGGTGCTGCTGTTCACCGACGGTCTCGTCGAGCACCCTCGCCGGCGCCTGGAGGACTGCATGGACGACCTTGCCGCCCTCGCCTCCGTCCACAGCGGCCTGTCGCTCGATGAGCTGTGCCCGGTTCTGGCCGAGGGCCACCCGAGCGACGGGCACGACGACCTCGCCCTCCTCGCACTGAGGCTGCCGCCTCCCGGCGCTTCCCCTCACCCCGCGCGCACGACCGGCGCGCCGGCCGGCTGACCGGGCTCGCGGGACGACGGGGAGGCCCTGGCCTCATGTCTCCGCGTCGAGCCGGGTGCGCAGGTTGTGGAACTGGCGGATCTGCATGATGAAGTGCGCGGGCTCGCCCAGCACCAGGTCGAAGGGCCGGGTGAGCCACCGGGGGTGGCCCCGGCCACGCGTGCGGACCACCAGACGTGTCTCGCCGAAGGGGGCCGGTCGCAGATGGAAGCCCCAGATCCCGTCCAGCCGCGCCCGCGGCTCGGGATCGGTCCGCGGGTCGAAGGAGCGTCCCTGGGGCAGGTTCAGGTCCGAGCGCAGTACCAGGGTGCGGTTCGGGTCCAGCAGCGCCACGGTGAACCAGGACCTGCCGTCGCGTACCGCCGTCAGTCGTTGCCCTTCCTCCAGCGTCTGCCACTCGGGTGCGATGCGGTCCGCGCTGGGTCGTCCGTAGTGGTCCAGCAAGTCCCAGCTGTACCAGCCTCCGCGGTCGTACCCCATCTGCACCAGCCAGGGCCAGACCCGCTCGGGTGGTGCCGGGAGTGTGGTGGCCATGGTCGACATACCGTCGGGGTCGGGCACGAGTTCGTCGCCGGGGTAGGAGCGAGCCGTCTCGTCCCGGGTCGCACCCCAGGTCAGGAGCCTCGGCCGGCACCGCAGCGCGTAGAACGCCAGGGTGGCGAGGGCCGCCGGGAAGGCGAGCGGACGGGCTCCCGTTCGTCGGCGTGACTGCTGTTCGGGCATCGGATGCTCCTTTGCCGCGTACCGGGTCCGGGTCGGGGGCGGGTCGTAGGAGGTCTCTTTGTCCCAATTCTGGCACAGCGCGTTCGTGGCACCCCGTGTGCGGGGCCGGCCCCCCATGAGGTCCGGCGCGCGGTGGCGCATGTCCGAACGGCCAAGCGCCGAGGGGACGTTCGGGCCGTGAGTCGGGCCTGCCGGCCCCCTGTGCCGGACGCGTCCGGCACGAGACATTGAAAGCGCAACGAGAACCGGAGAAACACACAGGAGCAGCTCCCGCGAAGGGGATGAGGATCATGTCAGTCCACGATCACCCGCACCGGCACACCGGATTCCACCTGCCGTCCCTGCGTAGGTCCGCGACGGCACCGGCGGTGGCCGAATCGGCCGCGACCAGCGCGTACGTGTTCGCCGGGCTGCGCCTGCTCACCGGGTTCGTCTTCCTCTGGGCGTTCCTCGACAAGACGTTCGGCTTCGGCTACGCCACCCAGTCCGGCAACGCCTGGATCAACGGCGGGTCGCCCACCAAGGGCTTCCTCGGCGGCGTCGCCGTCGGACCGATGGAGTCCACCTTCCACTCCTGGGCCGGGGCGGCGTGGGCGGACTGGCTGTTCATGCTCGGCCTGCTCGGCATCGGTATCGCTCTCACCGCGGGTGTGGCGCTGCGGCTCGCCGCCGTCGCCGGGACCGTGATGATGGCGCTGATGTGGATCGCCGAGTGGCCGCCCGCGAAGCACCTCTCCGACGGGTCGGTGAGCATGTCGACCAACCCGTTCGCCGACTACCACCTCGTCTACGCCGTCGTCCTGATCGCCCTCGCGGCCGCGGGCGCCGGCGCCACCTGGGGGCTGGGCAAGGTGTGGGAGCGGCTGCCGTTCGTCAGCCGCAACCGCTGGCTCCTCTGACCTCCTCCTACCGCCCTGGGTGCCACCGCGACAACGCGGTGGCACCCAGGGCGTTGGCGCGCCCTCCTGCCGGACGCCCGCCCACGGCGGGCGCGTTGTGGCCGGCTCATGACCGCTCCAGGGGATCCGACGTGCCCAGCCGCAGGGTGAACCAGGTCGTCTTTCCCACGTCGGTCGGGCGCACGCCCCAGCTGTCGGCCAGGACGCGCACGAGGTTGAGGCCGCGGCCGGACTCCTCGTCCTCGTCGGCATGCCGGGGTTCCGGGAGGTGCGGACTGCCGTCGCCCACCTCGACGGTGAGCTCGACGGCCGTACGGCACACGTGCAGGGTCACCGGACCCTGGGCGTGCTGCACGGCGTTGGTCAGGAGTTCGGACACGAGGAGTCGTGCGTCGTCGCCCTTGTCGTGGCAGTCCCAGGCGGCCAAAGCCTTGCTGAGGAAGGTGCGGCCCTCGGACACGGACTCGGGGCGGGTGGACAGGGTGGTCGTGGCGGACGCCAGTGGGGCGGCGGGCAGTTGGGCCAGCAGGAGAGTGACGTCGTCGTCGTGGCCCTCCGCGTCCGGCCGCAGGGCGGACAGGATGCGGTCGGCCACGACGTCCAGGCCGGGTGGTTCGGCGGTGAACAGGGCGCCGCAGGTGACGGCGAGTGCCGCGAGGTTGTCCTCGATGTCACAGCCGGGGGTTTCGATCAGGCCGTCGGTGTAGAGCACCAGGGTGGCGCCCGGCGGCACGGCCGCCGACGTCTGCTCGTACAGGATGTCGCCCACGCCGAGCGGGGCGTTCACCGGGGCCGGCAGTGGTCGTGCCCCGTCCCCGGGCACGGCGACCAGGACCGGGAGGTGCCCGGCGGAGCACAGGGTCACCTCCGCGTCGTCGGCGGCGACGACCAGGTAGCAGCAGGTGACCAGCTGATCGGGCACGTCCAGGTCCGCCACGCACGCGTCCAGGGCCTGCATCAGCCGCCGGGGCTGCATCCCCGTCTTGGCCAGCGCGTGTGCCGCCGAGCGCATCTGCCCCATGACGGCGGCCGCCTCCAGCCCGCGGCCCATCACGTCGCCGATCAGCACGCCGACCCGGCCCGCCCCGAGCGGTATCAGGTCGAACCAGTCGCCCCCCACGCCGGCTCCCTGGGTGGCCGGCCGGTAGCGGCTGGCGGTGACCAGACCGGGGACGGCGGGCGGGGTGCCCATCAGACTGCGCTGCAGGGTGAGGGCGACATGGCGCTGCTGCTCGTACAGGGCGGTCAGTTCCGCCTCGGCCCGCTTGCGGTCGCTGATGTCGCGGACGATGGCACACGCGCCGATGACCGTGCCGTCCGGCGCTCGCCTCGGCCACATGGTGACATCGACGTCCAGCAGTCTGCCGGACTTGGTGACGCGCAGCGTCTCGAAGTGCTCCACCTTCTCGCCGAGCCGGAGCCGGCCCAGGAGTGCGGTGATCTCCTCCTGGTGATCGCCCGGGGCGAGGAGGGAGATGTGCCGGCCCATGGCTTCGGCGGCGGTATAGCCGTACAGCCGCTGGGCGGCGGTGTTCCAGTAGGTGATGTACCCGTCGAGGGTCTTGGCGAGGATGGCGTCCTGGGAGGACTCCACCAGGGCGGCGAGCTCGCTGATGCGTTCCTCGGCGGCCTTGCGGTCGCTCACGTCGCGCACGGCGGCGGAGATCAGCAGCCCGTCGACGGTCTCCAGGGGGCTGAGGCTGATCTCGACCGGGAACTCACTGCCGTTGCGGCGCCGCCCGTAGAGGTCGAGACCGGCGCCCATCGGGCGTACCTGCCGGTTCGCGGCGTACCCGTCGCGGTGCAGGGTGTGGTGGCCGCGCAGGCGGTGCGGGACGAGCAACTCGACGGACTGGCCCAGGAGTTCCTCCCGCCGATAGCCGAACAGCGCCTCGGTCTGGGCGTTGACGAGTCTGATGGCTCCGGTGCCGTCGACGATGACCATGGCGTCCGGCGCGGCTTCCAGCAGTCCGCGGAACCGCTCCTCGCCCGGCTCGTCGGCCTGCGAAGGGATCGCAGACATGCCTGGGCCGGGAGGCGCACCGTGGCGCGTGGCCGTACCGCCGGTCTTGTCGCTCATGTCCGCCCCAGCCGCCCTGCTGCCAGTCGTTTCCGGCCATCCCAGCGCACCGTGACGCGGCACGGACCCGTTTGTCCGCAACTGTCGTTATCGGGTCGTGCGGGGTGTGGCGATGAACCGCTTGTGACCGGCTGGGGGCGTCCGGGTTCCCGGTGAGCAGGCCCGAGCCGTCACAGGACCTCCAGGACGTCGAGCGCCGTGCGACGTGGCGACGGCGGCCCCTCCGGGCCGTATCCGAGCCGGAGCACCATCTGCGGGTAGCCCTTCCGCCCTCCGGTCAGCGCCCGGAGGTGCCGGCGCAGATCCGGCCACTCCATCGCCTGGTGCAGCATCGAGGCGCGCACGCCGTGCGCGGTGGCCGCCAGCAGGACACGTTCCAGCGCCTGACCGGCACGCAGCCAGTCCGCGCGCCGGTCGTGCAAGGTGCACACCACGGCGATCAGCGGACGCGACTCGTACGGGCGGGCTTCCAGCACCGCCGGATGCCGGTGCGCACCGAAGTCGCGCGTGGGCACGTGGCCGCGGAAGTCCTGGACACCGAGGGCCGAGGGCGGGACGCCGAGGCGCGAGTGGTCCGCGGCCCGCACCCAGCGGCGGCTCTCCGCCGCCCGGTCGGCGTCCGCCGTGTTGCGGTGCTCCCCTTCCCGGGTGGCCTGGAGCACCCGGGTCGTCTCCCGTGGCTCCGGGAACCACAGCAGGGCCCCTTCGGCATGTGCGGCGTCGGTGAGCTCCGCGAGCAGGCTCGCCGGCAGAGGCTGCCCGGAGAACGGGAACCGGCTGCTGTGCCGGTGCCACAGGACGTCGTACAGGTCGGGGAGCGACGTTCCCCCGGCCGCGTGGGCGAGCCGGACGGTGGCCAGGAGGTCCGGCCGGCCGGGGCGCGGCAGCAGTCGCGTGACGGGCTCCCAGCCGTGGTGGGCCACCGCCACGCGCAGATTGAGGAGGGCGCACCCCACGGAGACATGGAGCGCGCGCCCGGCCGGGTCGATGTGCCGAAGCCCGCGTTCCGGGGCGGCTCGTACCTCCAGCGTGCGGGTGTCCGGGGTGAGCCGGAAGCGCCAGGGCTGGGTGTTGTGGAGGGACGGCGCGGCCGCGGCCGCGGCGATCATCCGCTCCAGGACGGGAACGTCGACGGTCGTGGTGCTCATGGGAACTCCTTCCCGGCCTCATCCACGGATCGTGGAGGGGCGTGTCGTGGTCTCCAGCGTGGGTCCGGGGGAGAGGCGGCGCCAGGGGCCGTACGGGCCCCCGCAGGGCCCCGGCAGGGCCCGGGACGGCTGCCCGGGGTGCCCAAGGGGCTGCCCGGGGGAGGACTCCGGCGCGTTCCCCCGTGTCCGTTCGTGCCCGCGACCGTCCTGCCGTGGTCCAGGAGCTCCGGCACCGGTACCGGTGCGGCTTGGGGCCGGTCGGCCCTCGGAGGGTTCCGGACAGCCCATGGCGCCCGGCAGTGAACCGCCGGACGCTTGAAGTGTCGCGAGGCTCGGAGGAGATGTCGCCGGAGAGGTCGTGTACGAGGTTCGTCGCGGTGAACCGCCGGTGCGCCCCCCCTGGGCCGCCGACGTGGCCGGCACCACAACCTCTGTCCGCGCCGATTCCGGTGAGGAGGAATCCGGTATGAAGCACCACAAGGTCGGATCGGTCATGACCACGGACGTCGTCCGGGTCGAGCACGGAGCCCCGTTCAAGGAGGTCGTCCGGCTGCTGGCCGGGCACCGGATCAGTGGACTGCCCGTGGTCGACGAGGACGAGCAGGTCATCGGTGTCGTCTCGGAGACGGACCTGGTGATGCGTCAGGCCCGGACGCGTGCCTCCGGTGAGGCGAAGCGCCGGTTCCGGCTCGCCTCGCTCACAGCCGGCGCGCGGCGCAGGGCCGCTAAGGCCCGCGCCCGCACGGCCGGCCGGCTGATGTCCCGGCCGCCCGTCACGGTGCACGCCGACGACACCATCGCGCGGGCCGCCCGGACGATGACCGAGCGACGCGTGCAACGGCTGCCGGTGATCGACGAGGAGGACCGGCTCGTCGGCATCGTCACCCGCCGCGACCTGCTCGGCGTGTTCCTGCGGTCCGACGCGGACATCCGCGCCGAGGTCGTCGAGGAGGTGCTGACGCGCTCTCTGTGGCTGCCTCCCACGAGCGTCTCGGTGTCCGTGACGGAAGGGGTCGTGACGTTGGACGGTCAGGTGGAGCGCTGCAGTGAGGCGGAGATCGCGACAGCCATGACCCGGCGGATCGACGGAGTGGTCGACGTCGTCAACAAGCTCACCCATCGGTTCGACGACGAGCGGCCCCGCGCGAGCCACCGTGCGCCGTACGGCCTGGCCGACGGACTGCCACGGCCGTGAGAACACGACTGTGAGAGAGGGAGGAGCAGCATGAAAGGCCATGTCTTCCACGGGCCTGGACAGGCCGCGTGGGAAGAGGTCCCGGACCCCGGCATCAAGGAACCCACGGACGCGATCGTACGAGTCACCGCGGTGACCGTCTGCGGGACGGATCTGCACATCCTCAAGGGCGATGTGCCCGAGGTACGGCCCGGCACCGTGCTCGGCCACGAGGCGGTCGGCGAGGTCGTGGAGGTGGGCGGCGACGTGCGCACCGTGCGCCCGGGAGACCGGGTGCTGGTCTCCTGCATCAGCGCCTGCGGACGGTGCCGTTACTGCAGGGAAGGCATGTACGGCCAGTGCCTCGGGGGCGGGGGATGGATCCTCGGGCACCGGATCGACGGCACCCAGGCCGAGTACGTCCGGGTCCCCTACGCCGACCTCTCCGTGCATCCCCTGCCCGCCGCGGTGTCCAGCGCGGACGCCGTACTGCTGGCCGACATCTTCCCCACCGCCTACGAAGTGGGCGTGCTCAACGGGAAGGTACGGCCCGGAGACACCGTCGCCGTCGTCGGCGCCGGCCCCATCGGACTCGCGGCCGTCGCCACCGCCCGGCTGTTCGCGCCCGAGCGGATCGTCGCCGTCGACCTGGCCGCCTCCCGGCTCGAAGCCGCCCGCGCCTTCGGAGCCGACGCGGTGGCCGACGCCCGGGAGACCCCCGAACAGTTGATCAGTGACCTCACCGAAGGGCTCGGCGCGGACGTCGTCATCGAAGCGGTCGGTGTGCCCGAGACCTTCGAGCTGTGCACCCGCATGGTGCGGCCCGGAGGGCACGTGGCCAACGTCGGCGTGCACGGCAAGCCCGTCGCGCTGCACCTCGAGGACCTGTGGATCAAGAACGTGACCATCACCACGGGTCTGGTCGACACCTACTCCACCCCCACCCTCCTGCGGATGGCGTCCGCAGGCCGGCTCCCGACGTCCCAGCTGGTCACCCACACCTTCCCGCTGGACCGGATGGAGGAGGCCTACGAGGTCTTCGCCGACGCCGCCGAGACCGGCGCCCTCAAGGTCGTGCTCGGCGAGGAACAGCACGACGCCGTCGCCGTACGCACGGCATGAGGTGTCATCCGCCCGGAGCCGGCCCCCGCGTTCCCTGCGGGGGACGGCTCGATGACCGAACCTGAAACTGTCCGTCCGACGGCACTCGAGGAGACGGGAGGGCATCATGCACGGCGGCCCCAGCGTAGTGAGCGATGTCATGACCAGCACCGTCGTGGCCCTGGCCGGCGGGGCGTCGTTCAAGGACATCGCGAAGACCATGGAGGAGTGGGGGATCAGCGCCCTGCCCGTGCTGGACGGCGCGGGCCGGGTGATCGGAGTCGTCTCCGAGGCGGACCTGCTGCGCAAGGAGGAGGTCCGCGACAGCGACCCGCACCGGCCTGCCTTCGGACGTCGGCCGGCCGGGCCGGACAAGGCCGCTGCGGTCACCGCGGAAGAACTCATGACCACACCCGCCGTGACCGTGCCCCCCGACGCCACGCTCGCCACGGCCGCCCGGATCATGGCCAGGCAGCGGGTCAAGCGGTTGCCGGTGGTCGACGGCACAGGGGTGCTGAAGGGCATCGTGAGCCGTACCGACCTGCTGAAGGTGTTCCTCCGCGACGACGAGGAGATCGCCCGGGAGATCCGCGCGGAGGTCGTCGGCGGCCGGTTCCCGGCGTCGATGGACTCGGTCCGCGTGGAGGTGCGCGAAGGAGTGGTCACCCTCTCGGGCCACGTCCCCGACACCACCCTCGTGCCGCTCGCCGAGCGTCTGGTCCGCGCCGTCGAGGGAGTCGTGGACGTGCACTGCACCCTGTCGGCCCCGCACCGCCGGCCGGCCCTCGATCCGGACTTCCCGGACGACGCCGAGCCCCGACGGGCGCCGCAGGACCTCGGCGGGTGACCGGCGGGTGACGACCACCCGGCCCGTGCCGGACCTTCCGCGCGCGCCGGACGGCAGCCGGCCGTCCGGCGCCGCGCGCTGCCGTACGCGGGCGTAGCGGCCGAGGCGCCGGACGCGGGTGAAGTGCCGCCGTACGGCGACCGCGCGGCCGAGTTCGCTCCTCAGCCGTGCACGTGGCGCCCTCCGCACGGGTCTGCTCGGTGACCCTCCAGGGCGCGCGCCCTGGCGCACCCGACCGGGACCGTGCCCCTGCCCGGTCCGGTTACCGTGCTCCGAGCCGGGCCCGGGTCCGGCACGGACCTGCACCCTCTGACGCGGAACCGGTCTGGAACGGACCTGGACCCGGACTCGGACCTGGACCCGGAGACCCGGACCCAAACCTGGACCTGGACCCGGAACGGACCCGGAACGGACCCGGACCTGGACCCGGAACGGACCCGGACCTGGACCCGGACCTGGACCTGGACCCGGACCTGGACCTGGACCCGGACCTGGACCTGGACCCGGACCTGGAACGGACCCGGACCCGGACCTGGACCCGGACCTGGAACGGACCCGGACCCGGACCCGGACCCGGACCCGGACCCGGACCCGGACCCGGACCTGGACCTGGACCCGGACCTGCACCTGGACCCGGAACGGACCCGGACCTGGACCCGGACCCGGAACGGACCCGGACCTGGACCCGGACCCGGAACGGACCCGGACCTGGACCCGGACCCGGAACGGACCCGGACTGTGCCGCAGCGACCCCCACCCCCCGGCACGGAGCCGGATCGCCTCGGAACGGACCCGGACCTGGAACGACCCGGACCCGGACCGGATCCGACTCGCCCCGGACCCGGACTGTGCCCCGTCGGGCCGGACAGTGCCCCGCCCGGGGACCCGGACGAACCGGGTGGCCCCGGGGCAGCGGGCCGGGAGACGCGGGCCCGGCGGGGTGTGCCGGCCCCGGGGTGCCGCGGCATGCCGGAGCCGGCCGGCCCGGGGTGTCACGTCCCCGGCCGGCCGGCTCCCGTCTGCCGGAAGGCAGCCGCCGCTGTCAGCCGAAGTAGGCCGCGCGCATGAGGTCCTGCATGTCGTCGAGCATGGGCATCCTGGGGTTGGCCGGTGCGCACTGGTCCTCGTAGGCGTTGAGGGCCTGTTGCGGCAGTGCGTCGAGGAAGGCCTGCTCCTCGACGCCGAGCGCCCGGAACGACGGCTCGATGCCCACCGCCTGGCGCAGCCGCTCGACCGCGGAGGCCAGCGACTCCACGCCCTCGTCCGGCGTCGCGGCGGGCAGCCCGAGGGTGCGGGCGATGTCCTGGAACCGTTCGGGGGCCCGGTAGTTCTCGTACTTGGGCCAGCCGGTGAGCTTCGTGGGGACGCTGCCGTTGTAGCGGATGACGTGCGGCAGCAGGACCGCGTTGGTGCGGCCGTGCGCGATGCCGAAGGTCGCGCCCAGCGTGTGGGACATGGCGTGGACGATGCCGAGGAAGGCGTTGCCGAAGGCCATGCCCGCGATGGTGCCGGCGTTGTGCATCTTCTCCTGGGCCCGGGGTGAGCCGGCGCGGTCGTTGACCGCCGCCTCGATGTTGTCGAAGATCAGGCGGATGGCGTGGAGTGCCGGGCCGTCGGTGAAGTCGTTGGCGTAGACCGACACATACGCCTCGATGGCGTGGGTGAGGGCGTCGAAGCCGCTGTCGGCGGCCAGCGCCGGAGGCAGCTCGGTGGCCAGCAACGGGTCGACGATCGCCACACTGGGGGTGAGCGCGTAGTCGGCCAGCGGGTACTTCTTGCCGGTGGCGGGGTCGGAGATGACCGCGAACGGGGTCACCTCGGCGCCGGTGCCCGAGGTCGTGGGCACGCAGACCAGCCGGGCGCGGTCACCGAGGGCGGGGAAGCGGAAGGCCCGCTTGCGGATGTCGAAGAACTTCTGCCGCATGTCCGCGAAGTCGACGTCGGGCTGTTCGTACAGCAGCCACATCACCTTCGCCGCGTCCATCGGGGAGCCGCCGCCGAGCGCGATGATCGTGTCCGGGCGGAAGTCCCGCATCAGCTCGGCGCCGCGCTGCACCGAGTCGATGCTCGGCTCCGGCTCGACGTTGTCGATGACCTGGACGGTCACGGGCTCGCGGCGCCGCTGCAGCACCCGCGTGACACGGTCGACGAAGCCGAGACGGGTCATCGTCGCGTCGGTGACCACCGTGACGCGGTGGACGTCCGGCATGGACGTCAGATAGCGGATGGCCTGCGGCTCGAAGTAGATCTTCGGCGGCACCTTGAACCACTGGAGGTTGTTGCGCCGGGTGGACACCCGCTTGACGTTGAGCAGTTGGGCGGCCGAGACGTTGTTCGACACCGAAGTGCTCCCCCACGAGCCGCAGCCCAGCGTCAGCGACGGCAGCAGGTTGTTGTAGATGCCGCCGATGGCCCCCTGGGAGGACGGCGCGTTGACGATGATCCGCACGGTCTTCATGCGCTTGCCGAACGCCTCCGCGAGCTCGCGGTCCTCGCTGTGGATGACGGCGCTGTGTCCCTGCCCGTGGAAGGCGACCATGTCGGCGGCCAGGTCGAATCCCTGCCGGGTGTCCCGGGCGCGCAGCACGGCCAGCACCGGGCAGAGCTTCTCACGGGTCAACGGCTCGTGCGGTCCGACGCGTTCGGCCTCCACGAGGATGACGGAGGTGTCGCCGGGGACGGAGAACCCGGCCTGCTCGGCGATCCACGCCGGGCTCTGCCCGACGGCGGCCGCGTTGACCTTGGGCTCGCAGCCGCCGCCCGAGCCGCCGGCGGCGGGGAACAGGAACGTCTCCAGCTTCGCCTTCTCCTCGGCGGTCGCCAGATGGGCGTGCAGGGTGCGGAACTCGGACAGGGCCGCGTCGTAGATCTCGTCGTCCAGGATGACGGCCTGCTCGGAGGCGCAGATCATGCCGTTGTCGAAGGACTTGGACAGCACCAGGTCGTTGACGGCCCGGCGCAGCTCCGCGCTCTTGTGCACGTACGCGGGGACGTTGCCGGCGCCCACGCCGAGCGCGGGCTTCCCGGCCGAATAGGCGGCCTTGACCATGGCGTTGCCGCCGGTGGCCAGGATCAGGGAGACGCCCGGGTGACGCATCAGGGCGCCGGTCGCCTCGACGGACGGTGCCTCGATCCACTGGACGCAGTGTTCGGGTGCCCCCGCCTCGACGGCGGCCTCGCGTATGATCCTGGCCGCCTCGGCGCTGCAGCGCTGCGCCGACGGGTGGAAGGCGAACACGACCGGGTTGCGGGTCTTCAGCGCCATGAGCGCCTTGAAGATCGTGGTGGAGGTCGGGTTGGTGACCGGTGTGATCGCGCAGACCACTCCGACGGGTTCGGCGATCTCGACAATGTCCTCGATGTCGTCGCGGGCGATGACACCGACGGTCTTCATGTGGCCCATGCTGTGCGTGACATGCTCGCAGGCGAAGATGTTCTTCGCCGCCTTGTCCTCGAAGAGGCCGCGCCCGGTCTCCTCCACCGCCAGCCGCGCCAGCAGGGTGTGCTGCTCCAGTGCGGCCACCGAGGCCTTCTTCACGATGTGGTCGACCTGTTCCTGGGTCAGGGCCTCGTAGTCGTCCAGTGCCTTGAGCGCGGCCGTCACCAGACGGTCCACGGCGACGGCGCTGTCGGACGGCCCGGCGGTGAGGGTGGCCGGGGCCGTGGTTCCTTCGTCGTGTCGGGTCATGCGGAGTTGCGCCTCCAAGGTGTGGGGCCGTCGTTTCGTACGGCCTCAGGTGGGGAGCCGGTGCCTTGACTGCCGGCCCCGCTCACAACTCCACTGTCCCTGAGCTTCGTTGGGTCGCGCAGCCGCCGAAGGTCCCCTTCCCGGACCGTCCGTCCCGGGCCGCGGGGGCCGTCCGTCCGTTCCGGAGGACGTTGCCGGCCGCCGCGGCGTCGGGCGCCGTGGGGCGGTCCGGGGGATCGGTTCATGGATGTCACGGCCCCTCACCACGTACGGCCCGGGGCCGGGGCCCCGGGCCGTTCTCCGTCTCCGTCCCACGTCCGGCACGGCGGCCGGTTCCTTGTTCAACTGCCGTGTACCACCGCGCGGTTGTCCTGACGGTCCCGCCGACGACCGACCCACGGCACGGCCTGGCGGAACTGCACGCCGGTGCCGCCGTTGCCACGAGCCGGCGGCCGCGGCGCCGCGCAGGACGGCGGTGCCGTCCGGGGTGAGCCGGATCGCGCGGGACGCGGCGATCGCCTCGCCGCGCGCCGAGGACGCGCAGACCGGCAGGGGCCGGCTCGCCGAGACGGGCGACGGCCCGGGGCCATTGGCCCCGAGCCGTGCGCATGGTGCCGCGACGGTCCGCCCTCACCCGGCGTGCTGGTGCTCCTGACGCCGCGGGCCGCCGCGCCACGGCGGCGGCGCGGCCGCCCTGCGCGCCTCCACCCGGCGGTGCGCCGTACGCTCCGTACGGCTGCGCAGCCTGTCCTGCAGCCGGTCGGCGAGTTCCCGGGCGCTCGCCTCACGGGCATGCACCACGACGAGGTCGTCGCCCACCTGGATCTCGGCCCCGGCGAACCAGGGCAGCACGACGTGGGCCGCCGAGGCCCGGGTGACACGGACCTCCCCGCTGACGGGCGGGAGCCCGGGACGGCCGAGCACGGCGCCGACCTTCTCCCGCATGTAGTCGAGCGCCCCCTGGTCCACGTTCCCGTCGGCCCGTACCCGCACCGCGACGGTGATGCCACGGGTGCCGGTGCTCTCGGTGGTCATTCGCCCCACTCCTTCCGGTGGTCTCGGCAGTCTCAGAGTGCCGCGTCCCCCACCCGGGCCCCAGGGCCTACCGGCCCCGGGGCACCGGCCGGGGGTCCCGGTCACCGGCTGTCGCTCACCTCGGTGTCCTCCAGCGCTGCCCGCCCCGCCTCCAGCCGGGCCACCGGGACCCGGAACGGCGAGCAGGAGACGTAGTCCAGGCCGGCGGCGTGGAAGAAGTGAACCGATTCCGGATCACCGCCGTGCTCGCCGCACACGCCGATCTTCAGGTCCGGCCGGGTGGCGCGGCCCTCGGCGACGGCGAGCGAGATGAGCCGGCCCACGCCGTCCCGGTCGAGGGTCTCGAACGGGGAGACCGGGAAGACGCCCTTGTCGAGATAGGCGGAGAAGAACTCGGCCTCGACGTCGTCGCGGGAGAAGCCCCAGGTGGTCTGGGTCAGGTCGTTGGTGCCGAAGGAGAAGAACTGCGCCTCCTCGGCGATCCGGCCCGCCGTCAGGGCCGCCCTCGGCAGCTCGATCATGGTGCCGACGGGGCAGTCGACGAGGACGCCGGACTCCTCGGAGACCTCGGCCAGGACACGCCGCACCTCGTCGTGGACGATACGCAGTTCACGGACGTCCCCGACGAGCGGAACCATGATCTCCGCCCGGGGTGCGCCGCCAGCCCGGGTGCGTTCTGCGACGGCCTCGGCGATGGCCCGTACCTGCATGGCGACCAGTCCGGGAATCACCAGGCCGAGGCGCACGCCCCGCAGCCCGAGCATCGGGTTCTCCTCGTGCATCCGGTTCACCGCGGTCAGCAGCTCGACGTCGTGCGCGGCCGGCAGATCGCCGCGCGCCTCGGCCGTGGCGATCCGCACCGCGAGTCCGGTCCGGTCGGGCAGGAACTCGTGCAGGGGCGGGTCCAGCAGGCGGATGGTGACCGGCAGCCCGTCCATCGCCTCCAGGATGGCCGCGAAGTCCCGCCTCTGGAGCGGCAGCAGCGCCGCCAGAGCACGCTCGCGCCCGTCCTGTGAGGTCGCCAGGATCATCTCCTCCACCAGCTTGCGGCGCTCACCCATGAACATGTGCTCGGTGCGGCACAGTCCGATGCCCTGGGCGCCGAACCGGCGGGCCCGGGCAGCGTCCTCGGGGGTGTCCGCGTTGGCCCGCACCTCCAGCCGCCGGACCGTGTCGGCCCGCGCCAGTGCCCGCGCCACCGCGTCGACCGTCCAGGCCGCCCCCTCGTCGGTGCCGCCGGTCTCCAGGAACCGCATGACAGCCGAGTCGACGAGGGTCACCTCCCCCGGATACACGGTGCCGGCGGACCCGTCCACGGAGATGACGGTGCCCTCCTCCACGACCGTGCCGTCGGCTGCGGTGAAGCGTCGCGCCTCGGTGTCCACGGTCAGTTCCTCGGCCCCGCACACGCAGACCTTGCCCATGCCGCGGGCCACCACGGCCGCGTGGCTGGTCTTGCCGCCGCGGCTGGTGAGCACCGCCTGCGCGGCGATCATTCCGGGCAGGTCGTCGGGGTTCGTCTCCTGGCGGACCAGGACCACCTTCTCGCCGGCCGCGGCACGCCGTACCGCCTCCGCCGAGTGGAAGACGGCCGCTCCGACCGCGGCACCCGGGGACGCCGGGAGACCGTGGGCGAGGGGTTCGCCGTGTTCCGAGGCGTCGAAGCGCGGGAACATCAGCCGCGCCAGTTCCTCGCCGTTCACCCGGGCGAGGCCCTCGTCCGGGGTGATGAGCCCCTCGTCGGCGAGTGCGGCGGCGAGGGCGAAGGCCGCCTCCGCGGTGCGCTTGCCGACCCGGGTCTGGAGCATCCACAGCGTGCCGCGCTCGATCGTGAACTCGATGTCGCACAGGTCCCGGTAGTGACGCTCCAGCGTCTCCATGTGGGTCCGCAGCCGGGCGTACGACTCCGGGTCCAGGCGCTGAAGCTCACTCAGCGGCACCGTGTTGCGGATACCGGAGACGACGTCCTCGCCCTGGGCGTTGGGCAGGTAGTCGCCGTACAGCCCGGGATGCCCGGTGGCCGGGTCACGGGTGAAGGCGACGCCGCTGCCCGAGTCCGGGCCGAGATTGCCGAAGACCATACGCTGCACGCTGACGGCGGTGCCCAGGTCGTCCGGGATGTGCTCGCGCCGGCGGTACAGGCGCGCCCGCTCGCCGTTCCAGGACTCGAAGACGGCCAGGATCGCCCGGCGGAGCTGCTCGGAGGGGGCCTGCGGGAAGTCCTCGCCCGTCTCCCGGCGGATCACGGACTTGTACGTCTCCACCAGTTCGGCCAGGTCACCGGCCTCCAGGTGCACGTCGTCCGGGGCGCCCCGCAGCTCCTTGAGTTCGGCCATCTCCCGCTCGAACAGGGCGGCGTCGACACCCATGACCGTACTGCCGAACATCTGCACGAGGCGCCGGTAGGAGTCCCACGCGAACCGCTCGCTGCCGGAGGCCTTGGCCAGGCCCGTGACCGAGTCGTCGTTGAGTCCGATGTCGAGGATCGTCTCCATCATGCCGGGCATGGAGAACCGGGCCCCCGAGCGGACGGACAGCAGCAACGGATCGTCCCGCTGTCCCAGCCGCCGGCCGGCGGCCTCTTCGACGGCCGCCAGATGGTCGGAGACCTCCCGTGACATGCCCGACGGTTCGCCACCGGTGGTGAAAAAGACCCGGCAGGCCTCGGTGGTGATGATGAAACCCGGCGGAACCGGCAGCCCGAGCCGGGTCATCTCGGCCAGGTTCGAGCCCTTGCCGCCGAGCAGGTCGGCCATCTCGCGGCCGCCGTCGGCGAAGTCGTACACGTAACGGACCATGACACCCTGCTCCTCCACTAGGGGCGTGATACCTCCAGCGTCGGACGTGCGCGCCCCGGGCGCGAGGTGCCGGCCGACCCGGGCCGGGGGCCGATGGACCCGTGGCGGCCCGTCCGGCATGGCCCCCTTCGAGGATGGGGGGCCGAAAGGAGCCCTGCGAGGACTGTGCGGCCCTTGGCGGTCGGCCACACGGGGAAGAGCCTGGCGGGTGTCAGGAGCACCGGAAGGGATCCGGGGCCCGGGAGGGACGTGCCATGCCTCGCAACGCGGTAGTGGGAGTCGATGCATCCTCCGCCGGTCCGGCGGCCGCGCACTGGGCGGCCGCGGAGGCGCTGCGCCGGGGCACCGGACTCGATGTCGTGCACGCCACGCGTCGTCCCGTGCCGCACGCCCCCGCGGACGGCGTGCGGCAGGACCCGGCCGAGCGGACCGTCCAGGAGGCCGTGCACCGGGTACGCGCGGCCCATCCCGGGCTGCGGATCACCGGCCGCGTCGTCCCCGACGCCCCGGTCGCCGCCCTCGTGGCCGAAGCCGCGGAGGCCGAGCTCCTGGTCCTCGGATCGCACGGGGTGAGCGGTGTCGGCGGGTTCGTCACGGGGTCCGTGTCCCAGCGGGTGGTCGCCCGGTCGTCCTGTCCCGTGGTGCTGGTGAGGCCGGGGTGGAGCGCCGCGCAGGAGCATCTCCCGGCCGCGGACGGCGTGGCCCCGGAGGAGATTCCCCGGACGCCCTGCCGCGACGTCGTGCTGGGGCTCGACATCCGGCACCCGTGCGACGAACTGATCGAGTTCGCCCTGGACGCCGCGCGGCGCCGGGGCGCCGGCCTGCGCGTCGTCCACGCGTTCCGGGCGCTGTCACGGCCCGTCCTCGACGCGTCGCTGATCACGGCCCCGGCCGCACCACCGGCCCCGGTGGCCGCGGCGGACGGGCTCGCCGCCGAGGAACGGGCGGTGACCGCGGTTCTGGCGCCCTGGTGCGCGAAGTACCCGACGGTCCGGGTGACCCGGACCGTGACCCGGGGCCGGGCCGCCGCGGCGCTGGTGCGCGCCGCGCGCGACGCCGGTCTGCTCGTGGTCGGACGCCGTACGGGTGGAGGGCGGCTCGGTGCCCACACCGGCCCGGTGACCCACGCCGTCCTGCACCACGTCGCCTGCCCCGTCGCCGTGATACCGCACGCCTGAACGCGGCCGGCCGGCCGTACGGCCCCGGACCCCGCGGGCCGTGCGGCCGGTTTCGCATGCCGGCCGTTGCCGAAGGTCCCGGCCCACGAGGGCCGGACGGAGCCGGGCCGGTGCCCTGTCCGGCACTGCCCGCACCCCCCGCGGGCGACGAACATCGGTGGTGAGAGCCCACCAAGGGAGAGGAACCGTGATGACCGCGACCGTGACGGCCGGCCCTCGCACCGCCGACGCCTGGCGTCAGTTCGCCGGGACGGGGTGGCGCGAGCGCGTCGACGTACGCGACTTCATCCAGGCCAACTACACCCCGTACGAGGGCGACGCCCGCTTCCTGGCCGGGCCGACGGACCGCACCCGCGCGGTGTGGGAGAAGGTCAGCGCCCTCTTCCCCGAGGAACGGCGCCGTGGCGTCTACGACGTCGACGCCGCCACTCCCTCCACGATCACCTCGCACGCCCCCGGCTACATCGACCGGGACCGCGAACTGATCGTGGGTCTGCAGACGGACGCACCGCTCAAGCGCGCGATCATGCCCAACGGCGGCCTGCGCATGGTGGAAGCCGGGCTGAAGGCGTACGGCTACGCACCCGACCCCTTCGTCACCAAGGTGTTCGGTTCCTACCGCAAGACCCACAACGACGGTGTCTTCGACGCCTACACCCCCGTGATGCGCGCCGCCCGCAGGGCCGGCATCATCACCGGCCTGCCCGACGCCTACGGCCGCGGCCGGATCATCGGCGACTACCGGCGCGTCGCGCTGTACGGCACGGCCCGGCTGGTCGAGGCCAAGCGCGCCGAGCGCGCCCTGCTGGACACGGAGCCCTCCAGCCCGGACGTCATCCGTGACCGCGAGGAACTGGCCGAGCAGATCCGCGCCCTGGGCGAGCTGACCGAGATGGCCGCCACCTACGGCTGCGACGTCTCACGCCCCGCCGCCACCGCGCGCGAGGCGGTGCAGTGGCTCTATCTCGGCTTCCTGGCGGCGGTGAAGGAGCAGAACGGCGCCGCGATGTCGCTCGGCCGCACCTCCACCTTCCTGGACGTCTACCTCCAGCGGGACCTGGAGGACGGCACCCTCGACGAGACCCGGGCCCAGGAGCTGATCGACGATTTCGTGATCAAGCTGCGGATCGTCCGGTTCCTGCGCACCCCCGAGTACGACACCCTGTTCTCCGGCGACCCCACCTGGGTGACCGAGTCCATCGGCGGCATCGGAAGGGACGGCCGGCCGCTGGTCACCCGCACGTCCTTCCGCTTCCTGCAGACCCTCTACAACCTCGGCCCGGCTCCCGAGCCCAATCTGACCGTCCTGTGGTCGCCGCGGCTGCCCGCGGGCTTCAAGCGGTTCTGCGCGCAGGTCTCCATCGACACCAGCGCCATCCAGTACGAGTCCGACGAGCTGATGCGGCCACGCACCGGTGACGACACCGCGATCGCCTGCTGCGTGTCGGCGATGGCGGTGGGCAAGCAGATGCAGTTCTTCGGCGCGCGGGTCAACGTGGCCAAGGCACTGCTGTACGCGGTCAACGGCGGCCGGGACGAGATGACCGGCGAGCAGATCACGCCCCCGATGCCGCCCCTGACGGGGGAGTACCTCGACCACGACGAGCTGTCGGCGGCGTACGACCGTGTGCTGGACTGGCTGGCGAAGACCTACGTCGACGCGCTGAACGTCATCCACTACATGCACGACAAGTACGCCTACGAGCGCCTGGAGATGGCGCTGCACGACCACCCGGTGCACCGGTTCATGGCGTGCGGCATCGCCGGGCTGTCGGTCGCCGTGGACAGCCTGTCCGCCGTCAAGCACGCGCGGGTGAAGGTCTTCCGGGACGCCACCGGACTCGCCGTCGACTTCCGCACCGAGGGGGAGTTCCCCGCCTACGGCAACAACGACGACCGCGCCGACTCGATCGCCGTGGACCTGGTGGAGTCGTTCATGGCCAAGGTGCGCAAGCACCCCACCTACCGCGACGCCGAGCACACGCAGTCGGTGCTGACCATCACCTCGAACGTGGTGTACGGAGCGCACACCGGCAACACGCCCGACGGCCGGCGGGCGGGCGAGCCCTTCGCGCCGGGCGCCAACCCGATGAACGGGCGGGACCGGCACGGGGTGGCCGCCTCGGCGCTCTCGGTGGCGAAGCTGCCGTACGAACAGGCCCGGGACGGCATCTCCCTGACCACGACCATCACCCCCGACGGGCTCGGCCGTGCTCCCGAGGAGCGCGCCGGCAACCTGGTCGGCATCCTCGACGCGTACACGGCCTCGGGCGGCTTCCACATGAACGTGAACGTCCTCGACCGTGCGGTGCTGCGGGACGCCATGGAGCACCCGGAGAAGTACCCGGAGCTGACGATCCGGGTCTCCGGATACGCCGTCAACTTCGTCCGCCTGACCCGCGAGCAGCAGCTCGACGTGATCGGCCGCACGTTCCACGGATCGCTGTGAGCACCACGGTCGAGCCGGTCACGGGCCGGATCCACTCCTGGGACCTGTCCACGGGAGTGGACGGTCCCGGGACCCGGTTCGTGCTCTTCCTCAGCGGCTGCCCCCTGCGCTGCCTGTACTGCGCCAACCCGGACACCTGGCACATGCGGGACGGGAAGCCGGCCACCGTCGACGAGGTGATGGCCGAGATCGGAAAGTACCGGGCCTTCATCACCACCGCCGGCGGTGGCGTCACTCTCACCGGCGGCGAGGCCCTCCTCCAGCCGGCGTTCACCGCCGAGATCTTCCGCCGCTGCAAGGAAATGGGCCTGCACACGGCTCTCGACACCTCCGGCTTCCTCGGGGCCCGGGCGGGCGACGCCCTGCTCGCCGACACCGACCTGGTGCTGCTGGACATCAAGTCCTTCGACGTACGCACCTACCGCAGGCTGACCGGCGGCGACCTCGCCCCGACGCTGAACTTCGCCACCCGTCTGGACCGGCTCGGCGTCCCGGTGTGGATCCGCTACGTCCTCGTCCCCGGCTGGACCGACGACCCGGCCGCCGTCGACGGCCTCGGCGGCTTCCTCGCCGGGCTGGGCAACGTCGACCGGGTGGACGTCCTGCCGTTCCACAAGCTCGGCGCCCACAAGTACGACGCGCTGGGCATCCCCTTCGCCCTGCGCGACACCCCCGTCCCGGACGCGAACCTGATCGAGCGGGTGCGTGAACAGTTCCGGGAGCACGGCCTTCGGGCGCTGTGAGCCCGAAGGCCACAGGGCGCCCCCCCCCGCCTCACCGGCCTACGGCCTGCCGTCCTGCGGCGGCGTGCCGACCCGGTACTCGGGCGGCTCGGGCGCGGGTGACTTCATGGCGCGGGTCTCGGCCTTGAGGATGCGGGCGGACTTTCCCGCCGAGCGGGCGAGATCCGGAAGCTTCTTGGCGGCGAGGACGGCGATGACGACGATGAGGATGACGGCCAGCTCGCTCAGTCCGAACATGGATGTCCTGTCTCCTTCTCCGGGGCCCGGTCATGAATCTACATCACTGTAGATTGGATGGGGGTTCCTGTGGGCTGCGCCGGGATTCCGGGAGGGCGTCTATACGATGACTGCCCGGGAAACCGGTGGTGGCGGAAGGGAGTCAGGGCGTGACGGAGCAGCGGCAGCGGTCCCGGCGGCGGGGGCAGGGTGAGCTGGAGGCGCTGGTCCTGTCGGCGCTGCGGGAGGCGGACGGCCCGGTGACGGCCGGCTGGGTGCAGGACCGCCTCGGCACGGACCTCGCCTACACGACCGTCATCACCATCCTGACCAGGCTGCTCGCCAAGGGCGCGGTCACCCGCAGGCGTGCGGGCCGGTCGTTCGTGTGGACGTCCGCCTCGGACCAGGCGGGCCTGGCCGCGCACAAGATGCGCAAGGTGCTGGACGCCGAGAACGACCGGGAGGCCGTCCTCGCCAGCTTCGTCACCGGCCTCGGACCCGACGACGAACGCCTCCTGCGGGAGCTGCTGGGCCGGCCGGGGAACGACGGGGAAGCCTGAGCCGCATGGGGGTGTTCGTCTTCCTGCCGCTGGTGCTGCCCCTGACCGCCTGGCCGATTGCGCGCCTCGCCGAACATCATCTGCACCCGCGCACCGCGACCCGGCTGCTGACGTCGGTGGCCGCGGTGATGGCGGTCTGCAGCACGGTGTGCCTGGCGCTGGTGATGGTGGTCGGCACCGCCCAGCTGCCCGGCAACCCCCTGCCCGACGGCTGGTCGGACCCCGAGGTGCGCGCCGCCGTCCCGTACGACGAGGTCGTCGGGAAGGCGGCGATCCCGGCCCTGTGCGCGGTCCTGGCGGCGTGCGGCCGGACGCTGTGGCGGCACGGCCGGGTGCGCCGCGGGGCCCACCGGGCGCTGGCCGGGCTGCGCGGGAGCGAGGTGGCGGTCCTGCCGGACGGCGTGCCGTACGCCTACGCGCTGCCGGGCGGGCGAGGCGGCCGGGTGGTGGTGACCACGGGGTTGCTCGAGCACCTCGGACCGGCCGAACGCCGTGCGCTGTTCGCGCACGAGCGGGCCCATCTCGCCGCCCGCCACCACCGCTTCCTCCTCGCGGTCCAGCTGGCCGCGCGGGCCAACCCGTTCCTGCGGCCGCTGCGGACCGCTGTGGCGTACACGACGGAACGGTGGGCGGACGAGGACGCCGCGCAGGCCGTCGGCAGCCGCCGCGCGGTGGCGCACGCGATCGGCACGGCGGCCCTGGTGTCGCGGGGCACCCCGGTGCCGACTCTTGCGGGCCTCGCCGCGGCCGGACCGGTTCCGCGCCGGGTGGCCGCGCTGCTCGGGCCCGCCCCGGCCGTACGGCGCTGGCCGCCGCTGTTCACCCTGGTGGGGCTGGCGGCGTGGGGCGCCGCCGCGGGAGCCGCCCTCTCCGCGATGTCGTCCGCGAACTCCGCCGTGACGATGGCCCTCATCCTGTACGCGGCCACCCCCCTGTGACCCGGGCGGGGTGGGAGACGGCCGGCGGGCCGGCGCCGGGGTGACGGCGGCGGGCCGGCGCCCCGGCCTGCCAGGGCCTGCTCATCCCTGTCGACCGTGCCGGAGCCGCCGTCGGGCGCGTGAGCGGTGGTGGCCGCCCACTGCCGTCACTCCTCTTCCTCCTCCTCGTCGCCCTCGAAGAGGTCGCCCACCTCGTCGACGACTTCGGCCGCGACCATGCCGCCGACGACACCGACCGCCAGGCCCGCGGCGCCCGCCGCGACGACCGTGCCCATGCCCGGTCCGGACCGGTGGTGGGTGTCGTGGTGGTGAGCGTCGTGCCCGTGGTGTCCCGGGTACTCGCCGTGCCCGTGCTGCTCGGCCAGCCGGCGCACCCAGCCGTCCACCTCGGTGTTCCAGTCGCGCGCGTCGTGATGTCCGACGGTGTACCGGGTGAGCGCGTCGTGGCCGCCGGAGAAGGGACCGCCGCGCTTGTCGGCCTCCAGGACGACCTCCACGCCGCCGGGGTTCGCCAGGAAGGTCACCTCGATCTCGTTCATCAGGTGCGCGTACTCGGGCGACGGGACGATCTCGATCTCCTGGTAGAAGGGCAGCCGCTGCCCCGTGCCGCCGATGTGTCCGTACTCCAGGTCGGCCGAACGGAAGCCGAAGCCGAGCCGGCCGAAGGCGTCGAGGATCTGCTCCTGGGCGGGCAGCGCGCCGACGGTCAGCGGATCGAGATCGCCCTTGTCCCTGGCGCCCGCCACCGACAGCTCGGTCCGCACTCCGAGCACGATGCCCAGCGGCTGCCCGTACAGCTCGGTGATCGGGGTCTCCCACGGCAGGGTCACGCTGAACGGCACACCGTGTTCCTCGCCCTCGGCGAGCCGGAAGCCCCCGCCGACCGTGAACCGGTCGAAGACGACGACGCCTTCGCTCTCGCCGTCCTCGTGCTCGGCCTCGACTCGCGCCACCAGCTCCAGCGTGATGTGCTCGATGTCGAAGGCGGCGTCGCCGCCCTTGAGATGAACCGTGCCGGTGAGGGCTCCGCCGGGCAGGGCGGGGCCGGGGGTGAGGACCGTGTCGACGGTGGGGCCGCCCACGCCGAGCGAGCCGAGCAGTCGTTTGAACACCATGGTGGCGTCCGCTCCTTACTGGGCATACGTGTGTGTTCCATGACGACGGCGCCGCACACCGGGAGGGCACCGCGGTCGTTCTACAAGCGAGTAGAAGCATAGGGGGTCAGGGCGGCCCCCGTCCTCGTTCGCCGTCTCAAGTCGGCCTCCGGAGAAGCGGGTTGGGGTCGCACATGCGTACGTTCCGCGCCGTCCGCACCGGTGCGACGAGGCGATCCGGTTCGCCTTCGAGCCGCCTCACCGACCGGTGCCGGGCTCCGCCATCGAGTGGTCCCAGGGCCGGGTCCTGGGCACCCGCATGGTTGCGGGTGCGTGAAATCGGTAGATTTGGCGCCAAAGCATTGGCGTGTCGGCCGGACGGGTGTATCCCTGATCGCGGACTTCCCGGGCGAGGACATATGTTCAACTTGAGTGCGCCGATCGTGACCACGTTCGTGCTGTACGTGGCCGCGATGGTCGGAACAGGGTTCTGGGCCCTGACCCGCACTCGCACCTTCTCGGACTTCGCCCTGGGCGGGCGCCGGCTCAGGCCGTCCGTGGCCGCCCTGTCGGCGGGCGCCAGTGACATGTCCGGCTGGCTGTTCCTGGCGCTCCCCGGCGCCGTCTACGCGGCAGGCATCGGCTCCGCCTGGATCGCTCTCGGCCTCGCGGCCGGCACCTACCTCAACTGGCTCTTCGTCGCACCGAGGCTGCGCACCTACACCGAGCGGGCCGGCAACGCCGTGAGTCTGTCCGCGTATCTGGAGGAGCGGTTCGAGGACCGCACCCGGATGCTCAGACTGGTCTCCGCCGCCGTCACGCTGGTGTTCTTCACGCTCTATGTCAGCAGCGGCCTGGTGGCGGGCGGACTGTTGTTCGAAACCGTATTCGATCTCCGTTTCGGGCTGGGGGTCAGCCTCACCGCCCTGGTCATCGTCGTCTACTCGTGCCTGGGCGGCTTCCTGGCCGTGAGCCTGACCCATGTCATGCAGGCCACGCTCATGTTCCTCGCGCTGGTCGTGCTGCCCGTGACCGCCGTCGTCGCCCTCGGCGGTTTCGGCGCCCTGGGCGACGCACTCGACAGCCGGGAGCCCGCACTGCGCGATCCCGGGGCACGGGTCGACTACGGGGACGGGCTGTGGTCGGCCGACGGGACGCTCGGAGCCGTGGCGATCGTCTCGCTCCTCGCCTGGGGCCTCGGCTACTTCGGGCAGCCCCACATCCTGGCCCGTTTCATGAGCATCCGCAGTGCCCGGAACGTCCCCGCGGCCCGGCGCATCGGAACCGCGTGGGTCGTGGTCGTACTCGCCGGCGCCACGCTCGTCGGCCTGGCGGGGATCGGGGAACTCACCCCCGCGCTGGCCGCTCCGGACACGGTGTACATCGCCCTGTCCCAGGCACTGCTCAACCCGTGGATCTCCGGCGTGATGCTGATCGCGGTGCTCGCCGCCATCATCTCGACCGCGGACAGTCAGCTCCTCGTCTCCTCCGTGGCGCTGACGGAGGACTTCTACCGGGCCTTCCTCAACCGGCGCGCCACGGACCGGGCGCTGGTGTGGGTGGGACGCGGCACGGTGGTCCTGGTGATCCTGGTGGCTTTCGTCATCGCGCTCAGGGGCGACGGACTGCTGAGCATCGTCGCCCATGCCTGGGCGGGCTTCGGAGCCGCCTTCGGCCCCGTGGTGCTGCTGTCCCTGTACTGGCCCCGCATGACCTGGGCGGGGGCCATGGCGGGCATCGTGGCGGGCGCGGGCACCGTGCTGCTGTGGGACTGGATCAACCCCCTGCTCGGACCGATCGAATCGGGTGTCTACGAGATGGTCCCGGGCGTCCTGGTGGCCACGGCCGCCGCCCTGGTGTTCGGGCGGTATGCCGGCCGACCGCCGAAGCGGGCCTTCTGGCGGATGCCCGGGGGAGGGATGAGCCAGTTGATGCTCACCTCCTTCCTCGCCCACGCCCCGGTCGGCCTGGCGGTCGTGGACACCGATCTGCGCTACGTCTGGGTGAACGCCCCCCTGGACCGCGTCGTGCCCCTGGGCGACCGTCTGGGACGGCGGGTGGGTGAGGTGCTGCCCGCCGCGGAGGCGGCGCTCTTCGAGGAGAAGATGCGCTCGGTCCTCGACACGGGGCTTCCGGTCATGGACTGCGAGTTCCGCACCACCACCGACGATCCCGAGCGGGCCCGCGCGATGTCCGCCTCGTTCTTCGGGATGAAGGACCGCCGCGAGCGCACGGTGGGCATCCTGTACATGCTCATCGACGTCACCGATCGCCGGCGGGCCCAGGAACGCCTGGCGCTGCTCAACGACGCCGGCGCCAGGATCGGCAGCACGCTGGACATCCGGCGGACCGCGCAGGAACTGGCGGACGAGACCGTGCCGGCCCTCGCCGACTTCGTGGCCGTCGATCTGCTCGACTCCGTGATGCGGGGCGAGGAGCCGGCCCCGGGGCCGGTCGGCATGGCACCCGTCATCCGCCGCGCGGGACAGGCATCGATGCGCGAGGGCTGTCCGGAGGGCTCCCTGGCCGTGGGGGAAGCGGTGCGGCGCGCCCCCTCCTCGCCCGTGACAGGCTGCCTGCAGCAGAGCAGGACCCTTGTGGAACGGACGCTGGACCGCGTCGCCAGCCCCTGGGTGACCGAGGACCCCTCCCTGGGCGCGACGATCCTCAAGTACGGCTTCCACTCGGTGATGGTGGTGCCGCTGCGGGCGCGCGGCGTCACCCTCGGCGCGGCGACCTTCGCCCGGTCGGGGCGCTTCGCCCCCTTCGAGGACGACGACGTGCGCCTCGCCGAGGAGATCGTCTCCCGCGCGGCGGTGTCCGTGGACAACGCCCGCCGCTTCACCCGTGAGCGCACGGCGGCCCGGGCCATGCAGGAGTTCCTGCTGCCGCAGGCCCTGACCGGGGGATCCGCACTCGACGTCGCGTCGTGGTACCAGCCGGCCGGGGTTCCCAGCGGCGTGGGCGGCGACTGGTTCGACGTCATCCCGCTGTCCGGGGCACGGGTCGCCCTCGTCGTCGGGGACGTCGTCGGACACGGGATGAACGCGGCGGCGACCATGGGACGCCTGCGCGCCGCGGTGCGCACGCTCGCCAACCTGGACTTTCCCCCGGACGAACTGCTCGCCCACCTCGACGACCTCGTCATCGGGCTCATGGGAGCGCACGACAACAGCGAGGACGCGGCCGAAGCGGGCGCCGGCTTCATGGGAGCGACCTGTCTGTACGCCGTGTACGACCCGGTCAGCAGACGGTGCACGCTGGCCCGCGCGGGCCACCTCCCGCCCGTTCTGGTGCCCCCCGCCGCCGCCGCCGAGATCCTGGACCTGCCCGCGGGGCCGCCCCTCGGCCTCGGATACCTGCCGTTCGAATCCGTCGAACTGGAGTTGGCCGAAGGCAGCCTCCTGGCGTTCTACACCGATGGTCTCGTCGAGACCACCGACCGGGACATCGACGTGGGGATCACCCGGCTGGGCGACGTGCTCGCCGTGCCCGGACGCACGCTGGAGGAGACCGGCCGGATCGCGGTCGACACCCTGCTGACCGGACCGCCGCCCGACGACGCCGCGCTGCTCCTGGCGCGGACCAGGGTCCTCTCGCCGGACAAGGTCGTGTCCTGGGACCTGGCCCGCGACCCGGCCGCGGTCGGCGACGCCCGCAACGCCGCCGTCCGGCAACTGTCGGAGTGGGGTCTGGACAACCTGGCGTTCACCACGGAGCTCATCGTCAGCGAACTGGTCACCAACGCCATCCGCCACGCGTCGGGCCCCGTGGCCCTGCGACTGATCAGGGACCGCACCCTCGTCTGCGAGGTCTCCGACGGCAGCGGCACATCACCGCGCCCGCGCCACGCCCGCACCACGGACGAGGGCGGACGCGGATTGATGATCGTGGCCCAGCTCGCCCACCGCTGGGGCACCCGCCACACACCGTCCGGCAAGGTCATCTGGACGGAACAGCCCTTCGTCGGCTCCTGAGCCGCGCGGCGGGCCGTGCGGCGCAGGGGAGACCGGGCCGTTCTCCGGCGGTATCGGGGACCGTCGGCCCTCATGTCCGGGACCCGCCCGGCTCAGAGTTGAAGGACGCGGTACCGCTGTACCCGCGACCAAAGAACGGACTGGCAGATGTATCCCAATGACGGTTTCCGTGAACTCGGCCGGAAGGAAGCACTGCGGCTGATGGCCACGGTGCCCGTAGGCCGCATCGTCTATACGCGCCGGGCCATGCCGGCCGTGCTGCCGGTCAATTTCACCCTGGACCGCGACGGTGCCGTGCTGCTGCGCACCGCCGCGGGCTCGGCGCTGGTCCAGGCGATCGACGGTGCGGTGGTCGCCTTCGAGGCCGACGTCGTCGACGCAGTCCGGCAGTCCGGCTGGAGCGTGGTCGTCACGGGCCCGGCCGCCGTGGTGACCGACCTCGCCGAGCGCGAGCGGCTGTCCCGCACCGGCCCGGTCTCCTGGGTTCCCGCGCGGCAGGAGGTCTTCGTCCGTATCGAACCCGAGCTGGTCACCGGGCGTGAACTCGTCGCAGGACGCACCCTGTACGGCGTGGACCTCGCGGCGGTGGACGGTCCGGCAGCACCCGGAGATCCCCGGCGCAGGGTCGTCCGGGCCCGCGATCCGGGCCCTGGGGCCCCTCCGGCGAAAGCCTCGCCCGCAGGACACTGAAGGAGCAACGACCACCACCATGGCACGCCCTTCGCCGCGGGTGTCCGGCACACTTGCGGAGGGCGTCCGGCGCCGGGGAGACGCTCCCCGGTTGCCCGGAGCCGGAAACGGGAACCCGTCGGTGTAGTGAGGGTCGGGTCCGGGCCCGGCCGGTGCGAGGAGGACGGCATGGCTTCGCTACCGCTCGACGACAGGACGGCGGCCACGCTGGTCGCCGCGGCGACCGCGGCGCCGTCCATGCACAACGCCCAGCCGTGGCTCTTCCGCTATCTGAGCGCGGAGCGTCTCCTGCTGCTGAGGGCCGACCCGGAGCGGGCCATGCCCCACTCCGATCCCGACAGCCGGTCGCTGCACCTCGGCTGCGGCGCGGCCCTGTTCAATCTGCGGGTCGCCACCGCGCACGCGGACCTCGTCGCGGACACGGACCTGCTGCCCGAGCCCGGTGATCCCCTGCTGCTCGCCGCCGTCCGGCTGTCCGCCCCGCTCCCGCACCGTCCCGCGGACACGGAGCTGAGCCGGCTGTACCCGGCCGTCCGGCAGCGCCACACCAGCCGTCACCCCTTCGCCGAGAAGGACATCCCCGCCGATGTGCGGGCCGCGCTGGAGAAGGCCGCCGCCCAGGAGGGTGCCGAGCTCCTCTTCCCCGGCTCCTGGCACGCCGAGACCGTGCTCGACCTGGTCCGCGACGCGGAGAGCCGCGACGTCGTGGCTCCCGTCCCCAACGAGGACGTGCTCCGCTGGACCCGGCTGGGTGACGAGGCGGACACCGCCGTCGACGGCATCCCCGAGTACGCGTTCGGGCCGCGCAAACTGGGCGGCCGGGCTCCCCTCCGTGACTTCGCGGGGCGCCGGACGGTGGCCGACCGCGGCACCACCGCGTTCGAGAACATCCCGCACCTGGCCCTGCTGAGCACCAGGGGCGACGGCCCCGCCGACTGGCTGCGGGCCGGTCAGGCGATGCAACGGGTCCTGCTGGAGGCGACCCTGGCCGACCTGGCGACCTCTCTCACCTCGCACGCCCTGGAGGACCGGGCGCTGCGGCTGCTGGCCCGCGACCCGGCGTCGGGCATCGGGCAGGTCCACATGGTGCTGCGCCTCGGCTACGGCCCGCGCGGCCCGGCGACCCCCCGCCGCCCCGTGAAGGACGTACTGGAGATCGTCTGACGCCGCCGGTCCCGTCCGGGCGGGTGCGGGCACCCCACGTGGTGCGGCGTGTACTCCCGCGGGCGTACGCGTCCGCCCCGGAGAGCTCTTACCGTGAGCCTGTGAGCCGATCTCTGCGCCGCCGGCGACCCGTTCGCATTTCCCGTCCGCTGCCACCGCCCCTTGTGGATCTGGCGGTGGCGGCGGTCGTCGCGCTGTTCACCGGCCCGGACGTGGCGGTCAACGCCCCCGGGTACCGGCAGGCCGACGCGCTGACCTGGCTGCTGTTCGCGGTGTCGACCGGCGCGCTGCTGGTGCGCAGCCGGTGGCCGGTGCCGGTTGCCCTGGTCACCGGGGCGGCGTGCGCCGGGTGGGCGCTGTACGGGCACATCGGGGAACTGCTGAACCTGCCGGTCATGGTCGCCCTCTACACCGTCGCGGTGCGAGGTAACCGGACCCGGACCGTCCGTACCGGCGTGATCGCCGCGCTCGTCTTCGGGGCCGTCTCACTGATCGCGGGGATCGAGGTGCCACAGCCGCAGGGCGCGCCGCTGCTCGAGATGCTGGTGCCGCTGGTGCCGCTGCTGCTGGGCGAGGCCGTACGCGGGCGGCGCGAGCTGACGCGCGAGTACGCGGACCGGGCCAGGCGTGCGGAGGCGGAACGGGAACGGGAGGCACGCCGCCGGGTGGAGCAGGAGCGGGTGCGGATCGCGCGCGAACTGCACGACGTGGTCGCCCACACCGTGTCCGCGATGACCGTGCAGGCCGGGCTGGCCCTGGACGCCTTCGACACCCGGCCGGAGGTGGCGCGTGCCGCGATGCGGCAGGTACGGGCGTCCGGCAAGGACGCGGTACGCGAACTGCGGGCCACTGTGGGAGTGCTGCGGGCGGACGACGGGGCACCGGCCGCTCCCGCGCCCCGGCTGGACGAGCTGACGGAGCTGGTGGAGCGGGTCCGGGCGACGGGCCTGGACGTGACGTTGCACGTGGATGCCGGAACGGTGCCGCACCTGGTGGAGCTGGCTGCCTACCGGATCGCACAGGAGGCACTGACGAATGTGATCAGACACGCTCGGGCACGGCACGCGGCGGTGTCGGTGGGCCGGGCGGCCGGGGACGACGGGGACCGGCTCACCGTTGAAGTCACCGATGACGGGATCGCCGACGGAGGGCCGGGCGAGGGCTTCGGGCTGGTCGGCATGCGGGAGCGGGCCGCCGCCGTGGGCGGCCGGGTGGAGGCGGGCCCGGTGCCGGGCGGCGGCTGGCGGGTGCGCGCCGAACTGCCCGCCGGACAGCGGGCCGCCGACGGGGCCGGCACGGCGGCCGGCGGGGGAGCGGACGAATGATCCGCGTGCTGCTGGCCGACGACCAGACCGTGGTGCGGGCCGGCTTCCGCGCCCTGCTCGACCTGACCGGCGACCTGGTGGTCGTCGCCGAGGCCGCCGACGGGGTACAGGCGGTGGAACTGACCCGCACGACCCGCCCCGAGGTGGTGCTGATGGACATCCGCATGCCCCGCGCCGACGGCCTGGAGGCCACCCGCCGCATCGTCGCCGATCGCACCCTGGACGCGGTACGGGTGCTGGTGCTGACGACGTACGAGGCCGACGAGTACGTCTTCGAGGCTCTGCGGTCCGGAGCGGCCGGTTTCCTCCTGAAGGACATCGACCCCGACGACCTGCGGGCCGCGATCCGCACGGTGGCGGCCGGGCACAGCCTGCTTGCGCCCGCCGTCACCCGACGGGTGATCGAGGAGTTCGCCCGGCTCAGGGGACCCGAGGCACAGGCCCGAGGGCGGCTGGATCCGCTCACCGACCGTGAGCGGGAGGTCCTTGCCCTGGTTGGCCGAGGACTGTCGAACGACGAGATCGGGGCACGCCTGCTGATGTCCCCGCTGACGGCGAAGACGCACGTCAGCCGGGTGATGGCCAAGCTGGGAGCCCGGGACCGGGCGCAGTTGGTCGTGACGGCGTACGAGTCCGGACTGGTGCGCGCGGGCGAGGGCTGACCGGCCCCGGACCAGGTACTCCCGGCGGAGTAGCGACCGACTTCCCGCGGCGGATGTCCCGGACAACCGCCCTCCGTAGCGTGGAAGACATGATCGAAACACGAGAACTGACCAAGCGATACGGCGGGAAGACCGCCGTGGACGCGCTCTCCTTCACCGTCCGGCCCGGCCGGGTGACCGGCTTCCTGGGTCCCAACGGGGCCGGCAAGTCGACCACCATGCGCCTGATCCTCGGTCTGGACACCCCGACCGCCGGCTCGGTCACCGTGGCGGGCCGGCGCTACGACCGGCTGACCGCACCGCTGTGCGAGGTCGGCGCCCTGCTCGACGCCCGGGCCGTGCACGGCGGCCGCACGGTCCGCCGACATCTCCTCGGCCTCGCACGCTCCCACGCCCTGCCCGCGCGACGGGTGGACGAGGTGCTGGGCATCGTCGGCCTGGAGACGGTCGCCGACCAGCGGGCCAGAAGCCTGTCGCTCGGCATGGCGCAGCGGCTCGGCATCGCCGCCGCCCTGCTCGGCGACCCCGGTGTGCTGATCCTGGACGAGCCGGTCAACGGCCTGGACACCGAAGGCATCCGCTGGATCCGCACCCTGCTGAAGTCCCTGGCCGCAGAGGGCCGCACCGTTTTCCTCTCCAGCCACATCATGAGCGAGCTGGAACTGACCGCCGACCGGGTCGTCGTGATCGGCCGGGGCCGGCTGCTCGCCGACACCGGCATGCGGGACTTCATCGAGGCACACTCACCGGACTCGGTCCTGCTGCGCACCCCGGACGGCGAGTCCGGCCGGATGCGCGCCCTTCTGGAGGCCCGTGGTGCCACTGTTCTTCTGAACGCGCGCGGCGGCTGGCGGGTGACCGGCCTGACCACCGCGGCCGTGGGCGAAGCCGCCCGCGAACACGGAATCGCCCTGCACGAACTCACCCCCCTCCGCTCGTCCCTGGAAGAGATCTACACGGCCATGACGGGAGAGGCCGTCGAGTACCGGGGAAGTGCGGACGGCGAAGACAAGGAGCTCCTCCGATGACCACGACAGTGACCACGTCCTCTCCCGGATTCCGGGAGGCCCTGGCCTTTGAGTGGACGAAGTTCGCCGGACTGCGCTCCACGGTGTGGACGGCCACCGCGGTCGCCCTCGTGACCGTGGTCGGCGCGGTGTTCGTCGGGCTCACCGACAGCCTCCAGGAGGACGACACCGTCCTCGGCGGAAGTCTCACCCTCAGTGTGGTGGCCCTGATGACCGCCGGCGTGGTGGGTGCCCTGACCATGTGCGGCGAGTACTCCAGCGGCACCATCGCCACCACGCTTGCGGCGGTGCCCCGGCGGGGACGGGTGCTGGCCGCCAAGGCCACGCTCGTGGCGGGAAGCCTGTTCGTGCTCGGGCTGGCCTCGTGCACGGCGGCGTACCTGCTGGGCGACGCGATCCTCGACGGAACGCACACCCAGGGGGAACCCCTGCCCGCGCTGTTCGGTATCGCGGCGCTCTTCTCCGTCGTCGGTCTGCTGGGACTGGCGATCGGCACGTATCTGCGGCACGCGGTCGGCGCGGTCATCGGCGTGATCGCCGTGCTGTTGCTGCCGTCCCTGTTCGGGCCGCTCTTCGGTGACTTCCAGCGGTGGGTCGCGGGCGCCACCCCGACGGCCGCGCTCGAGAAGCTCACCCAGACCTCCGACGCGACTGCGGAGACAGTCGGCAGCCTGGGCGCCTGGCCATCGCTCGCGCTGGTCATCGGGTACACCGCCCTCGCCCTCGCGGGAGCGGCGGCGGTGCTGCGTAGGCGTGGTGCCTGAACCGGTGACCTTTGCGGATCCTTTACAGTTGGTGTGGAAACAGGCCATCCTGTTTCCACACCATGCCTCCCACGTGTCCGAGAAGGAGCGACGGTTACCCGATGGGTGATCCTCCCAGTAGCAGCCGTGCCACCACCGCCCGTCCGTGCCGTACGGCCAGCAGGGGAGCGGGGGTGGCACGGTGACCGAGATCCTGCTGCTTCTGCTCGCTCTGCTGCTGACGCTGGCCTGCGCGGTCTTCGTCGCCGCCGAGTTCTCCCTGACCACCGTCGAGCGCGGTGAGCTGGAGCGCGCCGCCGATGCCGGCGAGCGGGGCGCCGAGAGCGCGTTGCGTGCCGTACGGCGTCTCACGCTTCAGCTGTCCGGCGCCCAGCTCGGCATCACCGTCACCTCGCTGGTGATCGGCATGCTCGCCGAGCCGTCCCTCGCCGCGTTGCTCCGCGGCCCCCTGCGCTCCCTCGGCCTCGGCGGCGCCGCCCCGGCCGTGGCCACCGTACTGGGCGTGACGCTGTCCACCGTCATGCTGATGGTGATCGGCGAACTCGTCCCGAAGAACTGGGCGATCTCCCGGCCGGCCGCCGTCGCGAAGGTCGTCGCGGGGCCCCAGCGCGCGTTCACCGCCGCCTTCGGCCCGTTCATCGGGCACCTCAACAGCACCGCCAACCGCTTCGTGCGCCGGGTCGGCCTGGAGCCCGCCGAGGAACTGGCCTCCGCGCGCACCGCCGAGGAACTGGGCGCGCTCGTCCGGCGGTCGGCCGCCGAGGGCGCCCTGGAGGCGGACTCCGCCGAACTCTTCGTGCGCACCCTGCACCTGAGCGAACTGACCGCGGAGAACGTGATGACCCCGCGGGTCGACGTCAAGGCGCTGGAGGCGCACGCCACGGCCGCCGACGCCGCCGCGCTCAGTCACGCCACCGGTCTGTCCCGCTTCCCGGTCTACCGCGACAGCCTCGACGAGGTCATCGGCACCGTCCACATCCGGGACGTACTCGCCCTGGAGCCCGAGCGGCGGGCCGGCACGCCCGTCACCGAGCTGACCACCCCGCCCCTGCCGGTCCCCGACAGCCTCCCCGCCGACCGGTTGCTGGAACGGATGCGCGCGCACCGCACCATGGCCGTGATCATCGACGAGTACGGCGGCACGGCGGGCGTGGCCACCGTGGAGGACATCGTCGAGGAGGTCGTCGGAGAGGTCCGCGACGAGCACGACCCCTTCGAGGCACCCGATCTGGCACCCGCCCCGGCCACCGAGGACGGACGCGCCGTGTGGGAGGCCGACGGAAGCGTCCGCCTCGACCGGCTCACCGGCATCGGCCTCACTGCACCGGACGGCCCGTACGAGACCGTCGCCGGGCTGATCGCCACCCGCCTGGCCCGCATCCCCGTCAAGGGCGACGCGGTGGACCTCGACGGCTGGCGGCTGGACGTGCTGGAGGTCGAGCACCACCGGGCCGACCGCATACGCGTCACCGAACCGGCCCCGGCCGCACTCGCCCAGGCCGCGGAGGGAACCCGATGACCGTCCTGCAACTCGCCATCGGGGCCCTGACCCTGCTGACCAACGCGTTCTTCGTCGGTGCCGAGTTCGCCCTGATCTCGGTGCGCCGCAGCCAGATCGAACCGCGCGCCCAGGCGGGCGAGAAGCGCGCCCGGATGACGCTGTGGGCACTGGAACACCTGTCCGCCATGATGGCCACCGCCCAGCTCGGCATCACCGTCTCCTCCCTGGTACTCGGCGCGGTCGCCGAACCCGCCATCGCCCATCTGCTGGAGCCCGGCTTCGAGGCCGTGCACATCCCGCACGGCCTGGTGCACCCCATCGCGTTCGTCATCGCCCTGGGCCTCGCCACGTATCTGCACATGCTGATCGGCGAGATGGTGCCCAAGAACATCGCGCTCGCCGCACCCGTGCCCAGCGCCCTGCTGCTGGGCCCGCCCCTGGTGGCACTCACCCGGGCGCTGCGGCCGTTCGTCTTCGGCATCAACACCTTCGCCAACATCCTGCTGCGGCTGCTGCGCGTCGAACCGAAGAACGAGGTCGAGTCCGTCTTCACCGACGACCAGCTCGCCCGGATGGTCGTCGACTCCAGTGAGGCCGGGCTACTCACCCCCGCCGACGGACAGCGGCTGCGCGACGCCCTGGAGCTGGGCACCCGCCCGGTCGGCGAGATCCTGGTCCCCGTCCAGCGGATGCGCACCGTCGACCACACGGTCACCCCGGCCCGGCTGGAACGGCTGGCCGCCGAGGCGGGCCTGTCCCGCTTCCCCGTCACCGGCCCCGACGGTGCCCTCCTCGGCTATCTGCACGTCAAGGACACCCTCGGCGTCACCGACCGCGACCGGCCCTTCCCGCGTACCGCGCTGCACAAGGTCACCCGGGTCCGCATCGACACCCCGCTCGACGACACACTCACCGCCCTGCGGGGCGAGGGCAGCCACCTCGCCGCCGCCGTCGGGGAGAACGGCACCGTCATCGGCTTCGTGACCATGGAGGACGTCCTGTCCGAACTGGTCGGACCGGCGGCCCCGGCCACCGCCTGACCGCCCCGGCCGGGAACGACACGGTCCTCGGTTCGGTGCACGCCCGGGACGCCGTGGTGACCCGTGCCCAGGGACGGGTCACCAGCGCCCGTGCACCGGCCCGCCCGGTGCCGGGCCTGACCGAGGACGCGACGGTCGCCGAGGCGATCGATCTGCTGCGCCGCCGCCGCTCCTCGCTCGCCGTGGTCCGTGACGACTCCGGGACGCTCACCGGCATGGTGAGCCTGGACGACCTGCTGGCCCGCTTCCGGCAGCCCCAGGCGGCGTAGGTCCTGTCGCGACGCCGGAACGCACCTCGCCGCACCGGCCGAAAGCCCGCGTACGCCCCGTACAAGGGCTTTCGGCCGGCACGCCGAGAGCACGCACCGGACACCGCGCTGCCGCCCTTCGGGCGACGACCCCGCTTTCGCAACAGGCCCTGGTCTCCGGCGCGCCGGAACATGCCGAGGACGCGGGGGCGGGCTCGTCGGTCGTCGGCCGATCCCGCTCGGCCCCGGCCGCGTGGGAGAGGCGGTCCTCACGTGCCGGTGCCCGCCCCGGGCGGCCGCCCGAGCCGACCGGAAACAGCCGTCACGAGCCTGCCTGGTCCGGGGAGAAAGGCCAGGGGGTCTCGCCGGAGCCGCGGGGACCGAGTGCGTGAACGCGCGGCCGACCGCCCCGGTCACGTCGGTAGGCCCCTGACGCGGGAGCTCCTTGCCGAGTACGGCGTCGATGTTCTTGACGCGAGCCGGTGCGGCGGCGTGGGACCGGTCCGGGTGGAGCGTGCCGGACGGTCTCGTCGGTCGTCGCGCGAGATCGGGAGGCGGCCCGCCCGGACCGGAGGTCCTCCCACGGCCCGGCTCACCCGTGCCGGCCGGACGCCGGTCACTCGTTCAGCCGGCGGCGCCGTTCGTTGTGCCAGGCGATCGCCCGCCGGATGTCGGGCTCATGGAGCCCCGTCCGGCAGGCGAGCCGGGCCATGGGGAGTGCCTGAGGACCGGACATCATGACCCGGCTGATCTTGGCGGCCCACAGTTCCTCGTCCACGAACGGGCGGCGCCCGTACTCCTCACGGATCATGTCGAGGTGGGCCTCGCAGCAGGCGGTGACGCGGCGCAGCCCGTCGTGCCGCTCGTCGGTGGGGTGGGCGGACGAGGAGTCCGCGACGTATCCGCGCACCGCCTCACCCGCGGGGAACGTGTCCGCGCAGAGGTCGCACAGTTCCGGCGTGGGGGTCTCGGGACGCCGTGCGTGCTTCCTGCGCTTCCACATCGTCAGCTCCCCGGGGCCGAATACGGTCAGATTACTGCGCCCACCGGCCCCGCACCCGGTGGCCTTCCACGTGTGCGGAGGGGTCCGTACGGAACGGTCACCGGGGGACGGCGACCGCGAGGGTGCCGTCGGCGTCCAGCGCGACGTCCACGTCGCTGGTCCGGTCGAGGGTCTCCCGCAGCCAGACCCGCTCGTCCGGCGCGGCGGGTTCGAGCCGCATCCGCCGAGCCCTCAGGGGCACCATCCGCAGTCCGGCCGCCCGGCCGGTGTCCCGGTCGAGCGACAGCAGGTACGCGAGGCGCAGGTCGTCGCGGAACTCCTCGTGGCCGGTGATGCCCTCGTAGTCGTCGACGAAGTCGCCGCAGCCGTAGAGGATCACCCGGCCGCGGTACACCTCGACCGGGCGGGGATGGTGCGAGGAGTGGCCGTGCACCACGTCGACCCCGCCGTCCACCAGGGCGTGGGCGAAACGGACATGGCTCCGCGGGACCTGGTGGCCCCAGTTCGAACCCCAGTGCACCGACACCACCGCGACGTCCCCCGGTCCCTTCGTGCGCCGCATCCGCCGGACGACCGCCTCGGCCGCCGGGACCGAGGGCTCCGCGAGGTACGCCACGCCGGACCGGTCCGCCGTGGCCGCCCAGCCCGGCGGGATGCCGCTCGACATCGCCCCGAGGCCGAACACCAGCACCCGGCCGCCCTCGACGTGGACCACCGCGGGCGCGTACGCCGCGTCGGAGTCCCGTCCCGCGCCCGCCGCCCTCAGGCCCGCCCCGTCCAGCACGTCCAGCGTCTCCCGGAGTCCCGGTCGGCCGAAGTCCAGTACATGGTTGTTGCCCAGGACGCACACGTCGGGACGGGCCACCGCCAGAGCGGGCACGTTGGCCGGGTGCATGCGGTAGTGCACGGCCTTGCCCGGCGCGAACGCATCACTTCGGGTGAGGGCGGTCTCCACATTGACGATCCGCACGTCCGGGGCGGTCTCCTCCAGCACCCCCAGGGCCTCGCCCCACGGCCACGAGAAGGGGACCGGACGGGGAACGGGGCCGCTCACGGCCTCCACGAGGGCCACGTAGTCGCGGGCGTCACGGACGTACTCCTCCCGCAGCGCCGGGTCGCCCGGGTGCGGAAGGATCTGGTCGACGCCGCGCCCGAGCATGACGTCGCCGCACAGGAACAGCGTGACCGTGCCGGCAGCCATCTCTCCACGGTAGGCCCTGGGGACTGTCTAGGGGACGCCGAGTTCGAACAGGACGTAACCCGCGTACGACCCCGAGGCCAGGGCCGCCGTGCCGAGGACCGCGGCGAGCGAGGGCCGGCCCAGGCGGCTCATGGCCACGGCGGGCGGGACGAACAGCGGGAACAAGGGGAGCAGATAGCGGGAGACGTTGCCGAAGTACTGCTGGGTGGTCATCACCATCAGGTACGACAGCACGGTGTAGACGACGAGGACGGCGGGCGGACGCAGCCGCACCAGCAGCACGGTCAGCACCGGGACCAGCAGCACCACCCCCACCCCGATCGTGTCCTCCATGGGCATGGCGAACAGGTAGTCGAAACGGCCCACCGGCACGGAGGTGAGCACGTCGACGCTGTGCCGGCCGTAGTCGAACTTGTGTCCCCAGGCGCCGTCCTGGAGCTTGTTGTAGCCACCCCAGTCGCCCATCCGGTGGCCGACCCAGGCCAGATACCCGGCCGCGCCGAGCGGGGCGATCAGCACCGCGGCCAGCGGACGCCGCAGGCTCTCCCGGCGCCGCCACACCGCGCACAGTCCCGCGACGGCCAGCGCGGCGACCAGAGCGACCGCGGTGGGCCGGGCGAGCCCGGCGGTGAAGGTCAGCACACCGGCGGTGAGCCAGTGACGGGTCATCACGGCGTAGCAGGCCCACGCGGCCAGCGCCGTGTAGAGGGACTCGGAGTACACCGCCCACTCCGCGCCGGAACCCGGCCACACCGCCCACAGCCCGACGGCGACCAGACCCGCCCGGTGTCCGCCCAGCCGGGCGGTGACGGCGTGGATGCCGAGCGCCGCGACGAACGAGAAGACGACCGACACGGTCATGCCGGCTCCGTACGGACCGAGCCCGGTCACCTCCGAGACGATCCGCATCAGCGCCGGGTACAGGGGGAAGAACGCCGCGGAGTTCCCTTCGAGCGTGATCAGGCCGGTGGCGCCGGGGACGGGCTCCAGGGCCGGGTCGTAGCCGTGCAGGACGATCTGCTGGTACCACCATCCGTCCCAGCTGCCCAGCACGTCCCAGACGTGCGCGCCGCCGCCGAACCGCGGATGTTTCTCGCGGAAATCGCCGGCCGAGTCCAGCAGGAACATGAAGACGGCGAAGCCCGCGAGCTTGAGCGTCCCGTACACCGCGAAGACGGGTCCGCAGTGCGCGGCGGCCTGGCGCAGCCGCTCGCGCGGGGACGGGGCGGCCGGCGGGGAGACGCGGGACCGGGGAACGGGGGTGGCGGCCGGACCGGCCCGGAGTCTCCCGACGGTGGTCATGAGGCGGAGGTTCCTGTCGTACGGCCGGAGCGGTGGCCCGGGAACACCCAGGCCCGCAGGAGGAGGAAGCGCAGCAGGGTCGCGGTGAGGTTGGCGGCCACCAAGGTCAGCAACTCCGCGCGGGGGTCCGCCCCCGGCGCGGCGCGGTGCAGCACGGCCAGCGAACCGCTGGTGAGGGCGAGGCCGGCCAGAAAGGCCGCCAGCCCCTTGAACTGATGGCGCAGCGCCCCGGCGCGTCCCCGCACGCCGAAGGTCAGCCGGCGGTTCGCGGCGGTGTTGGCGACGGCACTGGCCAGCAGAGCGAGGGCATTGGCGGCCTGGGCACCCGCCGCGGGCCGGAGCAGGCTGTAGAGCAGCAGGTGGAACAGCGTGCAGGCCGTCCCGACGGCGGCGAACCGGATCAGCTGGGGGACCAGGGCGGGCGGCAGCCCGGCGACCTCGCCGGGGTCCTCGCTGCGGCGCAGCGATGCCAGCGGCAGCCGGCCACGGGTCAGCGCGCCACCCAGCCGGGCCATGCCGCGCAGATCCGCCAGGGCCGTGGAGAGGAGGTCGACCCGGCTGTCGGGGTCGTCCACCCAGTCCACCGGCACCTCGTGGATGCGCAGTCCGGCCCGCTCGGCGATCACCAGCAGTTCGGTGTCGAAGAACCACTCCCGGTCCTCGACCAGCGGGAGCAGCCGCTCGGCGACGTCCCGGCGTACCGCCTTGAATCCGCACTGGGCGTCGCTGAACCGCACGGCGAGCGTGCCGCGCAGCAGCCCGTTGTAGCAGCGGGAGATGATCTCCCGCTTCGGCCCGCGCACCACCCGGGAGCCGCGCGCCAGACGGGTGCCGATCGCGATGTCCGAATGTCCGGAGATCAGCGGGGCCACCAGCGGCAGCAGCGCCGCGAGGTCGGTGGACAGGTCCACGTCGAGATAGGCGAGCACCGGGGCGCGCGACCGCGACCAGGCCGCGTGCAGGGCGCGTCCCCGTCCTTTCCCGGCCAGTCGCAGGCACTCGGTCCCGGGCAGCTCCCGGGCCAGCCGCTCGGCGATGCGCGGCGTGCGGTCCGTGCTGGCGTTGTCGGCGACGATGATCCGGAACGGGTACGGGAACGTCTCCGTCAGGTGGGCGTGGAGCCGGCGCACACAGGGCTCCAGGTCGTTCTCCTCGTTGTGCACGGGCACCACCACGTCCAGAACGGGCTCCTGGTGGTGGCGCGCGGGGAGCGGGTCCCGGCGCGGCAGCGCCCTGTGTGCGGGAGGCACGGTGGCTGTGCGGCAGCCGCCCGGGGCCGGCCGCCTCGCGGTTCTCATGACGGATTCACGGTCTCCTTACGGCGTACGGCATGACGGGAGCCCGAAGGGGCTCGCGAAGGCATGCCGGAGGCGCCCGGGTGGTGGTGTCGGGTGAGAAGGTCCCGGGGCGAGGTCCCCGGGGGTGGGGCGGCGGTGCGGCCGTCAGCCGCTGCCGGGCGTCCTGGAGGGACTCCCGGAGTCCGCCGTGTACGGCGGTGTGGCCGGCGGTTCCGTGGAGACCGGTGCCGAGGGCGGGAACGTCGCCGGCGTACTCGTGCCGGACGGGGTGGAGGCCGGTGTGCCGCCGTGACCTGGCTCCGTCGTCCCGGGGGTGTTCGTGGGCGGGAGGAACGTGCTGGGGGCCGAGGTCGTCGGTGGCGAGGACGTCGGTGACGGGGACGCCGGTGACGGGGACGTCGGTGACGGCGTCGGACCGGTCGCCGGCGGGGGTGGGCGGTCGGCGGGCAGGGAACGCGACCCGGTGCCGGGCAGCAGGGCCAGCCCGATACTCAGCCCGGCCACGGCGAGGGCCGAGCCGCCGGCCCGCCACAGCATCCGGGTCCGGCGCCGGACCCGGATGCCCTCGTACAGGCGCGCCCGTTGTCCGGGCTCGAAGGGGGCAGGCCTCCGGCTGTCGTGCATCATGCGCGCCAGCTCGCGCTCGAAGTCGTCCATCGCTGCTCCCCTCATCCCACGGGCCGGACGGAGTCGGACAGGATCTTCCGCAGCCGCGCCACTCCGCGCGACGCGTGGGAGCGGGCGGTGCCCACCGGGCAGCCGAGGGCCTGCGCCACCTGGCCCTCCGGCAGGTCCTCGCAGTAGCGCAGCACCACCGCGGTCCGCTGCCGCGGCGGCAGCAGGGCCAGCGCGGCTTCCAGCCGGGAGCGTTCCGCGACGGCCGCGGACACATCTCCGGGGCCTGCCCGGTCGGGCAGTTCCCCCACCGGCCGCTCACCCCACCAGCGCCGGCGAGCCGAACGGGCCGCCAACCGCACCAGTACCTGGCGCACATACGCCTCCGGTGCCTGCTCGGCCACCTTCGGCCAGGCGAACCACAGCTTCACCAGGGCCTCCTGGACGAGGTCCTCGGCGCGCTGCCGGTCGCCGCCGGTGAGCAGACGCGCGACATGAAGCAGCGTCGACCAGCGAGCGGCCACGAACTCGTCGAAGCCGTCGGCCCGAAACCGCTCCATCCCCACCGTCCCGCGTGCGAGCAATCCCTTACACCCACACAAAGGCCCGGGACCCCGCGGGACGATGCACCCAAGAGCTGTGATCCACCTCACTTCTCCCACAGGAAAGGGCGGGCCGGGTGCTCCCGACCACCGGAAGGTGGTCGGGAGCACCCGGCCCGCCCTGGGGCGACACGTGGTGGCCGCGGCGAGGCGGCCGGTGGGCGGGACGGTCAGTGGCTGCCCGGCCCGCCGCCGCCGAACGACCCGCTGCTGCCGTCGTCCCAGCGCGGCCGCTCCTGCGAGGCGCCGGCCCGGCTGCCCGTGTTGCCGTGGCCGCTCAACTCGTGCGGGGTGAGGCGCTCGTCGCTTCTGGGGACCTCGTCCGGCTCACGCCGCTCCCGCACCTCCCGGACCGGGCCCTCTTCGGGCATCCGGGGCTGTTCCTCGGGCCGGGGCCTGCGGGTCGTGCTGTTCCCGGTCCGCCGGCTGCCGAGGACGAACATGCCGATCAGCAGGGCCAGTACGGCCACGGCCGCCACCCCCAGCCCGATGCCGAGGGCGCCGCGGCCCGCCGCGAGGTCGGCCGTCTCCATCCATGCGGTCTTCGTCATGGCTCGCGGGTACCCCCGGTCCCGGGCACGAACCGGCCCACCCTCCTCGCGACGGGGCACCCCGGCCCGCGCCGTATCCGCGCCGGAGCCACGTTTGACCGTCCGTACCCCGGCTACCCGCACGGTGTGACCACGACATCGCAGAAGGAGTTGGTCCGGTTCCTGGAGGACCGGTTCGCCTGCGCGCAGGCCTGCACCGAGTGCGCGCGTGCCTGCGCCACGCGGGCCGGTCTGGTGGACCCGGACGGCCCCGAGAACCAGGAACTCGTCCGGCGCAAGGGCATCATGTGCGCGGAGGTCTGCGACGCGACCTGCCGTGTGCTGTCCGAGCAGAACCAGGTGGACGAGGCGGCCCTCCGGATCCAGGTGGAATGGTGCCGTCAGATGTGCCTGGAGAGCGCTCAGGTCTTCGACCGGCATTCCGGCGCGGCGAAGACGGCCGAGGTGTGCCGTGACTGTGCCCGGGCCTGCACGGAGTTCCTCGCCACCCTGAACTGACCGGCCCCGGCCGCCCGAAGGCCGCCCGTCGTCCGGCACCGTACAAACTCGGGCGAGTTGTCGCCATACTGGACGAGCCAGGGGAGGGCGGACGGTAACGGGGGCGGGCGAGGAGATGGGGGACAGCGGGCTGATCCACGGCCGGTACCGGTTGTTCGACCGGATCGGACGCGGCGGCATGGGGGAGGTGTGGCGGGCGCGGGACGAGTCACTGGGCCGGCACGTGGCGGTGAAGTGCCTCAAACCCGTCGGTCCGCAGCACGACCAGGCGTTCGGCCGTGTGCTGCGCGAGCGGTTCCGGCGCGAGGCCCGGGTGGCCGCGGCCCTGCAGCACCGCGGGATCACCGTCGTACACGACTTCGGGGAGTCCGAGGGCGTTCTGTATCTGGTGATGGAACTGCTCCAGGGCCGCAACCTCAGCCAGATCCTGGAGGACAACCACCAGCAGCCGCTGCCGGTGGACGAGGTGGTGGAGGTCGCCGGGCAGGTCGCCGCGGCCCTCGCCTACACCCACGACCAGGGCGTCGTGCACCGCGATCTGAAGCCCGCCAACATCGTGCGGCTGGACGACGGCACCGTGAAGATCTGCGACTTCGGCATCGCCCGGCTCGGCCACGACATCGGCTTCACCTCACGGCTGACCGGCACCGGCGTCGCCATGGGAACCCCGCACTACATGTCGCCGGAGCAGATCAGCGGCACGGAGGTCGACCGGCGCAGCGACCTGTACTCCTTCGGCTGCGTGCTGTACGAAATCGCCACCGGCGTACCGCCGTTCGACCTCGACGACGCCTGGGCGATCCTCGTCGGCCACCGTGACACCCCGCCCCGGCCGCCGCGCGTCCACCGCGCCGAACTGCCCGAGCGCCTGGAGCGGATCATTCTGGACCTGCTGGCCAAGGAGCCGGCCGCCCGGCCGGACAGCGCCCGCGAACTCGCCGACCGCGTGGGAGCGTTGCGGGCCGTCCCGGCCGTGGTGGCGGCCGGCCGGCCGCTACTCACCGGTCCGCCCGGCACGCCGGGACACGCCGCCGGCCGGCGCACCGAGGAGCCCGCGCCGGTGGGGCGGGCGGCCCGGCTGCCGTCCTGGACGCGGGGTATGACCCCCGGTCACCAGGCGGCCGGCGCCGGACCGCGCACCGCACCCCCCGACCCGGCGGCCGGCCTGTCCGGCGAGTGGATCGCCCGCCCCGCCACCGGCGCCCGTCCGGGGCCCGTACCGCAGGAACGTCCCGCCCCGGATCCCCGGGCGCTGACCGCCCTGGCCGGGCGGCACAACGCGGGTCTGAGCCTCGGACGTCTCGGCCGCTGGACGGAGGCGGGGGAGGTGCACCGTGCGGTCGCCGCCGAGCGCGAGCACCACCTCGGTCCGGAACATCCCGACACCCTCGCCAGCCGCTACGAGGTCGCGTTCACGCTCAGCCGCACCGGCCGCGCCGCCGATGCCCTGCGCGAGTACAAGCAGGTGACCGAGGCCCGTATCCGCACGCTCGGCGCCGACCATCCGGACACCCTGGCCGCCCGCCAGGAGATGGCGTACGTCCTCGGCCGGCTGGGCCGTCCCTACGACGCCCACCAGGTCTATCTGTCGGTGCTCGCCGCCCGGGAGCGGACCATGGGACCCGACCACCCGGACACCCTGCGCTGCCGCCACAACCTCGCCTTCAACCTCAGCAGACTCGGCCGCCTTGAGGACTCGTACGGGATGGCGGCCGAGGTGGCGGCCGCCCGCGCCCGGGTCCTCGGACCCGAGCATCCCGACACCCTCGTCACCCGGTACGAGGTCGCCTACACGCTCGGCCGGCTGGGCCGCTGGACGGAGGCCCTGGAGACCTACCGCGAGGTGGCGGAGGCCCGCTCCAGGGCCCTCGGCCCCGACCACGCCGACACCCTCGCCGCCCGCTACGAGACGGGGGTCAGCCTGGGCCGGCTCGGCCGCACCGGCGAGGCCCTCGACCTCTACCGAGGCCTCGTCGAGGACCGCGGCCGCGTGCAGGGACCCACCCACCCCGAGACCCTGCGCGCCCGGCACGGCATCGGCGTCAACCTCGGCCGGCTCGGCCGCTGGACGGACGCCCTCGCCGAGTCCCGTGACGTGTGCGCCCTGCGCGAGCGGGTGCTCGGCCCCGACCACCCCGACACCCTGGTCAGCCGCCGTGAGGTCGCGGTCGGCCTGGGCTGGCTGGGCCGCTGGGCGGACGCGCTGACCGAGTACCGGGGGGTCGCCGACGCCCGCGAGCGGCTCCTCGGCGCGGATCACGCGGACACCCTCGCCGCCCGCAACGACGAGGCGCACTGCCTGGAGCGGCTGGGCCGGGGGAAGGAGGCGGCCGAGCTGTACCGCCGGGTGGCGGCACTGCGGCAGCAGCCGACGGCCGGCGGGGCGTGAGACGAGCCACCTCTGGCCGGTGCGGATCATCACGTGTTACGAAGAAACCATGACCGCACCCGAGGGATCCCGGACATACGACGCCGTCATCGTCGGCGGGGGCCACAACGGCCTCGTCGCCGCCGCCTACCTCGCCCGGGCCGGGCGCTCCGTGCTGGTGCTTGAGCGGCTGGACCACACCGGCGGAGCAGCGGTCTCCACCCGCCCCTTCACCGGTGTCGACGCCCGGCTGTCCCGGTACTCGTACCTGGTCAGCCTGCTCCCCCCGAAGATCGTCCAGGACCTGGACCTGGACTTCCGGCTGAGCACGCGCACCATCTCCTCCTACACGCCCACCGAGCGCGGCGGACGGCCCACCGGGCTGCTCGTCGGCGGCGGCGAGCAACGCACCCGCGAGGCCTTCGCCCGCCTCACCGGCTCCGAGGACGAGTACCGGGCCTGGCAGCGCTTCTACGACATGACCGGCCGCGTCGCCCGCCGCGTCTTCCCCACCCTCACCGAACCGCTGCCCACCCGCGACGAACTGCGCCGCACGGTCGACGACGAGGAGGCCTGGCGCACCCTCTTCGAGGAACCCATCGGTGTCGCCGTCGAGGAGCGCTTCGCCGACGACCTGGTGCGCGGCGTCGTTCTCACCGACGCCCTCATCGGCACCTTCGCCGACGCCCACGACCCCTCGCTCAAGCAGAACCGCTGCTTCCTGTACCACGTCATCGGCGGCGGCACCGGCGCCTGGGACGTGCCGGTCGGCGGCATGGGCGCCCTCACCGACGCGCTGGCCGGTGCCGCCCGCGCCGCCGGAGCGGTCATCGCCACCGGCCACGAGGCGGTGCGCATCGACACCGACGGCCGCACGGCCGAGGTGATCCACCGCACCGCCGACGGCGAGGGCGTCGCCACCGCACGGCACGTCCTGGTCAACGCCTCTCCGCGGGAACTGGCGGCGCTCACCGGCGACACGCCCCCGCCGCCCGCCGAGGGCGCCCAGCTCAAGGTGAACATGCTGCTCACGCGGCTGCCCCGACTGCGCGACAGCTCCGTCGACCCGCGCGAGGCGTTCGCCGGCACCTTCCACATCGCCGAGGGGTACGGCCAACTGGCCGCCGCGTACGACCGGGCCGCCGCCGGTGAACTCCCCGCCGCCCCGCCCTCCGAGATCTACTGCCACTCGCTCACCGACCCGACGATCCTCGGCCCGGACCTGGCCGCGCAGGGCTACCAGACCCTCACCCTGTTCGGACTCCACACCCCCGCGCGGCTGTTCGAGCGGGACAACGACGCCGTGCGCGAGGAACTGCTGAAGTCGACCCTCGCCCAGCTCGACGCCCATCTGGCCGAACCCCTCGCCGACTGCCTGGCCACCGACGCCGACGGACGCCCGTGCCTGGAGGCCAGGTCCCCGCTGGACCTGGAACGAGACCTCGGGCTGCCCGGCGGCAACATCTTCCACCGCGATCTCTCCTGGCCCCACGCCCAGGACGGCACCGGCCGCTGGGGCGTGGAGACCCGGCACGCCAATGTCCTGCTGTGCGGCGCGGGCGCGGTGCGCGGCGGCGGAGTGAGCGGAGTGCCGGGCCACAACGCCGCCATGGCGGTCCTGGAGGCAGGAGAGCACTGACCCGCCGGAGCACGTCTTCCGTGTCCCACCGGGCCGAGAGCCTCCGCGCCGAAGCGGACGACTCCGGGCGTAGTACTCTGACCGGAGTGGTGCGATGGCGTGCCCGACGGGCGGAGTGGTGCCAGTGGTGAGACGGAACGAGCAGCGGCGGGCCGCGCTGGTGGACGCGGCGATCGAGGTGCTGGCCAGGGACGGTGCCCGCGGGCTGACCTTCCGCGCGGTGGACACCGGGGCCGCCGTGCCGATGGGCACCGCGTCGAACTACTTCACCTCGCGCGACGACCTTCTCACCCAGGCCGGCGCCCGCGTCTACGAACGGCTCCAGCCCGACGAGGGGACGATCGCCAGGCAACAGACCGCCGGGAAGGACAGGGACGCCTACGTGACGCTGATGCGTGAACTGGTCGGCCGCATCGCCTCGTTCCGCACCGGCTACCTCGCCCTGCTCGAACTCCGGCTGGAGGCCACCCGCCGGCCGGAACTGCGCCGGGTGCTCACCGAACGCGTCCGTGCCGATGTCGAGGCCAATGTCGGCTACCACGAGGGATCGGGCCTGCCCGGCGACGCGACGGCCGTCAAGCTCCTCTATCTCGCGCTCAACTGGCTCATCGTCGAACAGCTCACCCTGCCGGACGTCTTCACACCGGCCGAGCGCGACCGGCTGGTGACGGCCGCGGTCGAGCGGATCGTCACCCCCGAATAGCCGGAGGGCCGGTCCTCGGTCCCGTTTCCCACGCGGATCCACGCCCCGCCGGAGCGTGCCCCCCGACCGCTCCGGCGTCACCGGGTCGGCCCTCTCGGCGTGCGGCAGCGAGGGCGGGAAGCCCTACTTTCTCCGTGGCCTGTCGGGGGGAGGACCCGGTCGCTAGGCTGACCGCGGACGACGAATCGGGAGGAGCACGGACGTGGCCGAGAGCACCACCCAGCAGCGCCCGCTCACGGGCTGGGACAAGCCGGACCTGGACCTGAGCAACGCGCAGTGGCAGTCCAGCAGCCGGGGCAGGGGCGATGTCCAGATCGCCTTCGTGGAAGGATTCATCGCGATGCGCAACAGCGGCCGCCCGGAAAGCCCCTCTCTGATCTTCACTCCCGCCGAGTGGGGCGCGTTCGTGTCGGGGGCCCGGGAGGGGGAGTTCGATCTGACGTGAGCGGCGCGACCGTCCGACGGCCGCCCGCCGCGGGGGAGTGTTCCCCGCGTTTTTCCGGACACGCGCGCTGAAGTGCCTTCCCCGGGCCGCGCCTGAGTCAGGCTGGCCCGGGGGAAGGCGAAGAACGTACTCCGGAGGCAAGGAACTGATGAGCACCCAGCCGGTCGTCGCGGCGGTCGACGGTTCGGAAGACAGTCTGCGTGCCCTCGAGTGGGCCCTCGACGCCGCCCGCCGGCGCGAGGCCCCGCTGCGGATCGTGCACGTACACCAGTACGGGCTCTGGACGCAGCCGGAGGTCGCGGCCGCCGGGCCGCCCGACCCCGACGAGGACCCCGTGCTCGACCAGGTGCGCGGTCACCTGGCGAAGCAGACCGAACTCCCGGCCGTCGAGTTCGTCGTGCTGGAGGGGGCGCCGGGGGCCCTGCTGCCCGAGATGGGGGCGACGGCCGGGTTGCTGGTGCTCGGTTCCCGGGGGCGAGGGGGTTTCGCCAGTCTGCTGCTCGGCTCCAATTCCCTGGCGGCGGCCCGTGACGCCGAGTGCCCCGTCGTGGTGGTGCCCCGCCCGGCGGAGGACGCCGGCGAACACCTGCCCTCGCGGGCCGGCCGTCCCGTGGTGGTCGGCATGAACGCCGACAGCCCCGACGAGGCGACGCTCGCCTTCGCTTTCGCCGAGGCCGCCCTGCGCGGTGTCCGGCTCCGGATCGTCGCCGCCTATCCGTGGCCGTTGCAGACCTGGATGCTGCCGGGGGAGATTCCTCCGCCGGACATCGACCAGGGCGCGGTCGAACACGAGACGCGGATTCTCGCCGAGGGGTCCCTCGCCCCGCTCCGGGAACGGCATGCCGGAGTCACCGCCGGGATCGAGGTGCTGCCGGGCGACGCGGCCGGTCATCTCGTCGAGGCCTCGAAGGACGCGGAGCTGGTCGTCGTGGGGCGTCATCGCCGCCGGCTTCTGGCTCCCGCCAGGATGATGGGATCGGTCACCCAGGCGGTACTGCTCCACGCCGAGAGCCCGGTGGCCGTCGTACCGCCCGCTCCGCCGGAGGAGTGACCCGGCGCGGCCGACGACCGGTCGTGCCGCCCCCCGCTCCGGCAGGGCCGGAGCGGGGTCCGAGGGCGGCCGGAGACCCCGCGCGGCGTCGAGCCGCGGATGTCCCCCCGTCTCGCCGTCCGCGCCCCCGCACCGCCCTGCGCACGCCCCCGCCCTCGCCGTCCCCCGTCGCTGCCGAGTCCCGTGGACGCGACCGGCCGGGAGCAGCCGCGCGCCTGCCACGTCCGACGCCGAGTGCGTGGCTTCCCGGGGGAACACCCCGCCGGGAGGGGGGTGAACCCTCCTGCGCCCACCGGGCCCGCGCGGGCCGGTCCGGGCACGTACCATGGCGGCATGTCGTTCCTCCGCCGCCGCAGTGCCACGCCCGCCGGGCCCGACTTCGACGTTCTGGCCATGGACCCGGGCGACTGGCCCGGCAATCTGGGCGCCGGGTTGCTGCCCGCCCCCGACGGAAGCTGCCAGGGTGTCTTCCTGCGGTACGACCTGTTCGGCGGCCGCGGCCCGGCGATGATCATCGGTAACCTGCCCGAGGACTCCCCGGCCCGGGACGTCCCCGAGGGGGAGGTCCCCTTCGAGGTCGGACAGCTGCTGCTGGCGCTGGAGAACGACGAGGAGGTGACCGTCGTCGGCACCGAGGACGTCCCCGTCATGCAGGGCGACAACCTGCTGATCGTGCGCCGCGTCAAGCTCTCCGAGGGCCGGATCTCCTGTGTGCAGTTCGACCGGAGCGACAACGTCCTGGTGACCATCGCCGCCTGGGACCGCCCCATCACGGACGACCTGTACGCCCTGCTCAAGCCGCTGCCCGCGGAACTGTTCCAGCAGGGCTGACAACACAGAGGGCCGGGTTCCCCATGGAACCCGGCCCTCGTCATGTCCCGCGGGTCCTGTGCGTCGCTACGGCGAGCTCACCGTGACGTCCGCCGCGCGTACGAAGCCGACCCGGTGGCCGAACTGGATCTCGTAGTACTGGTCCTCGCCCCGCACCACCCGGTGCGAGGCCCCGTCGAAGGTCACCGCGTAGTAGTACTCGCCGGGCACCTTGCCCCCGGTCACGTACTTCTGGCCCTGGAGCACGGTGTACGGCAGCGGCGACACCGCCTGCGCCGGCACCCCCTCCGGGTAGGCCTCCTTCTCCGGGTACGCCCTGCCGTAGACCGGCACGGAGTCGAGTCCCTCCCTCGGGGTCACGACCTGGCCCTTCGCGGGCACCGCGGTGTGGCGCTGCTCCGGGTTCCTGAACCACGCCTTCTGCCCGAGGTACCAGATGGCGGTCCAGTCGCCCCAGCGGTCGGCGACGGCGTACTGCTGGCCCGTGGAGACCCGTGAGGACAGATCGTTCACCCCGGTGGTCGGGGCCGAGCCGAGGCCGATGTCCCGGATCAGCGGGGAGCTCTCGTCGTGGTCGGAGTACAGCCGCACCGCGCTGGACCCGTGTGTCGCGCAGGGCTCGCCCACGCCCTCGCAGCCGGTGAAGACCGGCCGGTTGGCGGCGTAGTCGGGCCGGATCGTGACCACGCCGGAGTGCTTGCCGGCCGTCGCCTTCAAGGGACGGCCCAGCAGCTCGAAGTAGTGCCGCCAGTCCCAGTACGGCCCGGGGTCGGTGTGCATGCCCGGGACGTTCGCCGCGGTCGGCCCCGGCACCGTGTCGTGGCCGAGGATGTGCTGCCGGTCCAGCGGGATGTCGTACTTCCTGGCGAGGTACTTCACCAGCCGGGCCGAGGACCGGTACATCGCCTCGGTGTACCAGGCGTCGGGGTTCGCCAGGAAACCCTCGTGCTCGAGGCCGATCGACCCCGCGTTGACGTACCAGTTGCCCGCGTGCCAGGCCACGTCCTTCGCCTTCACGTGCTGGGCGATATGGCCGTCCGTGGAACGCAGACTGTACTGCCAGGACACATAGGTGGGGTCCTGCACCATGTCGAGGACGCCCTCCCAGGCGCCCTCCGTGTCATGGACGACGATGTAGCGGATCGGCTGCGAGGCGGGGCGGTCACCGAGGTCGTGGTTGCCGTAGTCGCCGTCCCCGAACTCCTCGTACGGCGCCGGGATCCACTCGCAGGACACGGTTCTCGGGCATTCCGTCCCGGCGGCGGAGGTCTCGCGCAGTCCCGCGCGGGTCAGGGCCGAGGTGTCGGGCGCGAGGTCCGGGCGGGCGGCCAGCGCGATCCGCTGCCCCGCGTCGGTGACCCGTTCCTGGCCGGAGCGGATCACCTCGTACACCTCGTTCGCGTACGTCTGTGCCGACGCCGTGTCGTCCGCGCCGGAGAAGAGCGCCACCGCCGCGTACCAGTCGGCGGGATCCCCGCTCCTGGGCTGTCCCAGCTGCCGCTGTGCCTCGGCCAGCAGCGCGGCGCCGCCCGCCACGTTCGCGGCCGGATCCTCGCGCAGCCGTTCGGGGCTCAGGCCGGTCAGCCGGGCCGCCTTCGGCAGGGTGGTGAGCCGGTCCGGCAGCTCGGTGGTGCCCGGTGCCGGGGCCCCCGGACGCAGCGGCGGGCGGGCGTCGTCGCCGCGGGGGTCCTCCGTGCCCTCGCCGTGGTGGTCGGCCGCGGCGAGCGCGGTGCGGGCGTCGGTGAGATGCATCGGCCCGTAGCCGCCGGTCACGCTCGGGGCGCCGCCGTGCCCGTCCCAGCGGGACTGCAGATAGGAGACGCCCAACAGCACACTCTGCGGTACGTCGTACTCGGCGGAGGCGGCCGCGAAGGCCTGTTGCAGGCGTGCGGTGGCCGGCGGCGCCGGGGTGGGCGCGGCGCCCAGCAGGGGCAGGGTCAGGGCAGCCGCGGCGAGTGCGCGCAGCGCGAGATGCCGCGAGTGGGGGAGGGCGGCGCGTCGTGACGGCCCGGCCGTGCGGCCGGGGTCGGTGGGGGGTTGTCGCAATGCATCCTCCTGGGACGGACGGGGCACGGATTGCCGCGCGGAGCCGAGCGGTGCGTGTCAGTGCTACCGGTCAGCCGATCATCCGTCAATCATGCCCAGGAGGGCGTCACTTCCCTTGTCGATCGTGGTGTGCGGCTCTTTCGTGGCGGGTCGTGGCGGGGCCTGCGACGCGTCAGTGGTGGAGGCCAATGGCCGTACGCCGGGCACGGCGCCGGGACACGGAACCGCCCGTTCGTCAGCGGGTGCCCACCGCCGCTCGTACCGCCCGGCGGGCCAGTTGGCAGTCGTCGTGCAGGCGCCGCAACAGCAGCCGCTGTTCCTCACCGGAGGGGCCGACGGCTGGGTGCCCCGCCGGTACCGCCTCGTGCATCGAGCGCTGCAGGGCCGTCTCGTACGTACGGATCTCCCGGGTCAGTACCAGCATCAGATTGACCAGGAACGCGTCGCGCGAGGCGAGCCCGGCCGACTGGGCGATCTGGCTGATCTGGCGCCGGGCCACCGGCGCGTCCCCGAGGACCGACCACAGTGTCGCCAGGTCGTAGCCCGGCAGGTACCACCCGGCGTGCTCCCAGTCCACCAGTACGGGACCGGCCGGTGAGATCAGGATGTTCGAGAGCAGCGCGTCGCCGTGGCAGAACTGGCCCATGCCCTGCCGCCCGGTCGCCAGCGCGATGCCGTGCAGCAGCTTCTGCAGGTCGCCGAGGTCCCGGTCGGTGAGCAGCCCCAGCTCGTGGTAGCGGGAGATGCGGGCCGCGTAGTCCAGCGGGGCGTCGAACGTCCCGGCGGGCGGCCGCCAGGAGTTCAGCCGGCAGATCGCGCCGAGGGCGGCCCTGATGTCCGCCCGCGGCGGTGCCTCCGCCGGGTGCCGCTGGAGGGCCGCCACCCGGCCGGGCAGCCGCTCGATCACCAGCGTGCAGTTGTCCGGATCCGCCGCGATCAGCCGGGGCGCCCGCACAGGCGGGCGGTGCCGGACGAACGAGCGGTATGCCGCTATTTCGTGGCGGATGCGCTCACTCCACGCCGGGGAGTGGTCCAGTAAGCACTTGGCGACCGCGGTGCTGCGGCCCGTGGTACCGACCAGGAGGACGGACCTGCCGGTGCGGCGCAGCACCTGGACCGGGGCGAACTCCGGGCAGATGCGGTGCACCGAGGCGATCGCGGAGCGCAACTGGGCGCCCTGCGGACCGGACAGGTCGAGCCGCCCGCTGAGCGGCTGGGTGCCCGGTCCCGCGGTGCGCCGTACGCCACCCGCGCCGAGCACCGGGGGCGCCGGGCGCGCGGGGGAGAGGTAGGGGCCGCTGTCCGACGGACGCGGACGCAGCGGCCGGGGCGGGGCGGACACGGAGGACGATGCTGCGTACATGGGTGATACAGATCCCTTCGTGTGCCTGCGACGTCAGTGCACCACCCGCCCCGGCCGCCCGGCACACCCTGGGGGAATGTCCCTGCGGCGACGGGGTCGTGGTGGCGCGTTCCTACTGGACACCCGATGGCCCCTGGCACACCATCTGGCGCACCCTGGCGAACCCTGGCGAATAGTCGCCCGGCAACCCGCACCGGGCTACTGTCAACTCAGCCGAGAACCTGGGGGCTTGACGTGAGCGGACAACCCAACACCCGGCTCTCGGACCTGTTCGGCCTGGCCGGCTGGTCCAAGGGCGAACTCGCGAGGCTGGTCAACCGGCAGGCGGCGGCCATGGGCCACCCCCAGCTGGCGACCGACACCTCCCGGGTGCGGCGGTGGATCGACATGGGAGAGATCCCGCGCGATCCCGTACCGCGGGTGCTGGCGGCTCTGTTCACCGAGCGTCTCGGCCGTGTCGTGACCATTGAGGATCTCGGTCTGGTCCGGCACGGGCGTACGGGGAAACGGCCACGCCCCGGGAGTGCGGAACATCCCGACGGAGTGCCGTGGGCGCCCGAGCGGACAGCCGAGGTCCTCACCGAATTCACGGGAATGGACCTCATGCTCAACCGACGCGGCCTGGTGGGCGCGGGCGCCGCGCTCACCGCGGGCTCCGCACTCAGCAGCGCCATGCACGACTGGCTGCACACCGATCCGGCCCTGACCGCCGACGCTCCCCGTCTCCACGATCCCCTGCGCGCCGACCCCGCCGGGTTCGACCGCTACGAGGCCGCCCCGATCGGCTCGCAGGAGATCGAGGAACTGGAGCGCTCCGTGGAGGTGTTCCGTGCCTGGGACGCCGCCCGGGGCGGCGGCCTCCAGCGCAAGGCGGTGGTCGGCCAGCTCAACGAGGTGGGCGGCATCCTCGCCTACCACCATCCACCCCATCTCCAGCGGCGCCTGTGGGGCGTCGCCGCCAACCTCGCCGTGCTCGCCGGCTGGATGTCGCACGACGTCGGCCTGGAACCCACGGCCCAGAAGTACTTCGTCATCGCCGCCCACGCGGCCCGGGAGGGCGGCGACCGACCGCGTGCCGGTGAGGCGCTGTCCCGGGCGGCTCGTCAGATGGTGCATCTGGGCAGGCCCGACGAGGCCCTGGACCTGATGAAGCTCGCCCAGTCGGGATCGGGCGAGGAGGTGCTGCCGCGCACCCGCGCGATGTTCCACACCATCGAGGCCTGGGCGCAGGCGTCCATGGGCAAGGGGCAGGCGATGCGCCGCACCCTGGGCCGCGCCGAGGACCTGTTCGTCTCCGACAAGGGGGACGTGCCGCCGCCGAACTGGATGCAGCTGTTCAACGAGGCGGACCTGTACGGCATGCAGGCCCTGGCGTACCGGACGCTCGCGGAGTTCGAGCCGGACGCGGCCGCGCACGCCCAGCACTACGCGGACAAGGCACTGGCCCTGAGGGTCGAGGCACAGCAGCGGTCGAAGATCTTCGACTTCCTGTCCATGGCCTCCGCCTGCTTCATCGCCGACGATCCCGAACAGGCGGACCGGTTCGCGCGTCTCGCGCTGGTGTCGATGGGACAGAACTCCTCGCGCCGTACCTGGGACCGGCTGCGTGAGATGTACCGGCTCACCGCCGAGTACTCCTCCTACCCGAGGATCCAGGAACTCAGGGAGGAGATCGAGCTGGCGCTGCCCAAACCCAGGGGCAAGGACGGCAGCGTCCGGGCCTGAAAGTCCCCTCGCGCGGGGTCGCTACGAGGCGACCCGGGCCACCAGCACGCAGGCGTGGTCCTCGCGCTCCCCGTCGCCGAACTCCCGTATCACGGCCCGGACGCAGTCCTGGGCGGTGCGGGCCCCGGCGAAATCGGGAGCGAGACGGAGGAGTTGTGGGACGGCGGTGTCTCCGGCATGCCCGGGCACCAGCCCGTCGGTGTGCACCAGCAGCAGATCGCCGGCCTCGAGGGTCTCCTCGGTCTGTCCGTAGGCGGCGCCCGGGGTGGCGCCGAGCGGCATGCCCCGCGGCGCTTCCAGCGCCCGCCCCGTCCCGCCGCGGAACAGCAGCGGGGCGGGGTGTCCGGCCTGTGCCCACACCAGGGAGCGGGTCAGGGGCCGGTATCTCAGGCAGACGGCGCTGCCCAGGACCGGCTGCGCGGAGACGTCCAGTAACCGGTTCAGGCAGGCGAGCAGGGGTCCCGGTTCGGTGCCGGTCATCGCCATGCCGCGCACGGCGCCCAGCAGCATCGCCAGGCCGGAGGCCGCGCCGATCCCGTGTCCGCTCAGTTCGCCCATGCTGAGCAGGGTGCCGGTGCCGGGCAGTTCCAGGGCGTCGTACCAGTCACCGGCGACCGGCGCGAGTGCCGAGGGCGGCACACGGGCGGCGGCGATGTCCAGGGCCCGCGGCCCGTCGTGCGGGAGCCGCAGGGAGCCGCGCCATGGTGGCAGCACGGCCTCCTGCAGTTCGACCGCGAGCCGGTGCTCGGTCTGCGCGGCGGCGTTCCGGTGGCGGTGCAGCGAGTCACGGGTCTCGCTCACCGCCCGCCGGGAGCGGCGCAGTGCACTGACGTCGCGCAGCACCGCCCACATCGAGACGGTGCTGCCGTCGGCGCCGAGTACCGGTTCGCCCATCATGTGCACCGTGCGTACGCCGTCGTCCGCACGCAGGACACGGAACTCCCCGTCGATCGGCCGGCCGTCGACCAGACAGCCGGTGACCATGGCCGTCAGCCCGGGCCGGTCCTCGTCGAGGACCAGCGACGGCAGTTCGTCGAGGGAGAGCGGGGGAGCGGCCGGGTCGCGGCCCAGGATGCGGTACAGCTCGCCGGACCAGCTCACCTCGTCCGTGAGCAGGTTCCACTCCGCACTGCCGACCCGGCTGAGCAGGGAGTCGTGCCGCCGCGGCGTGGCGGCTCCCGCGGCGGCCGGCCCCTGAACGGGGAGCGCGTCGTCGCGCAGCTGGGCGAGGTGCCGGTCCAGGTCGTCGAGCTGGTGCAGTGCCAGGTCGTACAGCGCGCGCCGCCAGCGCTCCCCAAGGTCCGCCTCGTCGGCCGGCGCGTCACCGCGTACGGCGTCCACGTCGCCCTTGAGCCGCCGGGTCTGCGAGATGAGCGCATCGACCGGGCCGCGTGAGGGCGGCTGGGCGGCTGGGCGGTCCGCGGAGAGGTGGGACGGCATGACGCACTCCGATGCGGGACGGTTCGGCCTTCGGGCCGGCGGAGGAACCGTTACGACTGTCGCACAGCCCACCACAGCCCGTAAGGGATTCGGCAACACACGATAAGGCGGTGCCCATGGCATATGCCACCGTCTTCTCGGAGTTACCCGGAGGTATCGGCCCGATGCCGGATCGGTGTGTCAACTGCCATGGTACTCAAGTGACTTGAGATTCCTTCGGGCCGACAATCCCGCCCACTCGTACGTTCGACGCTCAGGTGTTTGTTCCGGAGTGACCGGTTGGTAACCCCGCACTCGGACCGCGGGCTCGCCCCGCGCTCGGCACCGCGCTCAGTAGCGCAGGACCGCGGCCATCCCGTCCGCGTCCCCGAGGGTGCCGTCCGGCACGAAGCGGACCTCGGCGCCCGTCTCCAGACACTGCTCGACGATCTCGTCCACGATGTCCTCGCGGGCGTCCAGCTCGCCCTCCTCGGCGACGACGAGATGGTTGCCGTCGTCGCGCACCGTGATCCGGTAGTTCTCCTCGACGGCCAGCAGCCGGATCCGGCCCTCCCGGGCGCTCTGCCACAGTTCGTCGACCCCGGCCGCGAACTCCTTGCGTCCGCGGGCCGATTCCAGTGACCGGGCCACGTTCTCGGCGCTCTTGCGTGCCTCCTCCTCGAGTACGGGGAGCACGGCCTGCCACACCGCCTCGTGCGTCCCGTTCGCGAGCCCGCCGTGCGGGATCTGCACGGCGCCGCCGGCCACGCTGCCGGCCTCGTCGAGCAGCGACAGGGCGGCGGGATCGCCGGTGATGTACAACGGCCGCGGGTGGCGGCGCAGGAGCGCGCCCATCGCCGTGTCGGCCTCGCGCAGGAACCGGCGGGTGTCCTCGTCCCGGAAGTTGCTCGGCTGGTCGCCCACCCGCTCCTGCCGCTCGGGGTCGAAGTTGGGCTCCTCGCGGACGAGCGGGAAGCCGCCGGCGCGTTCCTCGGTCACCCGGTCCACCCCGCCGCTCCACAGGGTGACCCGGTCGGCGGACACGGACAGCACCCAGAACGGCCGCTCCGCCGTGTGGGCGGAGACGAGGTTGCGGGTCAGGAAGGTGTCCGAGAGGACGACCCGCTCGGGCACGCTGCGGGCGAGGGACCACACCTGGTGTTCGCCCGGGGCGGCGAAGATGGCCAGGCCGTCCTCGGGGTGGGTCAGGTCGACCTCCGCCAGCGCCCGGTCCAGTTGCCGGGCCACGTCGGTGCGCCGGTCCCGGGTGACCGCTGGGTCCTCCTCCAGCTTCTTCTTGGCCTCGGCCACGATGTTGCGCAGCCGGACTCTGTTCTGGCCCTGGCTGTTGAGGGGCTCGCGCCGGTGCGTCGGCGTCAGCAGGGACACCGCGGGGTAGGGGCGCGGGCGGCGAAGCTCGGCAAGGGTCGCGGGACTCAGATCGTGCTCCATGACAGCACCATAGGGCGAATTCCGCGGCAGGGCATTTGGGACAAAGATCCCGGTGTGCGCGTACCGGCCGGGACGGCGGTCGGGGGTGCGCGCCCAGGGGGAAGCGGGCGCCGATGGCACACCTGGAGGCGTACGGCGCGTCGACGCGCGGACCGTCGCGTCCGCCTGTCGTGGGTGGGGCGGGTGGTGCTCCCCGCCGGCCGGCGTACGCCGGTCACCGGCCGCGGTCGGCCCGGCCGGTTCCGCGTGAGGGAGCGAGAGCATCCGGTCGCGCCGCGACTTCGTGGCCGTACACGCGCGCACCGGGGGCGGTGAGGAGTACGGGGCGTGGCGTCCGGGTGACCGGTCAGACCCGGCCGTCGTCCTCGGCACCGCAGGAACTCCCGCTCGGCGGCAGGGAGCCGTACAGCAGGAAGTCGTCGATCGTGCGGTGGACGCACTCGGACGAGCCGTAGCCGGTGTGGCCCTCGCTCCGGTTGTCCAGCACCACCGCCGGGGAGCCGAGCCGTTCGGCCGTCTGCACCGTCCAGCGGTACGGCGTGGCCGGGTCTCCCCGGGTGCCGACCAGCAGCATCTCCGGCGTGTCGAGATCCTTGACCTCCTCCCGGATGTAGTCGGTGCCCCGGGGCCGCCCGTAGCAGAGCACCACCTGGGCGAGCCGGTACCGGCCGAAGACCGGTGAGGCCTCCTCGTAGGCGGTCCGCAGCCGGGCCAGGTCCCGGGTCAGCCGCTCGGCGTCCGGCCGGTCGGGGTCGTCCGCGCAGTTCACCGCCATCAGCGCCGCCGGCAGATTGTCCAGCGGCACGTCCTCCGGGTCGGCCAGGGGCTCGTCGGCCCGCTGCGGCGCGGGCAGCCCCGCCCCGCCGGTCGCGAGGGCCTCCACGCCGCTGGTGTCCCCGTCCTCGATGAGCTGGGCGAGCGCCCGTTGCAGCAGCGGCCACAGCTCCTTGGTGTAGAGCCCCTGTCCTATGGCACCGGCCAGGTCCTGCCCGGTGAACTCGTAGCCGAAGTCGGTCGGCACCGGGTTCTCGTCGAGCGAGCCGACCAGGTCCACGACCTGTGCGCGGGCGTCGCGCGCGTCCTGCCCGAACGGGCAGGCGAGGTCCCCGGTGCACCACGTGAGGAAGTTCTCCAGAGCGGTCTGCTGCCCCCGCGCGCCCGCCAGCCCCTGCTCGGTGAGCGGCTCGGTCAGGGTGTCCACGCCGTCCAGCGCCATGCGCCCCACCTTCTGGGGAAACCGGGCGGCATACACCGCCCCGAGCCGGGTCCCGTAGGAGAATCCCAGGTAGTTGAGCTTCTTGTCGCCGAGTGCCTGGCGCATCACATCCAGGTCGCGGGCCACGTCCACGGTGCCGATGTGGTCGAGGACGGGGCCCGAGTGCTCGACGCACTCGGCGGCGACCTCCCGCAACTGCCGCAGCGTCTCACGCGGATCGGCGATCTCCTCGCCGTCGGTCGCCTCCAGCGCCCGACCGGTCGCCTCGGCGCCGCAGCTGACCGGTGCGGAGCGGCCGACGCCGCGGGGATCGAAGGAGACCACGTCGTAGCCGTCCGTCAGACCCATGAAGTCCTTGCGTCCTTGCGCGAGTCCCATCACTCCCGAGGCTCCCGGGCCGCCGAAGTTCAGCACCACCGAACCCCGGGGAGCACTTGAGGCCCGGTAGCGGGCGAGGGCCAGGTCCAAGGTGCCCTTGCCCGGGTCCGCGTAGTCGAGAGGAACGGTGATCTTCCCGCACTGCATGTCCTTGGGCAGGTCCAGGCCGCCCTCGCACCCCGCCCACTCGATCTTCTGGTCGTAGAACCGGTCGAGATCCGGTCCGGAGCGGCCGGCCGCCGTCAGGCCGGTGCCCAGCAGGGCCAGCCCGACCGCCCCGGCGGCCGCGCAGCGCCCGACCGAGGGGTACGCCGCGTACCGGCTCGGACGGCTTCGCTTGGTCAGCTTGGCCAGCATCGGTGCCTCCAGGGACGCCCCGACCGGCGCCCTCGCTCACCATAGGCGGGCCGCGGGACCCCCGCCCGTCGGCCGCACGGCGGTGCCTTGGTGGCCCGGACCGTGCGTTCGTCCGTCGTGAGTTCGACGGACTTTGCCCGGAGTTCGAGCGTCGGTGCCCCCGATGGGGTGAATCGGCTGCGGCATACGGATGAGCCATAACCCGGATGCCACAACAGCGTTCTATCCGGTGCGGGCGAGCGCTCGCGACCATGTCTGGAAGGGCAGGGAACCTATGAGACGGGTTACCCGAAACGGTGTGATCGCCGTCGCCGCCGCGTCGGGCGCCATGGCCGTGGCGGTGCCGGCGCACGCCGGCACCGGGGCGGACGGCGTCACGGCCGGTTCACCGGGGGTGGTGGCAGGGAACGCCGTCCAGCTCCCGGCGCACCTCCCGGTGAACGTGTGCGGGAACACGGCGAACGTGGTGGGCCTCCTCAATTCCGCCGCCGGCAACACCTGTGTCAACGAGGACGTGAGGGAGCAGGCCGCCTCGGCCGGTTCCTCCAGCGGCTCCTCCGCCGCTTCGTCCAGCGCTTCGTCCACCGGTTCCTTCACCGGGGCAAAGGCCGGGAGCGGCACGCACGGCTCCTCGGGCGTCGTGTCCGGCAACGGGGTACACCTGCCGGTGGATCTCCCGGTCCAGGTCAGCGGCAACGGCGTGCACGTCGTCGGCGCCGGCAATGCGGCCACCGGCAACACCTCCACGAACACCTCGGCCGAGCGCCACGGCCGCCCGGACCGGCCCGAGCCCTCGGCACCCCCGCGCACCCTTCCGGCCCCGGCGACGCACACGGTCGCTCAGGAGCCCGTCGCCCTGGCCGAGACGGGGGCCGACCGGACCCTTCCGGTTCTCGGGACCGGTGCCGCGCTCTTCCTGGCCGGTGTGGCGCTGTACCGCCGCGCCCGCCCGCGGACGGACGGCTGACCCCGGTCCGGGTTCCGGACGGCCCGCGGCGCCCCCGGCCCGGGGCCTGTCCGGCGGATCATGCCGGAGGCGCGGGGCCCGGCATGCCCACCCGCGACCGCCCGGAAGGCGTGGGAGGCGCACCTCCACGGCGTTGTCCTCGGTCACCGGTGCCCTGCGTCGCCGTGCGGCCGGCCGCACCCGACCCGCTCGCCGGCGGCCGCGAAAGCCGTCGGTTCCCGCGACCGCTTGATCCGCGGTCAGGCCCTGAACAGGTCCTGTCACGGAGATGGCGCCCGCTGCCGCCCTCCGGGCGACGGCGCCACCTTCGCGACCGGCCCCAAGGGTTGACGTCAGGCTGACGTCCGCCCCGGGACGCCCGGCACGCACTCTCGCCGCACCGGCCGAAAGCCCGGGTACGCCCAGGACGAGGCCTTCCGCCCGGCACGCCGATCAGCACGCACCGGACCCCGCGAGGCCGCCCTCCGGGCGACGACGGGGTCCGACGACAGCCCCTAGCCGCGTGCGCGGTAGAAGCGTTGGTGCAACTGCCTGATCTCCTCGGTCAGTCCGGGGATGGGCCCCGCCACGGTCACACCCGGGGCGATCTCCGACACGGGCAGCGTCCGCACCGGCGGGGCGGGCACCCCCAACTCCGTCAGCCAGGACGCCAGCTGCTCGGAGGAGGCGACGTACACGATGCGCCCAAGGCCCACCCAGGCGTGCGCGGCGGCGCACATCGGGCAGTGCTCTCCGGAGGTGTACACCGTGGCCGCGGCCCGCTCGTCGGGGCTCATCCGGGCCGCCGCCCAGCGTGCCAGCTCGAACTCCGGGTGCCGGGTCCGGTCCCCGGAGGCCACGCGGTTGTGGTCCTCGGCGAGCACCGTGCCGTCCCCGCCGACCAGGACCGAACCGAACGGCTCGTCACCCGACTCCAGCGCCTCGGCCGCCAGCTCCACACAGCGCCGCAGGTACGGCAGTTCGTCGTCCCTCACGGACGTCCCGACCATGGTCCTGCCTCCTTGCGACGCATCGATCCACCGCCACCCTAATCCCGTTGCCCCCGGCACGGGCTCATGGTGAGGTCGACCGCATGGACAACGCCGCCGTACTCGCCCTGTTCGACCGTGACATGCGCGAGAGGGCGCGGCCCGACGGCCCCGGCGCCCATGTCGAACGGGTCGGCGCCGTGGTGCGCCAGACCGCTCCCGCGCACGGCTGGAACGGTGTCGTCTGGTCCGCCCTGGAGCACGCCGACGCCGACGCGGTGATCGCGGACCAGATCGCGTACTTCGCCGGACTCGGCCGCGAGTTCGAGTGGAAGCTGTACGGCCACGACCTGCCCTCGGATCTCGGCCGGCGGCTCGTCGCGGCCGGGTTCACACCCGGGCCGGACGAGACGCTCATGATCGGTGAGATCTCCGGGCTCACTCTCGACGCCCGCCCGCCCGAGGGCGTCCGCCTGGTGTCCGTCACCGACCGGTTCGGTGTCGACCTGGTGGCCGACGTGCACGAGAAGGCGTTCGCCGCCGACGCCTCCCGGTTCCGCCGACAGTTGCTCGACCAGCTGACCGCCGCTCCCGGGACCGTCGTCGCCGTCGTCGCCCTGGCAGGTGACGAGCCCGTCGGGGCGGCCCGTATGGAGCTGACTCCGGGTGCCCGGTTCGCCGGGCTGTGGGGCGGCGGCACCGTACGGGACTGGCGTGGGCGGGGCATCTACCGGGCCCTCGTGGCCCACCGGGCCCGGATCGCCGCGGACCGAGGCTACCGCTACCTCCAGGTGGACGCCTCCGGACAGAGCCACCCCATTCTCGAACGCCTCGGCTTCGCCGCCCTGGCCAGGACGACTCCGTACATGTACGTGCCGGGACCGCGGTGACGCCCGGTCCGTGCGGGCCGCGCCGGGGTGGTTATCGGCCGTGCGGCCGATGTCGTCGGCCCGGGGGTGCTCGACTCCACGCTGGGCAGCGCCGTGTTCCCGGGCGCGATCACCGGCGAAGAGGGGCCGGGCATCGGCGACATCGGCCTGCCGCACTGCTCCACCGACATCGAGGACGAGGCCGCCGCTCCGGCCGCGCTCGGCGAGCGGCCCGAGGGCGACGGGCGGGCCTGGCACCTGCCCACCGCTCCCGCCGTCAGCACCCGCGAGGAGGCGCGCGCCTTCGGGCCGCCGAGCCGCAGATCCTGGACTCCACGACCTTCGAGCCGGCCTTCGGCATGGCGCCGACGCCGCTCGAAGGCCGTGGACGCGACGGTCACCCGGTACGAGCAGTGGCTGTCAAACTGTCCCGTCCGTGACGCCGTAGGCGACGGGAGCCGTCGCGGTCGTCATCGGCCGGCCTTCGACCGGTCCAGGGCGGCCACCCCCACCGCGGCGAGACCGATCTGTATCAGCCACTCCGCCCAGTCGACGCCGTCGGTGTCGGCGACCCCGAAGCCCGCTGCGATCGCCGACCCGATGAGCGCGGCGACGATGCCGACGAGGATCGTCCACAGAATCCCGATGCGCTGCCGTCCCGGGACCACGAGTCGGCCCAGGACGCCGATGACAATGCCGATGACGATGGCACTGATGATGCCGCCGATCTCCATTTGCCCGTTCTCCTCACGTCGTCCGGTGCCGTGCTTCTGCCCCCTCCCCGCGTGAACAGTCCGGGCCGGACGCGAAAGGGCCGGTCCGCGGTTGCCGCGGACCGGCGCAGGGCTCTCCTTCCGCCGCGGGTCTACTGCTTGGGCGCGCTCCTGGCCGCCGTGACGGCGCAGACCGCGCCCAGCACCACGGCGAGGGCGCCGATGACGACGTTGTTCCAGATCACGCCGGCGTCAGGACTGCTGCCGACGATCCACGGCGAGATGATCATCCACGCGCCCAGGGCGCACATGGCCCAGCTGAGGCCGTACATGCGCGCCGGAGCCGCGGTGAACCCCAGGGCGAGCAGACCGATCGCGATGCCCACGACGAGGTTGTGGGTCACGAGTGCCGGCTGGCTCGTCGTGTAGTGGAGGATCCACGGGGACACCGCGCAGTAGAGGCCGAGCAGGAACACCGGACCGTCCACGAGGGCCACATCGCGGCCGCCGAGCATACGGTCGTACCGTGCCCGCATTTCCGGCGCATCGGGATGACTCGCGATGTCACCGCGCGGGTGCGAGACGTTGGCCATGAGTCGTCTCCTTCGACTAACGGGCCTGACCGCTTCTAGCGGTGTGCGGTAAGTGCCGCGCTCTCCCATTCTGTACTTATTTTTCCCTTATGTGTAGAGCCTGGCGGGGAGCGGGTCGGCGAGGGGGGCGGTTCTCGGGGGCTTCTATAGGGTGATCCCGTGGCCACAGCAGACGACGCGGAGCGGCAGACGGCGGGACGGGGCGGTGTCCCGGCGCCGGAGGCGGCCGACCTTCAGGCCTTCGCCGTCCAGCTGCGCCGGATGAACGCCGAGATCAACCGCATGGTCCACGGCTTCGCGCACCGCAAGGGGCTGCACGCCACCGACGTCCAGGCGCTCGCGGCGATCCTGGACGCCGAGGAGCCGATGACCCCGGGCCGTCTCAAGGAGCACCTCGGGCTCACCTCGGGAGCGGTGACCGCGTGCGTGGACCGGCTGGAGCGCGCGGGGCATGTCACCCGGGTCCGGGAGAGCAGTGACCGCAGGGTGGTCCACCTGTACTACGCGGCCGACGCCAAGACGGCGGCCCGGACCTACTTCCGTCCGCTCGCTCAGGCCGCGGGTTCGGCCCTCGCCCGCTTCGAGGGTGCCGAACTCGCCGTCGCTCTGAGGTTTCTGACCGCGCTGAACGAGGAACTGGCGCTCCGTGACGCCTCCGGGCGTCCCTGACCTCCCGTCGCCCGCGCTGCCCGTTCCGGGTGAACCGTTCTGACCGGACCGTCCGTCCTGCTAGATCCGGCAGGGCCGGCGTGGTCTACGATCACAACCGCAATCTATTTCAATTATTGAGATAGTTTTTCATTCAGATGATTCTCGCCGCACCTGGAGAGCGATGAACGCGTCATCCCGATGGGCCCGCCGGCTCGTCCCCGTCCTGCTGCTCGTCGTGTGGCTCGGTATCGGCGGGGCGTTCGGCTCCTACGCCGGAAGGCTCGGCGAGGTGGCCACCAACGACCAGGCCGGCTTCCTGCCGCGCAGCGCCGAATCGACCGAGGTCATCGAGGAGCAGAAGGCATTCCGGCAGGACGAGACGCTGCCGGCGATCGTGCTGTGGACCGCGGACGCGGACGGCCCGGTGAAGGACCGGCAGCGCGAGGCCACCCGCTCGCTGGCCTCCCTCGCGGGCACCCCGGGCATCGTCGGCAGGGCCTCTCCGGCGATCCCCTCCGAGGACGGCGAGGCACTCCAGGGCGTCGTCCCACTCGAACCCGCCGACGGGGACACGCTCACCGAGGTTCTTGACCGCATCCGAGCGGCGGCCGGACAGGTCCCGGACACCACGGTCCAGGTGGCCGGCCCCGCCGCGACCCAGGTCGACCTTTCCGACGCCTTCGCCGGAGTCGACGGCCTGCTGCTCGGCGTCGCGCTGGTGGCTGTCCTGCTGATCCTGGTCCTGGTGTACCGCAGCGTCCTGCTGCCCCTGGTGATCATCATTTCCGCGGTCATGGCGCTCGCCCTGGCCAGCGCGGTGGTGTACGCCCTCGCGAAGAACGACATCGTGCGGGTCGACGGCCAGGTCCAGGGGATCCTGTCCATCCTCGTCATCGGTGCCGCCACCGACTACGCCCTGCTGCTCACCGCCCGTTTCCGGGAGGAGGTGGCCGGACAGGACCGCTTCACCGCCATGCGCTCGGCGCTGAAGCAGACCTGGGGCGCCGTGGTGGCCAGTGCCGCCACCGTCGTACTGGGGCTGCTCGCCCTGCTGATCAGCGACCTCACCAACACTGCCGCGCTCGGGCCGGTCGGCTCGATCGGCATCGTGTGCTCCGTGCTCACCACCCTGACCTTCCTGCCCGCGGTGCTCGTCCTGCTCGGACGCGCGGCCTACTGGCCCGCCAAGCCGCACAGCGCCGAGGAACGGCGCACCGGTGACGGCGTGTGGCGGCGGGTCGCCTCCCTCGTCGACCGCGCCCCGCGCAAGGTGTGGGCGTTCACCCTGGCGGGCCTCGTGGTGTGTGCCGCGTTCTCGCCGGCCCTCACCTCCAAGGGCGTTCCGCTCGACGAGACCTTCGTCAACGACGCGCCCTCGGTGGCCGCCCAGCGCACCCTCTCCGAGCACTTCCCCGGCGGCTCCGGCAACCCCACCGTGGTCATCGCCGACGCGGGCCGGCTGGACCAGGTGGTGGCCGCGGCCGAGGACATCGAGGGCGTCGCCTCGGCGGCCGGCGTGACGGCCTCCGGCCGCCCCGGCGGCGAACCGCTGGTGGTCGACGGACGGGTCCGGGTCGACGTCACCCTCGACGCCGCCTCCGACAGCGACGCCGCGAAGGACACCGTGGCCCGGCTGCGGACCTCCCTGCACGCCGTTCCCGGTGCGGACGCTCTGGTGGGCGGCTACACGGCCCAGCAGTACGACACCCTGCGGACGGCGGAACGGGACCGCGGACTCATCGTCCCCGTGGTCCTCGTCGTCATCTTCCTCGTACTGACCGTGCTGCTGCGCTCGCTGCTGATGCCCGCACTACTCGTCGCCACCGTCGCGGTCAACTTCCTCGCCACGCTGGGTGTTTCCGCGCTCGTCTTCCCTCATGTGTTCGGATTCACCGGCACCGACCCGTCGGTGCCGCTGTACGGCTTCGTGTTCCTGGTGGCCCTCGGTGTCGACTACAACATCTTCCTCATGTCCCGGGTCAGGGAGGAGGCGCTGCGGCACGGAGCCCGCCAGGGCGTGCTGCGCGGGCTGGTCAGCACCGGCGGAGTGATCACCTCGGCCGGCGTGGTGCTGGCCGCGACCTTCGCGGCGCTCGGGGTGATCCCGCTGGCCTTCCTGGCGCAGGTCGCCTTCATCGTCGCCTTCGGTGTCCTCCTCGACACGCTGGTCGTCCGCTCCCTGCTGGTGCCCGCCCTCGCCCTGGACCTCGGCCCGGTCGCCTGGTGGCCGGGCCGGCTCTGGAAGGAGCGCGCGCAGGTGCGGGACTGACGGTCCCGCGGCCACGGGCAGCCGTGTGCCGTGCCGCCCGTACATGTCCGCCGCGATCCGGGGCAACCGCACCACACGGACGACGAACGGACGACGAACGGACGAACGGACGAGGGCGGCGATCGGGGCCGCGGCCGACAGGAGGTGTCCACCGACATGACCACCGTGACGGGAGCGAAGGTGCTGGAGCGTTTCCCCGCAGGGTCCCCGCGCGGATCGTGGCCCGCGGAGGAGTGCGCGGCCCGCCGCCGTGCCGCGGGCGAGTCCGCGACGGTCGTCATGGATCTGGAGTCGGACGCGTTCCTCGTGGTGGTTCCGGCCGAGGGCGACTGACCGCGGCCGGACCCGCCCGTGCCCGGTGACTCCCGGTGGAGTCACCGGGCACCGGCATGCTGATTGGTCTAAACCCTTGACTGGTACAGACCAAGGCGGTTGAGTGGGCCCCACACCCCCCACCACGGCCGCCTCCGCACCGCGACCGGCCCTGCCGGCGCGCACGGGCGAGACCCGCTCATCGGCATGTCCTCGCCCGGTGGCGGCCGTGTCCCGCAAAGGAGTTGATCCCTTGTCGAGACGCCGCATCGCCGCTGTGACGGCCGCCCTGCTCCTCGCCGGCAGCGCCCCCGTGCTCCTCCCCGCAACGACCGCCACCGCCGCCCCCGCCGCCTCCTGCTCCGGCTATCCGGACTGGAGGGCCGGGCAGTGGTACAACGCCGGTGACATCGTGCGCTACACCGACGGACGGGCGTACATCGCCGAGCACGGCAACCCGGGTTACGACCCCGTCATCAGCACCTGGTACTGGGAGCCGTACGCCTGTGACAACGGCCCCGGAACACCGGTCGGGAACTTCGTCGTGACCGAGGCGCAGTTCAACCAGATGTTCCCGGGCCGGAACGGTTTCTACAGCTACGGCGGGCTCGTCGCCGCGCTGAGCGCCTATCCCGGTTTCGCCAACACCGGCGGCGACACGGTGAGGAAGCAGGAGGCCGCCGCGTTCCTGGCCAACGTCCACCACGAGACCGGCGGCCTGGTCCACATCGTGGAGCAGAACACCGCCAACTATCCGCACTACTGCGACTGGGGGCAGCCGTTCGGCTGTCCGGCCGGCCAGGCCGCGTACTACGGCCGCGGGCCGGTGCAGCTGAGCTGGAACTACAACTACAAGGCCGCGGGCGACGCGCTCGGCATCGACCTGCTCAACAACCCCTGGCTGGTGCAGAACGACTCCGCGGTCGCCTGGAAGACGGCCCTCTGGTACTGGAACACCCAGACCGGCCCCGGGTCGATGACCGCGCACAGCGCGATGGTCGACCAGGCGGGCTTCGGCCACACGATCCGTGCCATCAACGGCTGGGTGGAGTGCGACGGCAGGAACCCCGCGCAGGTCCAGAGCAGGGTGACCAAGTATCAGCAGTTCACCCAGCTCCTGGGAACGACACCGGGCGGCAACCTGTACTGCTGACGCGGGGCCGTGCTCCATGGTGTCATGCCCCTGACCATCCGTACGGCTGCCGCGCGTCCCGCGCGCGCCCGGCCGTGCCCGGACGAAGGGGCATCCCCATGCGCACCCCCCACGCCCTCCTCGCCACGACCGTCTCGGCCGCCGCGCTGGCCGCGACGGTCGTGGCACCGGCGCCCGTCTCGGCCGCCGACGCGGTTCCACCACCCGGCACGTACTACGTCCAGAGCGCGACGACCGGACTCAACGCCGCCGACGCCGCCGGTGCGGTCGAGCAGCACAGACCGCGCGGCAACGAGGACCGCCAGCAGTGGAACCTGCGCGCCGACGGCACCCTGGAGAACACCGACAGCCCCGGCAGCTGCCTCGGCCGCACCGGCGACCGTGCCGCGACCGTCACGTGTGCGGACCCGGAAGCGCGCTGGGCGATCGCCCCGGCCGGCGCCGACCGGTTCACGCTGGCCGTCCCCGGCACCGACCGCCGCCTCACCGTCGCCCCGAAACCCTCCGGCGCCAACCACCCCGCCCGGCTCACCGTCGGCACCGGCACCGGCGACCTCGCCACCTGGTACCTCACGCCGGTCGACCCGGTCACCGGTCCCATGCCGCCGCAGGACCGGCGCACCCTGGACCAGGTCACCTTCCTCACCGCCCACAACGCCTACGCCAATGGCGTCGACGGCGGCTTCGCCCCGCCCTTCGTCGACCTCTTCCCCAACCAGAGCCGGGGCATCGAGCGTCAACTCGCCGACGGTGTACGCGGATTCATGCTGGACATCCACCAGACCCCGGACGGCGCGATCCTCTGCCACAACAGCTGCACCCTGGTCCGCCGGCCCGTCGCCCTGTGGGTCGATCTCCAGCGGATGGTCGACTTCCTGCGTGCCCACCCCGACCAGTTCGTCACCGTGTTCCTGGAGGACTACGTCGAACCGGGTGTACTGCGTGCCGAACTCGCCCGTGTCCAGGGGCTGTCGGAGGTGCTGTACCGGCCGGACCGCACCGGCGTCCGTGAGAACGGCTGGCCGGCCATGGGGCAGCTGGCCGCCGCCGGACAGCGGCTGCTGATCTTCAGCGACCACAGCCGGGACGCCGACCGGGCCGCGGGCCTGACCCGGGACACCTTCGGCGTGATGTACCAGCGTGAATGGACCGTCGAGAACCACTGGTCCATGGGTCCGGGCGCCGGAACCTCCGACTGGTCCTGCTACAGCCGCTGGTACGACGCGGGCACCAACATCCCGCTGACCCGCACCGAGCCCGGCTTCCGCCCCCTGTTCGTCATGAACCACTTCAGGGACACGGCGCTCACCTCCACGGCCGGCACCGACAACTCCAAGCTCGCCGACCGGGCCCGCCGCTTCTGCCAGCCGGCCGCCCGCAAGAAGCCCACCTACCTCGCCGTGGACCACTACGACCGCGGCGACCCCGCGGCCGCCGTCACCGCGCTCAACACGTACACCTATCCGTAGCCGCACCGCCACTCCCGCCCCCGGGGAAACCGCCCCCGGGGGCGGGAGTGGCGTACGCGATGGTTTTACGTATAACCTCTCCGGTCAATCCCACCTGTGAGGTCGCGATGAGACGCATCCCCCTGGTCACCCTCGTCGTCGACGACTACGACGAGGCGATCCGCTTCTACACCGGAGCCCTCGGCTTCCGGCTCGCCGAGGACACGCCCCGGCCGGACGGTGGCCGCTGGGTCGTCGTCGAACCGGACGCCGGGCACACCGGCACGGGACTGCTGCTCGCCCGCGCCAGGGGAGAGACGCAGCGGGCCCGGATCGGCGACCAGACCGGCGGGCGGGTGGGCTTCTTCCTGCACACCGACGACTTCGCCCGCGATCACGCGCGCCTGACCGCCGCCGGCGTGCGCTTCCTGGAGGAGCCGCGCCACGAGCCGTACGGTGCGGTCGCCGTCTTCCAGGACCTGTACGGCAACCGCTGGGACCTGCTCCAGCCCGCCGCCTGAACCCTCTTCGCACACCACGAACCCGCCCGCTCGAGGAAGGCTCCACCATGACCGCTACGCGCGTAGATGACGCTCTGATCCGCCGCCTCCCCAAGGCCGTCCTGCACGATCACCTCGACGGCGGGATGCGCCCCGCCACCGTGGTGGAGCTCGCTGAGGCGGCCGGCCACACCCTGCCCACCACCGACCCCGACGAGCTCGCCGCCTGGTACGTCGAGGCCGCGAACTCCGGTGATCTGGTCCGCTACATAGCCACCTTCGAGCACACGCTCGCCGTGATGCAGACCCGTGAGGGCCTGCTGCGCACCGCCGAGGAGTACGTCCTCGACCTCGCCGCCGACGGCGTCGTCTACGGCGAGGTCCGCTACGCCCCCGAGCTGAACACCAGGGGCGGGCTGACGATGGGCGAGGTCGTGGAAACGGTCCAGGAGGGGCTCGCCGCCGGTATGGCCAAGGCGGCCGCCGCCGGGACGCCCGTCCGGGTCGGCACCCTGCTCTGCGGCATGCGGATGTTCGACCGCGTCCGTGAGGCCGCCGACCTGGCCGTCGCCTTCCGGGACGCCGGGGTCGTCGGCTTCGACATCGCCGGCGCCGAGGACGGCTTCCCGCCCGCCGACCACCTCGCCGCCTTCGAGCACCTGCGGCGCGAGAACGTCCCGTTCACCATCCACGCCGGTGAGGCCCACGGCCTGCCCAGCATCCACCAGGCCCTGCAGGTCTGCGGCGCCCAGCGCATCGGGCACGGCGTGCGCATCACCGAGGACATCCCGGACCTCGCGGCCGGCAAGCTCGGCCGTCTCGCCGGCTGGGTGCGTGACCGCAGGATCGCCCTGGAGATGTGCCCCACCTCCAATCTGCAGACCGGCGCCGCCGGCTCGATCGCCGAACACCCGATCACCGCGCTGAAGGACCTCGGCTTCCGCGTCACCCTCAACACCGACAACCGTCTCGTCTCCGGCACCACCATGACCCGGGAGATGTCCCTGCTGGTCGAACAGGCCGGCTGGACGGCCGAGGATCTGCGGACGGTCACGGTGAACGCGGTGAAGAGCGCGTTCCTCCCGTTCGACGAGCGCGCCGCCCTCATCCGGGACGTGATCCTGCCCGGCTACGCCCCGGCGCTCTGAACCAGCCCTCGCGCATACGCGGCCTGTCCGACGTGCTGCAGATCGTCGGACAGGACGCTGACCAGCCGTACCCCCATGGTCACCGGGGGATCCCAGCGCTCGTCGACGACCCGTTCCAGATCCTTGGCGGTGAGGGACCGGAGCGCGTCCAGCGTCTGCTCGTGCACCGCGTCGTGGTAGCCGGTCAGCAGATCACCGGAGTCGACCCGTACCTTGCCGACCTGTGCCGACGTGTGGCCGTACCCGGTGTCGTGCCGGGGCAGGCCGAACGCCAGGCGCTTCTCCCAGCCGTCAAAGAGCCACACCTGGTCGAGACCGAAGGCGTCGGCGATGTGGTCGTCCTGGACCCGGGTGAGGTGCCAGACCAGCCAGGTGACGGAGTTCGCGCCGGGGCCCGGCCGGGCGTTCAGTGCGTCGGGGCCGAGGCCCTCGACGGCGGCGTGGACCTCTTCCCGGATGCGGCCGAAGCCGTCGATGAGGATGTCCTTGGCATGCATGCCTCCACCTTCGCGCATCCGGGCCTCTCACGCGTCCCCGCTGTCCAGCAGGGCCATCAGCGCCCGCGCCGCCGGGCTGGCCGCCCGCGGGGACGGCACCAGGGCCACCGTCTCGTACGCGGCCTCGTCGGTGCCCTTCAACGGCAGCGCGGTCAGGGTCTCGCGTTTGTGCCGGAAGTGCCGGGGCGCGACGGCGATGCCCAGGTCCCGCTCGACCAGATCGAGCAGGCTGTGCACATCGTTCACCTCCAGCGCCACGGTGCGCCGTACGCCCGCGGCGGCGAAGGCGGTGTCGGTGGCACGGCGCGGACCCCAGTCGGGGTGGAAGTCGACGAACACCTCGTCGGCCAGGCCGTGCGGCGTCAGCGGCACCCCGGCGCGTGCGAGCCGGTGGTCCGGATGGCACAGCACGGTCATCGGCTCGCTGGTCAGGGGCACCGACCGAAGCTGCTCCGGGTCCGCCTCCGTCCGGTAGGCGAAGGCAAGGTCCAGCCGGCCCGCCGCGACCTCCTCGGCCAGCGCGGCCGAGCCCCACTGCCGCAGCCGGATCTCCACATCCGGGTGGAGCCGGCGGAACGTGGCGAGCAGCTCCGCCACGTGCACCCCGGCGATGCACTGCTCGGTGCCCAGCGCGAGGGTGCCGCGCAGCACGCCCTGCACCGCCGCCACCGCCTCGTGCGCCGCCCGCACCTGCGCCAGGATCCGCTCCGCCTCCGTGAGCAGCGCCCGCCCCGCCTCGGTGAGCGTCACCCTGCGGGTCGTCCGGACGAACAGCGGTGTCCGCAGCTCGCGCTCCAGCGCGCGGATGGACGCGGACAGGCCCGACTGGGAGACCATCAGCCGTTCCGCCGCGCGGGTGAAGTGCTGGTGCTCGGCGACGGCGACGAAGTGCTGGAGGTGACGCAGTTCCATGATTGAGAAGCGTATCCGCTGAATTCCATCGGATTCTCCTGTTGGACCACTGCCCGCAGGTCACGACAGAGTGGGGCGGTGGTTCGACGGAACCGCCAAGACGTGTGCCGACCACTCTGGAGTCGCGTTGTACACCGCACACCCCGACCGTTACGCGGACATGCCCTACCGGCGCACCGGACGCAGCGGCCTGAAGCTCCCCGCGCTCTCGCTCGGCCTGTGGCACAACTTCGGACCCGACCGTCCGGCCGGGACCCAGCGCGCCATCCTGCGCCGCGCCTTCGACCTGGGTGTCACCCATTTCGACCTGGCCAACAACTACGGGCCGCCGCCCGGCGCGGCCGAGTCCGCCCTCGGCGAGGCGCTGAAGGCCGACTTCGCGCCGTACCGCGACGAGCTGGTGATCTCCACCAAGGCCGGCTACCTGATGTGGCCGGGCCCGTACGGCGAATGGGGCTCGCGCAAGTACCTGCTGTCCTCGCTGGACCGGAGCCTGAGCCGCATGGGCCTGGATCACGTCGACATCTTCTACTCGCACCGCTTCGACCCGGAGACTCCCCTGGAGGAGACGATGGGTGCCCTGCACTCGGCGGTCCAGCAGGGCAAGGCGCTGTACGTCGGCGTGTCCAACTACTCCGCGGAGCAGACCCGCGAAGCCGCCCGCATCCTGGGTGAGCTGGGCACCCCGCTGCTGATCAACCAGCCGCGCTACTCGATGCTCGACCGCCGCCCGGAGGACGAGGGGCTGATGGACACCCTGGACGAACTCCGGGTCGGTTCCATCGCCTACTCCCCGCTGGAGCAGGGACTGCTGACCGCACGTTACCTCGACGGCATACCCGAGGACTCCCGGGCCGCGAGCGACAGCCCCTTCCTGCACACGGACGCGCTCACTGGGGAACTGGTGGGCCGGCTGCGGGCGCTCAACGAGATCGCCGCGTCCCGCGGGCAGACCCTGGCGCAGATGGCACTGTCCTGGGTCCTGCGCGGCGGCCGGCTGACCTCCGCCCTGGTCGGTGCCAGCAGCCCGCGGCAGCTCGAGGACAGCGTGGCCGCCACCCGCAATCTCGACTTCACCGACGAGGAGCTGTCCCGCATCGAAGCCTTCGTGCGGCGGTAGGGCACGGCAGCGGTGGGCGGGGCCGAGGAAGCCGGCGTCACGCCCTCGCGGGCAACCGATCCGGGAAGCCGTACACCACACGGCCCCGGCTCCCGGCGTCGCGGGTGAGCGCATCCGCCCCGGCCACGGAAGCCGAGCCGTCCGCCGTCCGGACCCTCGCGGCCGCCCGGGCGCCGTCGGTGTCGGATCCCCGCGGGGCCGTGGGCGCGTTCCGGTCCCGGTGACCGGTGGTGCGTACGCCCTGCCCACGGCCCGTGGACAAGGCCGTCACCTGCGGGGGCATGCGGTCGGCCGGTCGGCAGCCGAATCGTTTCGGCCAGGCATCGCCATGAATATGCCAGGAGACTGGCCGGAAACACATGGTGACAGTGATTCAGCGGTGAACATACTCGACAACGAGAGCGCTTCACACCGCGCGACGGCGCCCTCACGCACAGCATGCGAGCCACGAGGCGGGCAGCCGGCCCGGCCCGGCGGGCGAGCAACGCAGCGGGGGAGGGAACGGGAACGTGCACGACGAATTCCTGTGCCATGTCACGGCGTACGGGGTCTGCGACGGCCGTCGCATCGGCGTGCCGCTGGGCACCTACCGGGCCCCCACCCTCGCCCTCGCCCTGTGGTGGCTGCGCGACCGCGCCTCCTGGATCGCCGAGCGGCTCGACCCGCGGCCCGACGCCGAGCACTTACCACCGGGCGCGCTCGTCCCCGTCGCCGACGACGTGCCCGATGTACCCGCCGTACTGCGCAGGTGGTGCGGTGACGACGCCCGGCAGGAAGAGGTGGCCGAGGCGCTCGCCGCCGGACGTCTGGTGCGTCTCGCCACCGGCGACGACACCACCGAGTACGAACTGCTGGCCGAGTCCGTGGATGCGCTGCGCATCCAGCGCGCCGCCCGCACGCTCGGCGTCCCGGTCGCCTGAGCGCTCCCGCTCCCGGTGAAGGGTTCGGAGCTCCGTTCCGGATCAGGGGTCTGTTCCACCGTCCCGCCGGCGCGCCGCACGCGCCATCGACGCCCCCGCGAACCCGGCGGCCAGCCCCCAGAGCAGAGCCAGCCCCAGCGCGCTCCACAGCCGTGGTGTCAGCAGTACCTCTCCGGAGAACCCCTCGCCCAGGTCACCGATGCCGAGCACGGACAGACCGAGCCGCGCGGAGATACGGACCATGAGGCAGATCATCAGCACCGTCAGCGCCAGCGCCAGCGCCAGGCGCACGGCGTGCTGCCAGACCCGGACGCGCGGCGGTGACAGGGCGGCCATCACGAACGCGACGGTCAGCAGCAGCACCGCGTCCCCCACCAGCAGCCACCACCAGGTGCCCCCGTCGTGCTCGACGAGCGTGCCCAGGTTCAGCTCGGAGACGTCCGGGGTGCGCAGCACCTCGTCGAGCACCTGTGGCATGGGCAGCCCGAACGGCCCCTCCACCCGGCCGTCCCAGGTGGCACCGAGCCCGACGGTCAACGCGAGCCAGGCCACGTTGGGCAGGCCCAGCAGGATGACCGCGAACGTCTCGACCGGGTGGCCCCGGGTGGCGGCGACGACCAGCGCGACGACGAGAGCGATGACCACGGCGGCGAGCAGCAGGCGCACCATCGCGAGCGCGGCGGGACGCACCGACGCCCGGAAGCGCGACAGCCCGGCCGGCAGCGGCGCGTCCCGGGACACCGCCAGCGACACCAGCAGCACCCCCGCCAGCCAGACCAGGCCGATCAGGACGGTCAGCGGCACATCGGCGGCGAACCCGACCACCGGTCTGAAACCGAACAGGTCCCCTAGGTCGCCGAGCGGACCGTCGCCGAGCGAGATCTCGAAGGTGTGTCGTGCGGCGAGCGCCAGGCCGAGCAGGGCGAGCAGCCACAGCACGGCGATCCTCGCCGCCCACCCGCCCAGCTCGGGCGCGTCGGCGACCGCCCGGTGGCGCTGGGGACGCAGAAACCCCCAGCCGATGATCAGCGCTCCGGTGAGCGTGACGGACAGCGGGACGACCGCCAGACCACCCTCGGTTCCGGCCAGTCCGCCGGCGTCGCCGGACAGCTTCACGGTGCCGCCGACCGCCGTCACCACCGTCGCCGCGACCACCTGGGGAAAGGCGCCCCCCGGCAGGTCGGGGGCGCTGGCCGCCCACAGCCCGAGCGCGGCGACCGCACCCATGGCGGCCACCGTGCCGAGGACCGTGACGAAGGCCTGCGCCCAGCCGTGGCGGGACACGGTGCGGCCGGAGGAGGTGCGTGCACTCACGTGTGCACGCTAAGCAGCCCGCGTCGGCGTCGCCTGCCGGGAGGTCCGTCCGCGTCGCCGGGCAGGCGGTCCGGCGGCCCGGCGGCCCGGCGGCCCGGCGGTCGGGCGGTCGGATGGGCAGGCGGGCGGTCGGATGGGCAGGCGGGCGGGCAGGTGACGATGACGCCGCCGCGAGGCCTACAACCCCCGGCCCCCGTGACGCGCGTGACGGTCACGGATCACCAGAGCGTGGTCACCGAGACCCATCAGACGGCCGGGCGGCACCTCGCCGAGTGTCGTCAGGACCGCCTCGATGCGGGCGGTGACCGGATCGAACGCCGCGTCGAGCACCGTGCCGCCCTCCTCACCGCACTCCGTGAGCACTCTGCTCCCCACCAGCTCATGGTGGGCGGGTACCTCGTCCGGGCCGCCGGCCCGGAGGACGACCAGTGCACCGGGGCCGGCCGCGCGCAGGGCGTCCCAGGCCACGGGCACGCCTCTGCGCAGCCGCCCCCGCGCCATCAGGGCGTACGTCACCCGCCAGGGAGCCCCGTCGACGGTCAGCGCCCGCACCACACCGACCCGGCCGGCGCCGCCCGGAGCCAGTACCGGCAGCCCCCGCACCCGGGAGAACAGCATCATCGGGCCGCACCCCGTCCGGGATCGTGGCGGGCACCGACGCGGGCCGTGAAGGCGGGCAGGTCGTCGGTGACGTACGTCGTGGCGTGCGCGGGGATCACCAGGGTCCGGCCGGTGACGGTCAGGGCCTCGCCCCGGGGCACGTACACCCGGTGCCGCCGGTGCCGGGAGCCGTGCACCAGCTCACGGTGCGCCGCCAGCCGGAAGGCGACCAGCCGTCCGCTGGTGCCGCCCTCGACCAGGATGTCGAGCACCGTCCCCACCGTCTCGCCCTCGTCGGTCACCACCTGCGCCCCCAGCAGCCGTCCGCGCACCGCCTCGCGGCGCGCCGCGGAAAGCCGGATGCCGCACAGTGCTCCCGCGTCGCGGACCATGACCGCCCGGTGACCCAGACAGTGCACCGCCGGCCAGGGCAGATACTGCGGCAGGGGCCCCGACAGCAGGGTCCGGCCGGTGAGCGTGAAGCTCTCGATCCGCCCGGCCGAGGTGTCGAACACGGTGTCCTTGACATGGGCCACGGCGTCACCGCCCAGCGTCACCACGGGCAGCGTCGCCAGGCTCCGCACCCCCGCCAGTTCGTACATGGCACGCCCTTCCGCCGGACCCGGCGGAATCCGGGTTCCCCGCGGTACGAGGCCGAACACGGATCAGGTGGACTGTGCCGCCGGACCCGGGGTACCAGGACTGATGCAGATCATCCGGCCGGGCCGGCTACGCAGAGAGACAACGCATGACCTATCACGTGGACGGGGCAGTGATACCCACTGGTTTCGGCGTACCCGTGGAACCGCTGCGGCGGGCGGCGCACTTCACCGGCGAACCGGGGTGCATCGCCGAGGCGCGGGCCTTCGCCGCGGAGTTCCTGGAGCAGCTCAGGACCCAGTGGGACGCCTCGATCGACGCGCGGTCCGACGGCGCGGTGCTGCTGGTGGTGAGTGAACTGGTCACCAACGCGGACCGGCACAGCGGGGGACCGTACATCCTGGAGCTCGAGGGTACGGACACCTCGCTCACCGTGGCGGTCTACGACAGCAGTGACACGCTGCCCCGCGTCTTTCCCCGTGACCCCGAGCGCGTCGGGCGGCACGGGCTGGAGATCGTCCGGGCGCTGGCACAGGACGTCGGCGTGGAACGGGTGCCGGTCGGCAAGCGGGTACGCGCCGTACTGAGTCTCGACGGCACATGAGGGGCAGGCGTCCCGCCCGTCCCGTCAGGCGCAGCCGAGGTCGCCCAGCATGCCCTCGCGCAGCCGCGTGATGATCCGCTTGATCAGCCGCGACACATGCATCTGCGTGCAGCCGAGGCGCTCACCGATCTCCGCCTGGGTGGCCTCCTCCACGAACCGCAGATGGATGATCTCCCGGTCGCGGTCGCTGAGCTCCGCCATCAGCGGGGCCAGCGTGTGGAAGTCCTCGATGAGCCGCAGCCCCTCCTCCTCCACCCCGATGAAGTCCGCGAGGACGGCTTCGCCGTTGTCCGGGCCGTCTCCGGTGAGGGCGGCGTCCAGCGACGAGGAGGTGTACCCGTTGGCGGCGATCTGCCCCTCGACGACCTGCCGCTCGGTGAGGTTCATCAGCGTGGCCAGCTCGGCGACCGTGGGCTCCCGGTCCAGCCGGCCGGCGAGTTCCTCGCGGGCCTTGGCCAGCTCGACCCGCAGCTCCTGCAACCGCCGCGGCACATGCACGGCCCACGTGGTGTCGCGGAAGAACCGCTTGATCTCACCCACGATGTACGGCAGGGCGAACGAGGTGAACTCCACCTCGCGCGACAGCTCGAACCGGTCGATCGCCTTGATCAGACCGATCATGCCGGTCTGCACGATGTCGTCCATGTCGTCGCCCCGGCCGCGGAACCGCCCGGCCGCGAACCGCACGAGGGACATGTTCATCTCGATGAGGGTGTTGCGCGCGTACTGGTACTCGCGCGTGCCCTCCTCCAGCTCCGCAAGGCGGCGGAAGAAGTGCCGGGACAACGTCCTCGCGTCACGCGGAGCGACGGTCCGGGGATCCACGTCCAGCGGTGCTCCGTCACCCGCCGCGGCCTCGGTCCGCTCATCGACTGCCCGCGCCTGCGACCGGATCACGGCGGTCCTCATTTCCTCTCCCCACGAATGTCACGGCTGCCCTGTGCCTCGCGAGTACCCGGCTTGCGCGGACCCATGCACACGGAATCTCCGAGCGGCCGGCACGCGGCGCTCACGGTCCTCCTGCCCACCTCCGAGGGTACGGCAGCACACCCGGCGCGGCAGCCGGCCCGGCGTGCCGGACCGTCTTCACTCAGGGCGGAACGCCGCTCCCTTCCCCTCCGGCCCGGAATTCCTAGGCTGAGCAGGTGACCGATCGAGCGCCGCACCACGCCCCCCACGCCCGCGTCGTCCCCCTGCGACCCGCCCCGGCCCGGCCGGCCCCGGCACCCCCACCCAGAGAGCCCCTGTGGCGCGACCTCGTCGGTGACGTGCTGCGCACGGAGCGGCTCGCCCAGGAGCGGACGCTGAAGGACGTCGCCGACGAGGCCCGCATCTCCATGCCGTATCTCTCGGAGGTGGAGCGGGGCCGCAAGGAGGCCTCCTCGGAGGTCCTCGCGGCCGCCGCCCACGCGCTCGGTCTCGGCCTGGGCGACCTGCTGTCGCGGGCCCACGGCGAGCTGGTCCGCGTCACCGCCCGGCGGGCTCCCGCCCCCCGGGTCGTGCCCGGCCCCGCGCGCGACGGGATGTGCCTGGCCGCCTGACCCGTGCCCGGCGCCTCACCCCCGCAGGCGCCGGGCCAGTACCTCGTCCGCCAGGCCGTACGCCACGGCCTCTTCGGCGGTGAACACCTTGTCGCGGTCCATGTCCGCCCGCAGGGTCTCCACGTCGTGGTGTGTGTGCCGCGCCAGCACCTCCTCCACCTGGGAACGGATCCGTACCATCTCCTTGGCCCGGAGCGACAGATCGGACGCCGTGCCGCGCGCGCCGCCCGCGGCCGGCTGCCCGAGCAGCACCCGCGCGTGTTCCAGCACGAACCGCCGCCCCGGGTCGCCGCCGGCCAGCAGCACGGCCGCCGTGGAGGCCGCCTGCCCGACACAGAACGTCGAGATCGGCGCCTGTACGAACGTCATCGTGTCGTAGATCGCCATGAGCGAGGTGAACGAGCCGCCGGGGGAGTTGATGTAGACCGCGAGCTCGCTCTCCGGGGCCGCCGACTCCAGATGGAGCAGCTGCGCGATGACGACATTGGCGACGCCGTCGTCGATCTCGGTCCCGAGGAAGATGATCCGCTCGGCGAGCAGCCTGCTGAACACGTCGTAGGACCGCTCGCCCCGCGGCGTGCGCTCGACGACGTTCGGAATCGTGTACGTCCCCATCACCGCAGTCCGATCGCGCGCCGTGCCGCGGCCGGGCGGACGTCGTCGAGCGACTCCACCACCCGGTCGACCATCCCGTACTCCAGGGCCTGCTCGGCCGTGAACCAGCGGTCCCGGTCACCGTCCCGGGAGATGGTCGCGGCGCTCTGCCCGGTGTGCTCGGCGGTGATCCGCTCGATGGTCCGCTTGGTGAACTCCAGGTTCTCCGCCTGGATCTCGATGTCGGCGGTGGTGCCGCCGATGCCGCCCGACGGCTGATGCATCATGACGCGCGCGTGCGGCAGGGCGTAACGCTTGCCGGCCGTGCCGACGCAGAGCAGGAACTGGCCCATGCTGGCCGCGAAGCCCATCGCCAGCGTGGAGACGTCGTTGGGGATCAGCCGCATCGTGTCGTAGATGGCCAGCCCCGCGTGCACCGAGCCGCCGGGGCTGTTGATGTACAGGCTGATGTCGGTGCGGGGGTCCTCGGCGGACAGGATCAGCAACTGCGCGCAGACGCGGTTGGCGGAGACCTCGTCGACCTGGGTGCCGAGCAGCACGATCCGTTGCGCGAGCAGCTGGGCGGCGAGATCGTCGTCGTACCGGGTCGGCGGGGTGCCGCCCTCCTCGGCCCGGGGCTGTGGCGGGGCCGGCCGGGGGACGGCGGTGAGTGGGGACATCGGCGCTCCTGGTGGTCGTCGGTCGGAACGCGGCCGGCAGAGCCGCGTGCCTCCACTGTCGACCGGCCGGGGCGGCGGACGGGCACCTCTCTGCCCGCGGCAGATTCGCCACGGGCAGAGCGCCCGCCGCCCGCCCGTTCCACGCCCACCGATGAGTTCTCCGACCCGGGCCGGTCTACACCGATGACCGCGTTCGACGCCCAGGAGGTACTCATGACCACCGACGGATTCACCACGTGTCTCTGGTTCGACGGCCAGGCGGAGGAGGCCGCGAACTTCTACGTCTCGGTCTTCAAGAACTCGAGCCTCGGCGCGACCGTCCGGAACACCGACGCCACACCCGGCGCCGAGGGCTCCGTGCTCACCGTCGAGTTCACGGCCAACGGCCAGAAGTTCGTCGCCCTGAACGGCGGACCCGAGTTCACGTTCAGCGAGGCGATCTCGTTCCAGCTCGACTGCGCCGACCAGGCGGAGATCGACCACTACTGGGAGAAGCTCGTCGAGGGCGGCGGCGAACACGGCCCCTGCGGCTGGCTCAAGGACCGGTTCGGCGTCTCGTGGCAGGTCAACGCGGTCCGGCTGACCGAGATGATCAGCGACCCGGACCGGCAGAAGGCGGACCGCGCCATGAAGGCCATGCTGTCGATGGGCAAGCTCGACGTCGCCGCCCTGGAGAAGGCGTACACGGGTGAGTGACGCCGGGGGCGGGGCGGGGCCCCGCCGTTCCCTGGCCTCGGCCAGGACCGCTCAGCCGCCCCGGACCTGCTCGCCGATCACCCGGGTGATCGCCCGCGCGATGCGCAGGATGCCGGGGGAGGAGACCGGGCACGGCCTGGGCGTGGAGGTCGTGGGCGCCAGGCAGAAATGGAGAGGGTCGTCGTCGCGGTGCAGGGCCGTGCGGTCCCGCCCGGGGTCGGTGCAGTGGCCGGGGTGGGCACGCTCATGGGCGTCGCACGGCAGATACTGCGCCCAGGTGTAGCGGGCTCCCTCGGGGCTCACCGTCCTCCCCGCGTCGGCGACGAGCTCTCCGGAGCCGTCGGCCCGCCGCTCGTAGAGCTCGTTCACCCGGCGCACCCGCTCGGGGGTGACCGGGTCCGGACCCTGCAGTACCCAGACGATCCGAGGGCCCCGGCTGCCGCCCGCCGAGCGGATCTGCTCGGTCAGGCGCCGCGCGTCGGCCGCGTACCGCTCCAGGTACCGCGCCGGCGCGCCGTCGTAGGTGAGTCCCTCCATGCACGGCGTGTATCCCCAGGCGTTGCCCCAGAACTGCAGCACCACGAAATCCGGCCGCAGCCTCCGCACCAGCGCGGCCGCCTTGTCCGCCGGAGGCACCAGGGACCGCTCGGCGGATCCCTCCAGGTAGTCGCAGAGCGTCGTGCCGGAGTAGGGCACGCTGGTGTAGCGGGCGCGCAACCGTCCGCGCAGCTCCGCGCCGAGCACCTTCTGGTTCTCCATCGCCAGGGAGTCCCCCAGATACAGCACCACCGGCGGGTCCACGGCCGGTGCGGACGGGTCGGGCGGCACGGACGCGGCGGGTGGCCGCTGGTGCGTGGTGGCCGACGGTTCGGGCGCGGCGGCCGGAGGCGGCCCGGCCTCCGGCCCGGACGACGGGTCGGTGCACGCACCGAGCAGCGCCGTGGCGAGTGCCACGGATACGATCCAGGCCCTGCGCATGCGGCGGCTCTCCCCCCGGCCGGCGAAACGGCTCCCCAGGCAAGCACAGCCGGGGCCGTCGGGGAAGGGACAGTTCCGGCCGGGCCGGTTCGGCGCGCGGGCGGGGACGCCGGTGGCTAGCGTGAGGAGAACGGACCGACACCCGTCCGGAGAGGGCCGCAGCCATGGCCGTATCGCCCGAAGGGGCCCCGTGCTGGGCCGACGCGATGTTCGACGACATCGAGGGGGCCAAGGACTTCTACGGTGCCGTTCTCGGCTGGACCTTCGGCGAGACCTCGCCGGAGTCCGGCGACTACACCCAGGCCTACGCCGACGGAAGGGCGGTGGCGGCCGTCGTTCCGACCGTGCCCGGCCAGGAGGGCAGCTCGCAGTGGTGTCTGTACTTCGCGGCCCGGGACGCGGCCGATGTCGCCGCCCGGATCCGGGACAACGGCGGTGAGCTGCTGATGGAGCCGATGAGGGTCGGCGACTTCGGCACCATGTGCCTGGCTCGCGACCCCGGCGGGGTCGTCTTCGGCCTCTGGCAGGCCGGCACCCACGAGGGTTTCGGGGCCATGGCCGAACCGGGCGCGTACTGCTGGGCCGAGGTCTTCACCCGTGAGCCGGAGAAGTCCGACGCGTTCTTCCCCGCCGTCTTCTCCTACCGCTCCAGGCAGCTCGAGGGCGGGATGGACTTCAGGATCTACGACCTGGGGGAGCGCAGTGTGCTCGGCCGGATGCGGATGACGGACGACTTCCCGCCCGAGGTGCCGCCGTACATCAACGTCTACTTCACCGTCGCCGACTGCGACGAGGCGGTGTCCCGGGCGACCGAGCGGGGTGGTGTGCTGCGGTTCGGCCCCATGGACACCCCGTTCGGGCGGTTCGCGGCGATCAGCGACCCGCAGGGCGCGGACTTCTCCGTGATCGACGTCACGGCCACCACGGGTGAGATGCCGAGGACCACCGACGTGGACTGAGCGGAGACGTGCCGGCCGGCCGGTCATGGCATGATCGGGCGCATGTGTGAACGAGTTGTGGCCGCGTGCGACGGGGCTTCGAAGGGAAACCCCGGGCCCGCCGGCTGGGCCTGGGTGGTCGCCGACGCGTCCGGGACGCCGGTCCGCTGGGAGGCGGGGGCGCTGGGCACGGCCACCAACAACGTCGCCGAACTCACCGCCCTGGAACGGCTGCTGGCGGCGACCGACCCCGCCGTACCGCTCGAGGTGCGGATGGACTCGCAGTACGCCATGAAGGCCGTCACCACCTGGCTGCCCGGCTGGAAGCGCAACGGGTGGCGCACGGCGGCCGGCAAACCGGTCGCCAACCAGGAACTCGTCGTGCGCATCGACGACCTGCTGCAGGACCGCTCGGTGGAGTTCCGTTACGTTCCCGCCCACCAGGTCGACGGCGACCGGCTCAACGACTTCGCCGACCGCGCGGCGAGCCGGGCGGCCGTCGTGCAGGAGAACGCCGGCAGCGAGCAGGGTTCGCCGGAACCGCCGGCCGCCCCGGACCGCCCGGCGGGGGGCGCGGCGAAGCGTGCGTCCGGCGGACAGCGGACACCCCGGCAGCGCGCCGGCTCCTCGGCCCGCACCATCAAGGCGAAGTTCCCGGGCCGCTGCCCGTGCGGCCGGGGCTATGCGGCCGGCGAGGCCATCGCCAAGAACGACAAGGGCTGGGGCCACCCCGAGTGCCGGACGGTCCAGAACGTCTGAGCGGGCGCCGGCGGGAGCCGCCCGTCGCCCCTGCGGCACGGATGACACACTGGCCCCCATGGACGAGCGCACATTCGACAGGTCGGGTCAGCACGCATCGGTGATCGGTCTCGGCACCTGGCAACTCGGAGCGGACTGGGGCGACGTCGACGAGAAGGAAGCCCTCTCGGTCCTGGAGACTGCCGCGGAGTCGGGCGTCACCTTCTTCGACACCGCCGATGTCTACGGCGACGGACGCAGCGAGCAGACCATCGCGTCGTTCCTGAGCGGGCGGCCCGATCTGCACGTACTGGTCGCCACCAAGATGGGCCGCCGGGTCGACCAGCTCCCCCAGAACTATGTTCTGGACAACTTCCGCGCCTGGAACGACCGTTCGCGACGCAACCTCGGCGTCGACCGCATCGACCTGGTGCAGCTGCACTGCCCGCCGACCTCCGTCTACTCCACCGACGAGGTGTTCGACGCGCTCGACACCCTGGTCGAGGAGGAGCGCGTCGCCGCCTACGGCGTCAGCGTGGAGACCTGCGCGGAGGCACTGACGGCGATCGCCAGGCCGAACGTGGCGAGCGTGCAGATCATCCTCAACCCCTTCCGCATGAAGCCGCTGCGCGAGGTGCTCCCGGCCGCCCGGGAGGCGGGCGTCGGCATCATCGCCCGGGTCCCGCTCGCCTCCGGGCTGCTGTCCGGCAAGTACACCCGGGACACCGTCTTCGCCGACAACGACCACCGCCACTTCAACCGGCACGGCGAGGCCTTCGACCAGGGCGAGACCTTCTCCGGCGTCGACTACACGACGGGGATCGAGGCGGCCGCCGAGTTCGCCGCGCTCACGCCCGAGGGATACACCCCGGCCCAGCTGGCCCTGCGCTGGATCGTCCAGCAGCCCGGGGTCACCACCGTCATCCCCGGCGCCCGCTCGCCCGAGCAGGCCCGCGCCAACGCGGCCGCCGCCCGGCTGCCGGAGCTGTCCGGCACGACGCTCACGGCGATCGCGGACCTCTACGACCGGCGGATCAGGGACCAGGTGGAGGGCCGCTGGTAACAGCGGGGATCACGGCTCCAGAAGCAGTTGCCTCTCCTGCTCCTGGTCGCCGGAGGCGATGCCCACGTCATGGGTGGTGAAGGACCGCATGAGCGTGTCGCCCGCCCGCCGCACCGCCTCCGGAGTGCCCTGCACGGTGACCTCCACCGGCGCCGACAGCGACTCCGTGTCCCCGTGCCCGGCCGCCGGCCCCTGCCCCTCCCCGGTGAACGTGGCCACGCGGACCGTCGCGCGCTTCTCGGAGGGCCGCTGTTCCGCCGCCCCGAACGTGCCCTCGAGGGCCCGGACGACCGCCCGGGCGTCGTCGACGTCCCCGCCGCTGAGCGTCACGGTGAGCTGAGTGTCCGGCATACGTCCCACGACCTCCTGGCCTCGGTGTCATCGCCGTCCGGGTAACCGTGCCCCGCGCGGCGAAACGGCGACCGCCGGGGATGACGGTCGTTTTCGGGGAAGCAGCTAGAAGACTTGCCGATGCCGCACATACAGGGAGGCACTGTGTCGGACACGGAGCGGGGCGGGGCCAGGCGCCGGGGACGCGACGAGAGCGAGGAGGAGAGAGCGGACCGGATGTGGACCGAACTCATCCAGGAGGTCCGCGTCGCCCAGATGGGAGTACAGATTCTGTTCGGGTTCCTGCTGACCGTCGTTTTCACCCCGAAATACGCCGAACTGTCCGACACCGATCAGACGATCTACATCGTGACGGTGGTTCTGGGTGCGTGCGCCACCGGTGCGCTCATCGGCCCGGTGTCGCTGCACCGGCTCGTCTCCGGACGGCGCATCAAACCGCAGGCGGTGCGCTGGGCGTCCCGTCTCACCCTGCTCGGTCTGCTGCTCCTGCTCGCCACCACCAGCTGCTCCCTGTTGCTCATCCTGCGCGTGGCCACGCACGACGGCTTCGTCCCGTACCTGGTGGTCGGGGTGGTGGGCTGGTACCTGCTGTGCTGGCTGGGCCTGCCGATGTGGGCCCGGTACCGTCACACGACGGGGTGACGGCAGGGGGCGCGCGCGACGGCGGGGTCCGCGCGCCCGACGGCTCAGCTCCCGGCCAGGACGTCCGCGAGGAAGTCGTCCACGTGCACCTCCTCGCACCCCGGCGCCACCACCCGGTGGGTCTCCCGCAGAAATTCCCCGACGGTCTCGGCCCAGGCGAACACCACCGCGCGATGCCGTCCGCCGTCCGCGTGGGCCTCACCGAGGAACTCCATCCGCAGCTCCCGCCCCACCCCCCGGGACTCCGGGCACAGCCGTACGTCTCCGATGCCGACCGGGCGGGTGAGACCATCGGTGACCATCTCGCGGTCCAGCTGCCAGCGGGCCAGGACCCGGCCGTCGTGACTGAAGACGAGGGTGACGGCGAACGGGTCGGAAGGGTCGTAGCTCAGATGGGCGAGCACGGGAAAGCGGTCCGTGACGCCCGCCTGGAGCTCCACCACCAGGGTCTTGTGCACGAACGAGTTCACGTGAAGGCCTTTCGGGCAGTACCGGCGTAGAGCCCTCTAGTACCCCGCATTCGCGCGAGATGCTCAGCCGGGCGGGTGATTCGCCTCGCACAGTGCCGCCGGCCGGCGTCGGCCGAAGGCGTCCCGCGGGGCCGGCGACAGCGTCCTCCTGGTAAAACCGGCCTCCGCGCAGGGCAGTACGGCCCCGACGAAGTCCGCCGGGTCGCCGCCGCAGGGAAGGGACCCGTGAGCGGAACCGGTACGCCCGGTGAAAACGGTGGATCACCCGCGGGCCGTCCGGGCAGGATGGCTCCATGACCGCCCGTCCTCTTCCCGCCTCGGACCCCGCCGCCCAGGGCGTCGACGCGTCCGGTGTCCACGCCTTCCTCGACGCCCTCGAAGCCGCTCCCGGCATCGAGCCGCACAGCCTGATGATCCTGCGCCACGGACACCTCGTGGCCTCCGGCTGGTGGGCGCCGTACACCGCGCGGCGTCCGCACCTGCTGTACTCGCTCAGCAAGAGCTTCACGGCGACCGCCGCCGCTCTCGCCGAGGGCGAGGGACTGGTCGACTTCGACGCCCCGGTGCTGTCGTACTTCCCGGAGTTCGAGGCCGACATCACCGACCCCCGCAGCCGGTCGATCCTGGTCCGGCACGTGGCGTCCATGGCCAGTGGCCACGAGGGCGAGATGATCGACGCGACGTACGCCACCGACCGCGTCGAACCCGTGCGCGGCTTCCTGCTCCAGCCGCCCGAGCGTGACCCGGGCACCGTCTTCGCCTACAACCAGCCGTGCACCTACACGCTCGGCGCGATCGTGCAGCGGGTCACCGGGCAGTCGCTCACCGACTATCTGCGGCCCCGGCTGTTCGACCCGCTGGGCATCGGCGAGACGGTGTGGCAGCGGGACCGTGCCGGCCGCGAGATCGGCTTCAGCGGACTGTACGCCGCGACCGACGCCGTCGCGCGGCTCGGCCTGCTGTACCTGAACGACGGGGTCTGGCAGGGCGAGCGGCTGCTGCCCGAGGGGTGGGTGGCCCGCGCCTCCCACCCGCACATCGCGACCGCCGGCGCCATGGGGGAGGGGGACAGGCAGGACTGGGACCGCGGGTACGGCCACCAGTTCTGGATGTCCCGGCACGGATTCCGCGGCGACGGCGCGTACGGGCAGTTCTGCCTGGTCCTGCCGGAGCACGACGCCGTGGTGGCGGTGACCACGGCGACCGAGCGGATGCAGGAGTATCTGGACCTGGTCTGGCGACACCTCGTGCCGGCCTTCCGCCCTGCCCCGCTGACCGGCCGTCAGGCCGCGGACACCGCACTGCGCGGGCGCTTCGGCCGCCTCGCGCTGCCCCCGGCCGGGGGCGGTCCCGTACCGCCGGAGCGGGCCGGGGACTGGCGGGGCGCGGTGTTCACCCCGGAGGGCGGGATCTGCGCCGACCAGCCGAAGCTGACCGCAGCCCAGACCGTGGCGGACGCCGGCGGCGGCTGGACGCTGCGCCTCACGGAGGACGGCGAGCCGTTCGACGCGCGGTTCGACGGGCAGGGCTGGACCGTCACCGAGGAGCCCGCCCCGGCGGCCGTGAGCGGCGGCTGGACCGGCGACGGCACCCTCACCGCGGACGTGGTGTTCGTGGAGACACCGCACCGGCTGAGGGTCACGTGCTCCCTCACCCACCGGACCTTCACCGCCCGCTGGCTCACCCGGCCGCTGCACGACTGGCCTCTCAGCGGGCTGCGCGCCCCGCGCGGCTCAGCCCGGGCCCGGCCGGAACGTCCGCAGGAAGGTGCGTAGCGCCTCCTGGCCGGCGGGTTCCGCCCAGTCGGCGGCCGGCGTCGTCCAGCGCAGCGAGAAGCCCCGGCCGCCGCCCAGGAGGAAGCCCCTGCCGAAGGTGCGCACCCGGGCGCCGTCGTCCTCGGCGTACCACTGCATGTCGGCGGCCTCGCGCCCCTGATAGGTCCTCGCCTCGATGCCGCCGATCCGCTCGTAGCCGCCGGACCGCGCCAGGAGCGGCTCCACGTCGTCCCGCCACACGGCCACGGCGTCCGACCCCACCCGCTCGCTGTAGGTCACGGCGAGCGTGCGCGGATCCCCCTCGGCGCCGAAGGTGACGCGATAGGCCAGTCCGGGGGTGCCCGAGGTGTCCAGCCGCTCCCAGCCCTCGGGCAGCGCGACGGAGAACCCCTCCGGGGCACGGTACGTCCGGAAACCGGGCGGGAGGCCTCCCGTGCCCGACGGGGACGGGGTCGCGGTCGGTGCGGCGGTCGGTGAGGCCGGGGCGGACGGCGGGGCCGTGTCCCGGTCACCGGGGCCGCCCGACCCTCCGGGTGCCTCGGAACCGGCCGGCGCGGACACCGAGGCCCGCGGCGCGTCGGCGGCGGTTCCGGCTCCGGTGCCGGGCAGTCCCTGGGTCGCGGCGAGCACGGCGACGGCGACGGTGACGACGGCCAGGGTGGTGCCGAGCACCAGGGTTCTCCTGCTCCACTCCCGGCTCGCGCGACGCAGCGCGGCCGCGCGGGCACCATGCGGCCGGCGACCCGGCGCCGTGTTCTCGAGGGCGCCGGGGTCCTCGCGCAGCGCCCGGGTGAGCGCCGCACGGACCACCTGGCGGGTCAGCCGCTCGCGCGCGTCCTTGCGCAGCAGCCCCTGGACGACCCGGGTGAGCGGACCGGACCGCACCGGCGCGCGCAGCGGCAGCCGGTCTACTCCCTTCAGTGTGGCCTCCGGCCGTCCGCGGTCCGGGAACGGCGGGCGGCCCTCGAGCATCGTGTAGAGGATCGCGCCCAGCGCCCACAGATCCGCGGCCGGACCGATCCGCTGGTCGCGGGCCTGCTCGGGCGAGGCGTACGACGGTGCCGTGAGCCGGGGCGCCGACGTGGTGCCGGCCAGGCCGTACCCGGTGACGACGACGGGGCCGTCGTCGCGCAGGAACACCTGGCCGGGGCTGAGCTCCCCGTGCGTGACGGCCTCGGCGTGCGCCGCGTCCAGCACGTCGAGCAGTTCCAGCGCGATGCGCGCGGCCCGTGCGTGGTCGAACGTGCCCCGCCCGGCGAGGACTTCGACGAGGGGCGTGCCGTCGATCCAGTCCGTGACGGTCCACAGGGAGCCGTCCTCCTCGACGGCGTCCACGACCGTGGCGATCCGGCCGGGGCACAGCCGGACCACGCTCCCGGCGGCCCGCAGGACCCGGCGGGCGGCCTCACCGGTCGCCTGCGGCAGTTCGGTCCGGGTGGCCAGGCACGGGCGGCCCGAACGCAGGTCCTGGGCGTGCCAGCTGACGCGATTGGTCTCCTGGTGCGTGATCTCGATCAGCCGGTAGCGGCCGGCGACCGGCCGGTCTGTGGAGACGTGCGCCCTGCCCATGGCCATCCCTCGTCGAACCGCTGGATCCCGCTGTCCCCAGTGGTACGGGGGAGCGGGCGGGGTCCGTTCAAAGAAGGGCTCAGCGAAGCTCGAAGTGTTCCGTCCAGGCGATCATGTCGCCGGTGGTGGCGTTGCCGCCGCACACCACGAGACCGAGCCGGGCGCCCTCGCCGACCCGCTCCAGCACCTGCCGCGCGGCGGGCAGCAGACAGCCGGCGGCCGGCTCGGCCCACACCTTGGCGTGGTCCGCGAGGTCGAGGGAGCCCCGTACCGCCTCCCGGTCCGGCACCACCAGCACCTCGGTGACCAGCTCCGACACATGCGCGTACGTCAGCTGCGAGACGGCCGGTGCGCTGAGCGTGGAGACGATCGACGTCAGTTCCACCGGCACCGGACCGCCCGCCGCCAGCGCCTCGGACATCGCCTGCGCGCCCTCGGTCTCCACCCCCCACACCCGCACCCCGGGCCGCAGTGCCCCCAGCGCCGACGCGACGCCGGAGATCAGTCCGCCGCCCCCGATGCTGACCAGGACGTCCGTGAGGTCGCCCGCGTCGGCGGCGAACTCCAGCCCCACGGTGCCCTGACCGGCGATCACCACCGGGTCGTCGAACGGGTGGACCAGGGTCAGACCCTCCTCCTGGAGTCGCCCCGTCAGCCCGAACGCGCCGTCCATGTCGTCGGTCACCCGCACCGAGGCGCCCGCGGACTCCGCGATCTCCACGGCCCGGACGGGCGCCGAACGGGGCATCACCACCGTGGCCTTCACCTCGAGGGCGGCGGCCATCACCGCGAGGGCGATCCCGTGGTTGCCGCCGCTCACCGCCACGACCCCGGCCGCCCGCTCGGCCTCGCTCAGCGCCAGCAGTTTCGCCGCCGCGCCGCGCACCTTGAACGAACCGGTGCGCTGCAGCAGTTCCAGTTTCGCCGTGACCGGCACGCCCAGGAGCGCCGACAGCCCGGGGCTCGGCACCGTCGGGGTCCGCACCACGTGCCCGGCGATCCGCTCGGCCGCGGTCTTGATGTCGCCGATCCCGATCACGACTGTCACCTCTCCGGCGCGGGGGCTGGTGATCCGCGCCGAGCCCACCCTGAACCGCGCGGGGGGCCGAGGTCAACAACGCTCAGTGCTGCTGGGCCTTCTGCGGTGTCGCCTCGCTGGGCCGCACCACGACATACCCCTCACCCTCCAGCTTCAGCTGCACGGCCTCGCCCGACCCGCCGCGCAGCATCGAGCCCATCGACTGCGAACGGTGCAGCGAGGTGGCGAGCCCCGCCGTCCAGCCCACGATCGCGTCCGTGTCCACGAAGACGGGCCACCCCGGCGACACCGGAATGACCAGCGGGTTGCCGTCGCACACCAGCCCCAGCCGGCCATGCCCGGTGAACACGCTGTTGAACAGGCCGCCGCCGGTGATGCCGGCGCCCTTCACGGTCGCGATCCGGTACGACAGCGAGGAGTCGAAGCACAGGACGTTGCGGCCGTTGACGGTGAACTCGTCGCCGGGGTCGACCTCGACGATGAAACAGTTCTGCGCCTCGTGGGCGAACCAGGCCTCGCCCTGTCCGCTCACCGTCATCAGCGGCAGCCCCTCGCCGGTCACCGCGCGCTTGAGCATGCCGCCCACGCCCTGGCCCTTGCGCTCGAACCGGAGGCTGCCGCGATGGGCGACCATCGCGCCCTGGCGGGCGAGCATCTCGCCGTCGACCGTGTAGCGGATGCACTTGGCGTTCTCGACGGACATGCCCGCGGCCGTGGCCGGCTGCACCATGTGCTGACTGGAAAACAGGTCACCCTTCATAGAGGCATCCTCACCCGGACGCGTCCGCTCCGCCAGGATCGGGCGGGGACGGCACGGCGAGCGGGGCCGCCGTCATGCCCCGAAGAGCTGGGTCCAGTAGGTGCCCGCCCGGCCGCCGCCCGCGAACCCGACGCCGATATGGGTGAAGTCGGCCTTGAGGATGTTGGCGCGGTGGCCGGGGCTGTTCATCCATCCCTCCACGACCTCGGCGGGCGAGCGCTGCCCGCAGGCTATGTTCTCGCCGACCGTCCGCCGCGCGGAGCCCGCCGCGGCGGCCCGGTCCCAGGGCCGGCTCCCGTCGGGAGCGGTGTGGGAGTAGAAGTCACGGGCCACCATGTCGGCGCTGTGCGCCTGGGCGGCCGCGGTCAGCAGGGGATCACGGGACAGGAGTGGCAGCCCGGCCCGGGCACGCTCCCGGTTGGTGAGGTCGACGACCTCGCCGGCCGCGCGGTCCAGGCCGTCCGGGGTCAGCGGAGCGGCCCACAGCGCCGTCCAGTACATGTCACAGGACCCGGCGCCGCCGGCCGACGCCACGGCTGCGTGGGTGAAGGCCGGGTCGCACACGGTGCGGCGGGCCGCCTCGTGGCGCAGACAGTGGTCGACGAACCGGTCGACGGTGCGCGGGCCGGAGACCAGGTGCTCGCCGACGGTGAGATACGGGTATCCGGCGGCGACCACACGCTGGTGCACGGAGACGCCGTCCATGCCCTCGACCCCGAGGCGTCCGCCCCGCGCCATCACGCCGGCGTGCTCCCGCGCCGCGCCGGCCAGCCGCGGGTCGTGCGCGACCGGTGGTGAACCGGCGGCGGCGCGTGCCGAGTTCACCAGAGCGAGGAACCCGTCCCCGGCGGACGGCGGTCCGGCCGGCGGCGGGGCGACGGGCACCGGCCGTGCGGCGACGCCCCCGTCGTCGTCCGCCACGTCCACACCGAAGTCCCGGGCCAGACCGGCCAGTCCGTCGGCGTACCCGTGCCCGAGAGCACGCAGTTTCCAGCCCTCGCCGCGCCGGTAGAGCTCCGCGAGGAGCAGGACGGTCTCCTCCCGGGCGCGTGGCGGCGTGAACCGGGCGAGCAGGCGTCCGCCGGCGTCGGTGACCTGGAGTACGGGTGCCGGCAGGGCACTCAGCGGTGTGCCGGGCGCGGTGGGGCTGACGGCCACCGTGACGCGGGCGGCGCCGGGGCGCAGCGCCGGCGGGTCGACGGTGAGCGTGCCCGAGGGTGCCGTCCCGCTCAGCCGGGCGCCCGGCGCGGACGGCTGGTTGTAGAACACGAAGTCGCCGTCCCCGCGCACCTTTCCGCCGTCGTCCGTGATCAACGCGGACACGTCGAAGGGCCCGGCCACCCGGACGGTCACCGCCCCGCCCGGAAGGGCCAGATTGCCGCCGGGAACCAACTCGCTCATCACGCCGTCCTGATGTCGTCGTACACGCGGACCGGTGGGGGTGTCCGGAGAACGACGAGCAGGGGACGCGGGTTCCCGTCCGCACGGCTCAGCGGTGCAGTTTCTCCACCCAGTCGACGGGCACCCGGCCGGCCGGGGCCGGGCGCCGGCTGGTCGGCCGGGCGGCTCACGGGCGGGGCGAGTTCGGGGCCGGACTCGTGGAGCTCCTCGGTGGCGTAGTTCCAGAACCAGGCCTCGCCCGGCTCGTAACTGCGGACCACGGGATGCCCGGTGGACCGGTAGTGCGCCGTGGCGTGCTGTCCGGGTGAGCTGTCGCAGCAGCCGATGTGGCCGCAACTCGCGCAGCGTCGCAGATGGAACCACCAGCCGCCCGAGGTGTCGCAGTCGGCGCATCCCGCTCCGGTGGGCGGGACGCCGGGGTCGATGGTGTGCTCGCTGGTCATGCGGTCTCCTCAGGGGTGTCGTCGGGGGGCCGGTGCGGTGCGCGGGTCGCAACGATCCGTCAGGAGAGTCCCGGCCGGGGGCCGGTGCCCTCACGGGTGAGGAAGAGGAAAGGGTGGAGAACGCGGTCCCGGGTGTCCGTGGGGACGCGCGGCGGCGTGCGGTCGACCTTCCGCGGAGGTGGCGCCCCCGACGATGCACACGCCGTGCCCCTGGCGGGCGACGGCATCCTCGGCCGGCGCGGGCCCGTGGGGGACGTCGGCGCCGCCGACCGCCGGTATGGTCCGCGCTGCGTCGGCGGCCTCGGTCATACGTCCCCCACGTCGGCGTCGGCTCCCCGGCACGGCGGACCCGGATCCGTCGCGGCCACCGCACCGGCCGTGCCCATCGTATGGGTGTTCGCGTCGATTCGCTCAGGAACGCGGTGCTCCCGGACTCCCACCCCGGGTCGCGGGAAGGGTGTAGGGAAGACTGGACCCCGCGCAGTGGACACAACACCGGGAGGAACCGCATGACGCGCCCGATCACGGCAGGGATCGACGGAACCGAGGAGAGCCTCGCCGCGCTGGACTGGGCGGCCAGGGAGGCGGTCCGCCGAGGACTGCCGCTCCGGGTGGTGCATGCCTGGCGGTTCGAGGCCCACGACACGGTGGACACGGGGGACAGAACGACCCAGGAGCAGTGGGTGCGCGACGCGGCAGGGGAGCCGGTCCGTACCGTCCGGGAGCGGCACCCGGAGCTGTCCGTGACCACGGACGTCCCCGAGGGCGACGCCGTGGAGATGCTGACGGCCGTCGCCGCGGAGGCGGAGATGCTGGTGCTCGGCTCACGCGGGCACGGACGGATCATGGGCTTCCTGGTCGGCTCGGTCGGCCAGCAGGTGATCGTCGGGGCGCGGCGGCCGGTGGTGTTCGTCCGGGCCGGGGACCAGCCGTCGAACGAGGTCGCCGGGCACGAGATCGTGGTCGGCCAGCAGGGCGACCCGGAGGACAGCGCCGCCGCGCTCGGCTTCGCCTTCGAGACCGCCGCCCGGCGCGGGGCCACCGTGCGCGCCGTGCGTGCCTGGACCCTGCCGCCGGTGTTCGCCTACAGCCCCGCCTCGCTGCAGCTTCTCGACGACGCCGGGGGACTGGAGCCGTACGAGCAGAAGGCGCTGGTGGCGGCCCTCGCACCCTGGCGGGAGCGCTACCCGGACGTGCACGTGGTCGAGCACGTGGAGATGGGCAGCGCGGGACAGGTGCTGCTGTCGGTGGCGGGCACCGCCCAGCTGATGGTCGTCGGCCGGCGCGCCCGCCGTACGGCGGTGGGCACCCGGATCGGGTCGGTGGCCTACGGCGTGCTGCATCACGCGGACTGCCCGGTGGCGGTCGTGCCGCCCGCCTGAGTCCGCCGCCGGCTCAGTCGCCCGTCGGCCGCAGGGTCGTCCGGGCCGTGGGCAGGATGTTCCTGATGTAGTCCTCGACGGCCGTGTCGAGACCGATGTCCTGCTGGGCCCGTTCGGACAGGTACCAGCGGTGCTCGAGGAGCTCGTGGTAGATCTCCGCGGCGTCCATCGCGCCGCGCAGGTCCGGGGGCACGGAACGCACGGTGGGCCGGAAGACCTCGCGCACCCAGCGGTGGGCGAGGACTTCCGGACGGGCGCCGAGGGGATCGCCGGGGGCGAAGTCGTCCTGGGTGGCCATCCAGCTCTCCAGGTCGTTCAGCAGCCGCCTGGCCTGGTTCTCCTCGGCGTCGAGACCGGTCAGCCGGAGCAACTGCCGCTGGTGGTGGCCGGCGTCGACGACCTTGGGCACGAAGGTGACCGTGTCGCCGTTGGAGGCGGACTCGATCTGCATCTCGGCCACGTCGAAACCGAGGTCGTTCAGCCGCCGGATACGGCGCTCGATGTAGTGGTACTTGCCCGCCGGGTAGACGGAGGTGCGGGTCAGCTCCTGCCACAGGCCCTCGTAGCGGGCGCAGATCTCGGTGCCGAACTCGATCGGGTCGACGGAGGGGTGCAGTGCTCCGGAGGCCTCCAGGTCGAGCAGTTCGCCGCTGATGTTGACCCGCGCGAGGTCGAGGTCGTACTCGCGCTGGCCGACGCTCAGTTCCGGGTGCAGATCGCCGGTCTCGGCGTCCACGAGATAGGCGGCGTAGGCGCCCGCGTCGCGCCGGAACAGCGTGTTGGACAGCGAGCAGTCGCCCCAGGCGAACCCCGCCAGGTGCAGCCGCACCAGCAGCACGGCGAGCGCGTCCATCAGGCGGTGCATGGTCGCCGGGCGCAGTGTCGTCTCGAACATCGACCGGTACGGCATCGAGCCACCGAGGTGCCGGGTGACCAGGACGCTCTCCAGCGGCTCCCCGCCGGTGTCGGTGCGGCCGGTGACCACGGCGAGCGGGTCCACCGCCGGGATGCCGATCCGGTCCAGATCGCGCAGCAGTTCGTACTCCCGCAGCGCGGGCCGCTGGGCGAGTTCCTTCACCGCGATCACCTCGTCGCCGGCGCGCGCGTAGCGCACCACGTGCCGGGAGATGCCGCGCGGGAGCGGCACCAGGTACTTCTCGGGCCACTCCTCCAGCGGCAGGTGCCACGGCAGTTCCAACAGGAGCGCGGGATGCTCCGGGTTGGTGGCGTTGATCTGCAGTGCCATGGCTGGGGTGTCCTCGTCTCGCGGGTGATCGTCACCTCACCCTATTGGGCGCGCTCCCGGGCCAGCCGGGCGGCGTCCCGCACCGGCCCTTGGTGCAGCGGGCCGTGTCCGGGCAGCAGCAGGTCCCCGTCCAGCTCCGCCAGGACGTCCAGGGAGGCCATGGCGGTGGCGCGCTCGTGGTGGAACATGTCGGTCAGCATCTGCGGCCCCTCGGTCCGTGACGTGGGGTGACCGCTGACCAGGGCGTCGCCCGACACCACCACACCGAGGTGCGGGAGGTGAAAGGCGCAGTGCCCGGCGGTGTGGCCGGGCGTGTGCACGGGCACGGGCCGGCCGGGCAGGTCGAGCGGACCCGCCGTCGGGAACGGCTCGGGCGCGGTGACCGCGACATCCACCGTCCCGCCGCTGCGCAGGGCGTGCGCCGCCCAGGGCAGCACGCCCGGCCGCCAGCCGGCCCGCAGGACCTGCCCGACGCCCACCTGGTGCAGGAAGTCCCGCCGCGCGTGCGGTACTTCGGCCTCATGGGTGTACACGGGCGTGCCGTACGCGGCGCTCAGGTACTCGGCGGAGCCCAGGTGGTCGTTGTGGGCGTGGGTGATCAGCACGGCCGTCACCGCCTCCGGCGAACTCCCCACCTCGGTCAGGGAAGCGAGCAGCCCCTCGCGGTCGCCGGGGTAGCCGGTGTCGATCAGTGTGACGGCGTCCCCCTCGGTGAGGAGCACCCAGTTGGTGTTCGTGCCGTGCACCAGACAGGTGCCGTCCGTGACGTGCCGCACCGTCGCTCGCATGATCGTCCTGACTCCGGGCCGAGTTGTCGCCGTCCGACGCGAGAAGGAAAGCAGATCACGGTGCGGACGCGGGGGAGGGCCGGACCAAAAAGGACGTCCGGCCGGTCAGTTCACGCCGCGCGGGCGGAACTGGACGCTGATGCGGGGTCCGGCGGCGCGGGCGCTCTTGGGCACGCAGTGTTCCCAGGTGCGCTGACAGGATCCGCCCATCACGATGAGGTCGCCGTGCCCGAGCGGACGGCGCACGGTGTCGCCGCCGCCCACGGGGCGCAGCAGCAGATCGCGTGGCGCGCCCACGGAGAGGATGGCGACCATGGTGTCCTCGCGGGCGCCCCGGCCGATCCGGTCGCCGTGCCAGGCGACGCTGTCCCGGCCGTCGCGGTAGTAGCACAGCCCGGCCGTGGCGAACGGTTCGCCCAGTTCCCCGGCGTAGTGCGCGCCGAGGGCCTCGCGTGCCTCGGCCAGCACCGGGTGCGGCAGCGGATCGCCCGCGCGGTAGTACGACAGCAGCCGGGGCACGGCCACGACCTGGTCGTACATCTGGCGCCGCTCCGCCCGCCAGGGGACCTCGGCGGCCAGCCGGGCGAAGAGCGCGTCGGACCCGCCGAGCCATCCCGGCAGGACGTCGATCCAGGCGCCCCGGCCCAGTTCGGTGCGGCGCACCCCGGTCAGCGGGCCCAGTCGCAGTTCGTCGTCCTGGTCGAACAGAGATGCCTGGAGCGGCGGGGAGCGGTGCGTGGTCATGGAGCCATCGTACTCCCTATTCGAAAATGTGTTCTAGATCCATGCCGGGTCTGTTCGATACGCGGGTGTATCGGATACGTTCCCGTATCGAACGGAAGGACGGGCCATGGCGGTGGACGGCACGACGGGGCGCGTCACCCGACGCCGGCTGCGCACGCGCGCGAACCTTCTTCGGGCGGCGTTCACCGTGTTCGCCGCCAAGGGCTTCGGACATGTCTCGATCGAGGAGATCTGCGAGGCCGCCGGGTACACCAGAGGCGCCTTCTACTCCAATTTCGCCGGCCTGGACGAGCTGTTCTTCGCCCTGTACGCGGAGCGCGCCGAGCTGATCGCGGAGCAGGTCTCCGGCGCCCTCGCCCAGGACGGCCCGGATCTCGACGTGGCCGCCGCCGTGGACCGTGTCGCCGACGTCCTGCTGCTCGACCGGGACTGGCTGCTGGTCAAGACCGACTTCCTGGTGCACGCCGCCCGCGACCCCGAGGTGGCGCGCGGTCTGCTGGAGCACCGGGCGCGGCTGCGCCGGACCATCGCGGACCGGCTGGCCCGCGCCCGCGGCCACACCGCGCTGCCCGCCGTGCTCGGCGGGACGGAGGGCGCCGCGCACGCCGTGGTCGCCGCCTACGACGGGGTCACCACCCAACTGCTGCTGGACCGGGACGTCACGCGCGCCCGGGTCTGGCTGAAACAACTGCTCACCGCGCTGCTCACCGGATGAAGGAAGGGACGGTCGCCATGGATGCCGACGTCATCGTCGTCGGAGCGGGACTCGCGGGCCTCGTCGCGGCCCACGAGCTGACCAGCCAGGGCCGCAGGGTCGCCCTGGTCGACCAGGAGAACGCCGCCAACCTCGGCGGCCAGGCCTTCTGGTCCTTCGGTGGGCTGTTCCTGGTGGGCTCACCGGAGCAGCGGCGCCTGGGCATCAAGGACTCCTTCGACCTGGCCTGGAGCGACTGGCGGGGCAGCGCGGGCTTCGACCGGCTCGACGGCGAGGACGGCGAGGACACCTGGGCGGTGCGCTGGGCGCGCGCCTACGTCGAGTGGGCGGCGGGGGAGAAGCGGTCCTGGCTGAACGGTCACGGCATCACCTTCCTGCCCACCGTCGGCTGGGCCGAGCGCGGCGATCTGCGCGCCGACGGTCACGGCAACACCGTGCCCCGCTTCCACATCGCCTGGGGCACCGGGACCGGCGTCGTCGAACCGTTCGTGCGGTACGCGCGGCAGGCCTCGCGCGACGGGCTGCTCACCGTCCACCACCGTCACCGGGTCGATGAACTCGTCGTCGAGGACGGTGCCGCGCGGGGGGTACGCGGCACCGTACTGGCACAGGACGACTCACCGCGTGGTGTGGCCTCCAGCCGCGAGACCCTCGGCGAGTTCGAACTCACCGCCCAGGCGGTGGTCGTCACCAGTGGCGGCATCGGCGCCGACCACGACATCGTCCGCCGCCACTGGCCCGAGCGTCTTGGCACCCCGCCCCGCGAGATGGTCACCGGCGTCCCGGCCTATGTCGACGGACGCATGCTGGACATCAGTGCCCGCGCGGGAGCGCGGCTCGTCAACCGGGACCGCATGTGGCACTACACCGAGGGCCTGCGGAACTGGGACCCCGTCTGGCCGGGCCACGGCATCCGCATCCTGCCCGGACCGTCCTCCCTGTGGTTCGACGCCCTCGGCCGCCGGCTGCCCGAGCCCTGTCTGCCCGGCTACGACACCCTGGGCACGCTGAAGCATCTGCGCACCACCGAGGACATCGCCGGGCACGACCACTCCTGGTTCATTCTCACCCAGAAGATCATCGAAAAGGAGTTCGCCCTGTCGGGCTCCGAACAGAACCCCGACATCACCGCCAAGGACCGGACCGGCTTCCTGCGTGAACGGATCCTGGGCAAGGGCGCCCCCGGACCGGTCGACGCGTTCCTGCGCAAGGGCGCGGACTTCGTGACCGCGCCCACCGTCGAACAGCTCGTCGAGAAGATGAACGCCCTCACCGACGAACCCCTGCTCGACGCGGCCGTCGTACGGCGTCAGATCGAGGCCCGTGACCTGCAACTGGCCCACGCCTACAGCAAGGACGCCCAGGTGCAGGGCATCCGCAACGCCCGCCGCTACATCGGCGACCGCCTCGGCCGCGTCGCCACCCCGCACCGCATCCTCGACCCGGCGGCCGGCCCGCTGATCGGCGTCAAGCTGCACATCCTCACCCGCAAGACCCTCGGCGGTATCCAGACCGATCTGGACTCCCGCGCGCTCGGCGCCGACGGCCGGCCGGTCGAAGGACTGTACGCGGCCGGCGAGGTGGCGGGCTTCGGGGGCGGCGGCGTCCACGGCTACAACGCCCTGGAAGGCACCTTCCTCGGCGGCTGCCTCTTCTCGGGCCGCGCGGCCGGCCGGGCGGCGGCCGCGCAGACGGCGTAGGCCGGGCGCGGTGCCGGCCCGCCCCCTCAGTCCCCGAGGAGGCGGGCCAGCACCCCGGCGTGGCTGTGCTCGGTGTCCTTGGACGCGGTCAGCAGGGTCACGGCGCCCTTCCCCGCCAGCTCCCTCACCTGGTCCAGGAGTTCGGCCGCCTCCGGAGCGGCCAGCTCCGCCTCGTAGCGCCCGCGGAACTCCTCGTACGAGCCCTCGCCCCCGTGGTACCAGCGGCGCAGTTCCGTCGACGGCGTCAGTCCCTTGGGCCACGCGTCCACCTGTGCCGCGTCCTTCGCCAGACCGCGCGGCCACAGCCGGTCGACGAGGACGCGGACGCCGTCGTCCGGCTCGGGCGGTTCGTAGACCCGGCGCACGCGCACGCTCATGATCTGTCCCTTCCGGTGGTGTCGGACGAGCCTACTGCCGCGGGGCGACCGGGCGCGGACAGCGCCTCACGAGCCGCCGCCGGCGCGCCGCGCGGCGATGCGCCGCTTCAGCGCCCGCCGCTCCGTCTCGCTCGTACCGCCCCACACCCCGATGGACTGCCCCGTCTCCAGCGCCCATTGCAGGCATTGCTCTTGCACGGGGCACCGCCGGCACACCGCCTTGGCCTGTTCCGTCTGCGTCAGGGCGGGCCCGGAGGTGCCGATCGGGAAGAAGAGCTCGGGATCCTCGGTCCGGCAGGCCGCGCCGCTTCGCCAGTGGTCCATCGGAAGTCACCTGCAATCGGAGTCGGTGCACACCCCTTCGGATGCGTCGGTCCCTCTCGGGTCACCTGCCGATACGAGGTGAAACAGCGCGGCCGTGTGCGAGCGGTCACTGTTCGCGCAGCCCCCAGGGCGAGCCGTACGCCGTCAGCAGCTCCAGGAACGGGCTCGCGGGGAACGCCTCAGGACCGAGCACGCCCGTGCCCGTCCACACACCGGCGGCGACCAGTTCCAGGGCGACGACCGGGTTGATGGCGGTCTGCCACACCACGGCCTGGCAGCCGTACTCGGCCATGGACCACTGGTTGTCGACCACGTGGTAGAGGTACACCTCGCGCGGCGCCCCGTCCTTCGTGCCCCGTACCCAGGTGCCGGCGCAGGTCTTGCCGTGCATCCGCCCGCCGAGCGTCGCGGGGTCGGGCAGACAGGCAGCGACGACGTCCCGGGGGGAGACCCTCACCGGCCCGTCGGGACCCGGCACGGTCACCGGTTCGGTGCGGTCGAGACCCAGCAGGTGCAGCGTCCTGAGGGTGTCGACGAACTCGCGGCCCAGACCGTACTTGAAGGTGACCCGGCGGGCGTCGACCCAGCGCGGGACGAGCAGCACCTCCTCGTGCTCGACGTTCACGCACTCCACCGGTCCGATGCCCTCGGGGAAGTCGAACACCTCGGGCTCGCTGAAGGGTTCGGTGGTGAACCAGCCGCGGCCCTTCTCGTAGACGACCGGCGGGTTGAGGCATTCCTCGATGGTGGTCCAGATGCTGAAGGAGGGCGCGAAGTCATAGCCGTCCACGGTGAGGTTCGCGCCGTCACGCACGCCGATCTCCTCGATCTCGTCGAAGAGTTCGTCGGCGGCGTACCGGGCGAAGACGTCCGACAGGCCGGGCTCCACGCCCATGCCGACCAGGGCCAGCGCCCCGGCCTCCGCCCACTCGGCGGCCCGCGCGAACTGCTCGTCGCCGAGCTTGATCCCGCACTCCTCGTACGGCCGTTCGGCGTGCGGCCGGGACAGGGACATCGCCATGTCGACATACGTGACACCGGTGTTCCGCGCGGCACGGAAGAGCGGCATCACGAACCGGGGGTCGGTGGCGTTGAGCAGGACGTCGCAGCCGTGCCGTCCGAGCAGCGCCGTCACCTGGTCCTCGTCGCCGGCGTCCACGCGCTCGGCCCGGAACCGGTCGCCGTCCGCACCGAGGGCCGTGACCGCCGCCTCGGCCCGGGCCGGGTCGTAGTCGGCCACGACCATCCGGTCGAAGAACGGCCGCCGGGCCGCGATCCGGGTGATGGCGGTACCCACTCCGCCCGCTCCCACCAGCAGTACACGCATGACGGCGCACTCCCTCTTCTTTCCTCAATGGATGTCATGGATCTCGGATGCGTACGGGGCCCCTGACGGGATACAACGCCGTGCGCCGACGTAAGGTCAATGGTGTTGGCATAAGAGCGGAGCGGGAGAGGGCATGCCGAAACGTGTGGTCCCCGAGGAGCGGCGGCGCCGCCGCAGGCCCACCAGGAGCGGACGCGTACTGTCCGAGACGCTCATCGTCGAGGCCGCGCTGCGGCTGCTGCGCGAACACGGCAGTGCGGGCCTGACCGCCCGTCGGCTGGGTCTCGCCCTGGACTGCGACCCGAGCACCCTCTACCGGTACTTCCGCGGCATGGACGCGCTGACCCTCGCCATCGGTGACGCGTTGATCGGCCAGGCGATGCACGGGTGGCGCCCGGCCGGACCGTGGCAGGACGACCTGCGGGCCATCGGGCTGCGCATCCACACCGCCTATCTCTCGCATCCGCAGGCGGCGGTCCTCACGGCCGGCCGGGTCTCCGGCCGCGGATGCGAACTCGCGGCCGACGAGGCGGTGCTGGACGTGCTGCGCACCGCGGGCTTCCCCCTGCCGGAGGCGGTGCGCGTCTACCACGCCTTCATCGACACCACGCTGGCCTTCGCCGCCCTCGACGCCGCGTCGCTGACGCTGCCCAGCGCCGCGCGGAGGGCCGACGAGGACATGTGGCGCTCGACCTACGCCCGCCTTCCCGCGGCCACCCATCCCCGTCTCGCCGAGGCCGCCCCGCTCCTGGCCACCCGCATGGTCACCAGTGCCTACCCGACGGCCCTGGACATGCTCCTGACCAGTGCCGAGAGGAGCCTGGCGGGGTCGTAGACGCACGCCGCCGGGGGCGCCTCCCACGTCCTTCGGACCGTGCGGGGGAGTGTGCCGGACCCCGCGTCTCCCGCGTCTCCTGCGTCAGCCGCCGGACGGGCCCTGGCGGCGCAGCGCCTCCGCCGCCGCTTCGGTGACCGCGTCGGTCACCGCTGCCAGGGCGGGGGAGTCCAGCTTCCACTGCTGCCAGTACAGGGGAGCGTCGACCGCGCGGTCGGGGGCGAACACCGTCAGGCGACCGGCGCGCAGCAGCGGTTCCGCCTGGACCTCGGGGACCATGCCCCAGCCCAGACCGGCGGCGACCGCCGCGGCGAAGCCCTCCGACGTCGGTACGTGGTGGCGTCGCGCGCTCGCCTCGGCACGGCCACGGGTGAGCCGGCGTACGAAGCCGTCCTGGAAGTCGTCCCGCCGGTCGAACACCACCACCGGCGCCCCGGGCAGCGCCTCACGCAGCGGCCCCGCCAGATGTTCCGCGGCGAACTCCGGGTGCGCGACGGGGAGATAGCGCATGCTGCCCAGGTGCCGCACGGAACAGCCCGGCACCGGATCCGGTGACGAGGTCACCGCGGCCATCACCGTCCCCTCACGCAGCAGGGCGGCCGTGTGCGCCTCGTCCTCCCGGCGCAGTTCGAAGCAGAGCCCCGCCCGGGAGGGCAGCCGGGTGAGCGCCCCCAGGAACCAGGTGGCCAGCGAGTCCGCGTTCACCGCCACCGACACCCGGGTCGGCTCCCCGGCACCGCTCAGCCCCAGTTCGCCGTACGCGTCCTGTTCCAGCCGGGCCACCTGGCGGGCCAGCCGCACCAGCACCTCGCCCGACTCGGTCGGCCGTACCGGCTTGGTGCGCAGCAGGAGGACCCGGCCGGTGCGCTGCTCCAGCGCCTTCACCCGCTGGCTCACCGCCGACGGGGTCACATGCAGCGCGGCCGCCGCCGCGTCGAAGGTCCCCTCGTCCACCACCGCGAGCAGGGTCCGCACCTGGTCCAGGGGAAGGTCCGTCATCACGAGAACTAAGGGTACGTAAGAATCATTAGCTGTACTGCATCGCCACCTGGCCCGTAGCGTCCCCGGCATGACCAGCGCCCTGACCACCGCCGCCGCCGGATTCGGCACCGGCCTCTCCCTCATCGTCGCCATCGGCGCCCAGAACGCCTTCGTGCTGCGCCAGGGCATCCGGCGCGACGCCGTGCTCGCCGTCGTGGGCATCTGCGCCCTGTCCGACGCGGCGCTCATCGCCCTGGGTGTCGGCGGAGTCGGCGCGGTGGTGGTGACATGGCCGGGCGTGCTGACGGCGGTCGGCTGGATCGGGGGCGCGTTCCTGCTCGGCTACGGTGCTCTGGCGGCCCGCCGGGTGGTCCGCCCGGCCACCACCGGACTGCGGACGGCGGGCGAGGTCGCGGGCTCGCGCCGCCGGGCCGTGCTGACCTGCCTCGCGATGACCTGGCTCAACCCGCACGTCTATCTCGACACGGTGTTCCTGCTGGGCTCGGTGGCGGCCGGTCACGGCCCGCTGCGCTGGACCTTCGGCCTCGGCGCCGTGGCGGCGAGCCTCTGCTGGTTCACGGCGCTCGGCTTCGGCGCCCGCCTGCTGAGCCGTTTCCTGGCCCGCCCCGCCGCCTGGCGCGTCCTGGACGCACTGGTCGCCACGACCATGATCGTCCTGGGCGTCTCACTCGTCGCGGGAGCCTGAGCGCGCGGCGCCGCCCGTGCCGCGACCGTGGGCGATGGACACCCGCCGGCCACGCCGCCCCGCCTGCCGCCGACTGCGGTCCTCCACCGTCGTCACAGCGGCCGGCCCGCCGCCGCCGTCCCGCGGCAGATCCACATCACCGGTTTGTCCGCCCGGGGCCGGCGCCGCGAGCTCCGCCGGGGAGCCGCGGGCATGCGGCGGGGCCGCCGCGTGCCCGCCCCGCGTCCCCGGTGCGATCCGCACGGCCCGCGCTCAGACCGGCCCGCCGCGCCGCTGCACCGCGTACTGCTCCATCAGCTTGCCGCGGGTCGCCTCCAGCCGATGGGCGAGGATTTCGGCGACCTTGCGCACCAGCGTCAGCCCGAGCTGCGGATCCTCCTCGCACAGCCGCAGCACCTCCCCCGCGTCGAACTCGTAGGCGCGCACCGGGCTGAAGGCCACGGCGCCGAAGTCCCACTCGTGCGGCGGGAAGAGCCAGGACCAGCCGAGCAGATCTCCCGAGCCGAGACTGGCGACCGTCACCGGGCGCAGCGCGTTCACCGGCTGATCCAGCGAGACTGCGCCGGAGCGGATCACCCAGAAGCGGTCGGCGGTGCCTCCCGATTCGAAGATCCGGGTGTCCTCCGGGAAGGACACCTCCCGAGCGAGTGCCATCAGACGTTCGCGCTGCGGAGGGGGGAGGGCCGTCAGGAGTTTGATCGCTTTGGTCATGGCGCGGGGCTCCTCGCCGGGCAATCGGTTCCGGTGCTTTCCCTACGTTCATTTCAGCCGCTGCCGCTGTCCGGGGCACCTCGACGGGCCTGAGCTTGCGCGGCCGGGCATGAAAAAGCCCTGGCTGGACGGGGGAAGCCAGCCAGGGCCGTAAGCGGTGGTGTCCGGAGGACGGTGTGTCGACCCCGCCACCACGTATGGATGAACGATAAACCATTTGTCGAAGGATTCGGCCATCAGGTCGCGTGACCTCTTTCACTCCGGCCTCACGCGGCCTGCTCGTCCACCACACGGACCGTCTCCAGCGCCGGATCCGAGGGATCGGGCAGATACATGCCCGCGTCCAGTCCCGTACGCAGATACCGGAGAACCGGCGCGGTGAGCCGTTCGCCCGGCAGGACGGCGGGAATCCCGGGCGGGTACGGAGTGATCATCTCGGCCGAGACCCGCCCGGCGGCCCGCGACACCGGCACGTCCTCGACCGGACCGAAGAACGCGTCCCGCGGCAGCAGCGCCTGCTCCATCCGCAGTTCGCCCGGCACCGGCACCTCCACCCGCGGCGCCTTCGGCAGGCTGCGCGCCGCCCGGCCGAGGTCCCGCAGCGCCGACACCAGCTCCCCGGTCGTCTCCCGGTCGTCGCCGTGGGTGATCTGCGCCCCGATCCGCCGGTGGTCGACCAGATGGGCGTCGATGCTCCGGTGCTCGCGCAGCCAGTCCGCCGCCTGATAGCCCGTGATGCCGAGACCGTCGAGATCGATGACACCCGGCAACGGGTCGAAGTCGTCCGCCAGCTCGGGGCCGCAGAAGTCGTCCCGGTCCTCGACACGCATCCCGTCGATCTCCCCGATCGCCGCCCGGACCTCGCCGGCGAGCTCCAGCGCCGACCCCATCAGCTCCTTGCCGTGCAGGGCCATCTGCCGCCGCCAGCCGTCCAGCCCGGCGAAGATCAGCACCGACGGGCTGGTGGTCCCCAGCAGATCGGCCCGCATGCCCAGCAGTGCCGACGGCACCAGATCGCCCCGCAGGTGGAACACGGAGCCCTGCTCCAGACCGCTGCCCATCTTGTGGATGCTGGTCACACAGATGTCGGCGCCCGCGTCCATCGCCCAGGTGGGCAGATCAGGATGGAACGGCAGATGCGCGCCCCAGGCCTCGTCCACGACCAGCGGACGCGACCGCCGGTGGCACACGTCGGCGATCGCCCGCAGCGCCGCGGTGGCGCCGTACGGGGTCGGGCTGGTCACCAGCGCGCCGCGGGCGTCCGGATGGGCCTCGAAGGCCCGGTCGAAGTCGACGGCCGACGGCGGGTGTGCGATGCGCCGGCCGGCGTCCCACCGCGGCTCCACCCACACCGGCTCGATCCCGGACAGGATCAGCCCCGACACCACCGACTTGTGGGCGTCCCGCCCGATCAGCAGCTTCTCGTGCGGGCCCGCGACCGACAGCATCGCCGCCTTGACCGACAGGGAACTTCCGCACGTACTGAAGAACGTGTGCTCGGCATGGACCGAGTCGGCCATCAGCTCCTCGGCCCCCCGCAGCACCCGGCCCCGGGTGAGCCGGTCGTCCAGACCGCCCGTCGCCAGTACGTCGCCCAGGAACACCGCGTCCCCGAGTACCTCACGCACCGCGGGATCGGCTCCGCGGGCCTGCTTGTGGCCCGGCGGGGTGAAGCTCAGCCGCCCCTTGCGGTGGTAGTCCTCCAGCGCTTCCAGAACCGGTGCCCGGCTGTGATCGACCGTCATGGGCCCCGGGTTCCCGGGGCGGACTGCGGCAATCCACGCGGCGGCCGTTCAGCTCTGCGCCGCGTGTCTGCCCGGCGTCAGGATCTCGTCCAGTACCCGCACCACCACCCCGTAGGCCACCCCGCGTACCTCGGCGTCGCGCGCGGCGGCCGGATCGCCTGTACTGTCCCGCCCCAGCTCCGCGCTCCGGGCGCGCCAGGCCCGCTCCTGCTGCGCCGCGCACGCCCTTGCCCGCTGGATGCGCCGCAGCAGTTCGTCCGAGTCCACCACATCGGTCATACGGACCACATACCCGCGTACGGCGTCCGGATGACAGCGGACGGGAAAGCGGCCGGGAGGTTTGCCGGTAACGGGACAGGTGAGCCGAAAAGGGAAGTCCGAGGCATGCGCCGACCACCGACAGGGACCGACCGCAGGGAGCCGCAGTATGCGTGAGGAGTACACGACCGAACCCCTTTCCCGGGCGCCCGGTCCGCACCGGGCGGTGCCGGCCCGCCCGGCCGAGGTGCGCGAGGCCGTCACGAGGGCGGTGTCCGAGCGCTGCCGCGCCACCCACACCGCCTGTGACACCGAGGCGCTGGCGGACGCCCTGCTCGTCGCGTCCGAACTCACCACCAACGCGATCCTGCACGGTGGGGGAGTGACCGACTTCCGGGTCGATGTCAGCGGTCCCGGGGTGCGGCTGTCGGTGAGCGACCGCAGCGACGAACTGCCCGTCGCCGTGCCGCATACCGACCAGCGGGGACGCCGCCGCCCCGGCGGTCACGGCTGGCCCATCGTGTGCCGGCTGTCCCGCGACGTCCGGGTGTCCGATCTGCCCGCCGGCGGCAAGTGCATCACCGCCGTCGTTCCCCTGGTGTGAGACCCGGGCGGATTCCGCGGCGAAAGCGGAGTTTGTTCTACCGGGGTGGGGGCAATCGGAGGTTCGTGCTTCGGACCGGAGGCGCGCCGGCGGGAGATCACGGCCGCTGAGGACCCTCCGGGTGTCCTGGCGGCGATCCTCCCGCGGTACCCCCCTCTGCAACCACCGTTCGGGAGCGAAACCGTATGCTCATAGACACGTCCGCCCACCGTCCCGGCCCCGCCGACACGACGACCGCCCCGCCCCGCCGGCGGCACGACGACGCGCCCGACACCGCCGCCCTGTTCGACCGGCTGTACTCGCTGGAGGACGGACCCGAGCGGGACGCGGTCCGCGACGAGCTCGTCACCGCGTGGCTGCCCATGGCCCACCGCATCGCCGGCCGTTTCCGCGACCGCGGTGAGTCCATCGAGGACCTGCGCCAGGTCGCCGCCCTCGGACTGGTCAAGGCCATCGACCGGTTCGACCCGAGCCGCGGGGCCTTCGAGAGCTATGCCGTCCCCACCATCACCGGCGAGGTCAAGCGGCACTTCCGCGACCGGATGTGGGCGCTGCGCGTGCCCCGCCGGGTGCAGGAACTGCGCAACAAGGTGCGGGTGGCACGGCGCGAACTCACCCAGAGCCCCGGCAGCCCCGAGCCGTCCGCGGCGGCCGTCGCCGCGCACACCGGACTGACCGAGGACGAGGTCGCCGCGGGGATGGAGGCGCTGGAGAGCTTCAGCACCCTGTCGCTGGACGCCGAGCTGTCGTCCGACGACGACGGCTACAGCCTCGCCGACACCCTCGGTACCGCGGACGCCTCGTACGACGTCGTCGTCGACCGCGAGTCCGCCAAGGAAGGCCTGCGCCGGCTCCCGGAACGCGAGCGCGCCATCCTCTACATGCGCTTCTTCGAGGACATGACCCAGAGCCGGATCGCCGACCGGCTGGGAATCTCCCAGATGCACGTCTCCCGTCTCATCAGCCGCAGCTGCGCCCGGGTGCGCGCCGACGCGATGGGACAGCGGCAGACGACACACGGCGGCGGCGGACACTCGGCGACGGCGTGAACGGCGCCCGCCCGGACAGGAACGCGAGAGGGACGAGACACATGCTGAAGCCTCACCCCGCCGTGCTGCGCCGCCTCGTCGAGGAGTACGAGGCCCTGACGGCCACCGGAACCGGCGAAGCGGACCCGCGGACCGGTGACCTGGCGTACACCCTGTGCGTGTCGACCGGCACCCGGGACGTACGACAGGCCCTCACCACCGCACACCGCTGGCTGGCGGCCGCCGGACCCGACGGGTCCCGGACCGCCGCCCGGCCGGCCGCCGTATGACTCTCCCGGTGCGGGGAACCCGTAGCGGATGAGCGAATCCGAGATTGGCCCGGAAGGCCGGCCCGTGGACGTCTACCTCGACCTGCTGCGCGTCCGGATGGACACCGAGGACTACCGGCTTCTGCTCCGCGTGGTGGAGCCCGTCCTCGAGGCGATCGACGAGCACCGGCTGTCCGGCCTGGACCTGGCGCTGGAGAGCGGGGACGACGAACTGCCCCAGGAGGTGCGCGACGAGGCCGCTCTCGTCATCGCGACCGCCGTCACCGGCCGCCTGGACAACGAGGTGGTCGAGCTGGACGTCGACGAGACCGGACCGGTCAGGGTGGTCACCGACGCGGCGACCGCCGCCGACCCGTCCCGGCTGGGCGAGATCGCCGACTTCATCAGGGACCGCCACCGCCAGAACGAGGAGCTGCGGGGCATAGCGGAGGCGAGTGGCCTCCCCACGGATTTCTGACCCCGACACCACCCTCGGTGAACCGGTCACGGTCGCCGGCCGGCGCCGACGGGACGCCGTGCCCCGGCCCGGGGCCGCGGGTGTCCTGCCGGCAGGGCGGCTTCGCCGGGCCCGGCGCGCCCGGTCCGCGCCGCCGTCCGGCGCCGATGGCGTCCCGCCGGGTGCCGCTGGGTGGTGTAGCCGATCAACGGACCGGACTCGCAGGTCACGCCGGGTACGTCGACCGGCTGGGGCACTCCCGGCGCCTGACCGGGCCACTTCGCGTGCCGCGCCGCTGTGGAGATCATCGCGAGCCGGGTACCGGAGGGCGAAGCGCGTGATCGCTTACACCACCTCGCGGCACCTCGCGGGACGCGACCCCGGCGCAGGCAGAGCTGGTGGGCCCGCACGAGGCCCGGTCGGCGGAGCGGGTGCTCCGGATCCCGGCCGGGGGATGCCGTGCGGTGCACCAGGTCCCGGCGTGGTGCAGGGGCCGCCGGGGTGAGGGTCAGCGGTCGGAGGTCGAGATCCGTACGTTCAGAGGGCGGGCGAGGCCCACCACGGCCTCGTCCAGGCGTTCCAGATGGCGCAGGACCCGGCCGGTGACGCGGCCGTAGCGAGCCGTGCCCTCGTCGCCCAGCAGGGAGGCGATGCTCGGCCCCGTCTCGACCGGCGCGGAGACGTCCTCCTCCGCGACCCGGGCCGTGATCGTGCCGATGTTGCGCACCGTGCGCCCCGCCGCTCCCCGGAGCCGGGGATCCGCGGCGATCGAGGGATGGGTCGGCAGCAACTCGGCGGTCGCCGCCAGCGAACGCGCGTGGTACGCGCAGGTCTCCAGCAGCGCCACCACGTAGCGCGCGTTGGTACGCCTGGCCCGCAGCGGGGTGACCGGATGGGTCAGCGGCTGGGTGGCGCCGCGCAGGTCGCCCAGTGCCTGGTCCAGCTCCCGCGCCCTGTCCAGGAGGTCCTCGGCGGGCCCGCCACTGAGCTGCACGACCGCGGCATCGGTGACCTCACCGAGCCGCTCCAGCACGGTGACCAGCAACTCGTTGGTGCGCCGGTCGGTGCGCACCGGCAGCACCAGCGCCGCCGCGGCCACCCCGCACGCTGCGCCCAGAGCCGTCTCCTCCAGGCGCAGTATCAGCACCTCCCAGCTGTAGGTGTGCAGCAGCGTGTACAGCAGCCCCAGCATCGCGGTCACGAAGAACGACATCAGTGTGTAGGACAGCGGCGCCGTGTAGAACATCAGGAAGATCAGCACCAGCACCAGCAGGAACGCCGCCACGGTGTGCCGGCCCACCACGGCCGCCAGCGCGATCCCCGCGACCACCCCGAACACCGTGCCCAGCAGCCGCCGGTAGCCCTTCACCAGGATCTCGCCGGTCGAGGCCGTGTTGATGAAGACGATCCAGCAGGTCAGCACCGCCCAGTACCAGCGATCTGTGGACAGCAGCTCACCACCGATGATGGCCAGCGTGGAGCCCACGGCCACCTGAACGGCGGCCCGCGTGGTGGGCCGTCGCAGCCCCGTGTGCGCGACCTCCGGTTCCGGCTCCTCGCCGGCGTCGATGGCGGCGTCCTCGGCGTCCAGTTCCTCCCGGGACCTGGCCGTCGCCGGGCTGTCGTCCGACTCGTCCTGGGGCCCGTCCAGGGCGACGCGCAGCCCCATGACGGCGCGGGCGCTCTCCCCGACGGCGCGGAACACGTCCTGCACGACCGGTGCCGCGGGCGGCAGGTTCTCCCCGTCCCGGTAGGCGAGCAGCCGGTTGCGCACCTGGGCCAGGCCCGTCCCGGCCGGCCCCGTCCGCAGCACGAGCGCGCGCAGTGCGAGCAGGTCCCGGCGCAACCGGTCGGTGGCCTCGTCCGGTCCGGGCAGCCGGGCGACCTCCGGGGCGGGCGCGCCGGGCAGATGCAGGGTCAAGGTGTCCGCCCGTTCGGCACTGCGGGCCGACAGCAGCAGCAGCCCCAGCCGCTCGGCGGCGATCTCGGCGTCGGCGATCCGGCGCTGCAGCAGCCGCGCCGCCGACTCGTCGGGCGTCCCCTCCTCCAGCCGGGTCTGGATCATCAGGGCCGTCTCGTGCAGCCGGGCGTTGCCCTCCCGCACCTCCTCCAGCGCCTTGTCGATCTCGTCCGGCCCCGCGTCGAGCAGCGCCAGCTGCGCGGAGACCAACCGCGCCAGCCGGGCCCGGAAGGCCTGACGCAGCCGCTGGAGCAGACCGGCGGGAGTCACCGGGACCACGGCGAACCGCATCAGCGCGCTGCTCGCGAACGCGACCGTCATGGCCGCCCACAGCCCCGGCAGCTCATCGGCGGAGGCGCCGACGAACAGGGACACGAAGTAGACCTGGAAGCCGATCAGGCCGAGCCCGGTCCCGCGGTCCCCGAACCGGCGGCCGTAGACCGCGCAGAAGATCAGGACGACGAAGAAGGCGTCCCCGACGACCGTCCACTCGCCGAGCACCGCGCCCAGCGACACGGACACCAGCGCGACCACCAGTCCGAGGGCCAGCGTGACCGCCTGGGCGCCGCGCTGCCGCTCCCGGATGGCGAAGGTGGCGACCATCGCCGTCATGGCCCCGGTCACCAGCCGGGTGACGCCGAACCCGAGCAGGGCGAGCACGGCGAGCGTCAGCGCGATGGCTCCGACCGTCCGCAGTGCGGCCGTCAGCCGCAGCAGACCGGGGTCGGACGCCGCCAGACGGTCCCGCAGCCGTGTCCGTCCGGACCGTCCCGCCGCCTTCACTCCGCCGCACTCTTTCCCGTCGTCACCGGTGTCGTCACGGGTGCCGTCACGGGTCCGGATCCCGGCGCCGCACGGTGCGAGCCGCCCCTGGGGCCTGTCCCGCGGATCACGCCGCGGACGCGGGGTCCCCCGGCCCGCACGCGCGCCGCGTCGTCGTCGGTCGCCGGCTCCCCCACTCCCGGCTCCTCCACTCCCGGCTCCGCCCGAGCGGGAGGACCCCCGCGTGTCGCAGACCTCGGCCGCACGCACCGGACCCCGCTCACGGTGCCGGTCAGGAGCCGCTCATGCCCTGCGGCCCGATCCGGACGACAGGCCCCGGCCCGGCCGGTCACCGAGCCGCCCGGCCCGCTTCCTCGACGTGCGTCCGCACCTGCGCCGGCGTCAGATAGGCGTCGAGGTACTCGAAGTCCCGCAGACTGCCGGGCCGGTGGGTCTGGAACCCGGTGCGGACGAAGTCGTCCCCGGCCACCGCGTTGAGCAGCCAGTTGGTCAGCACCCGGGTCTTGGCGACGTTGGTGCGCAGCGCCGACCAGTGGTAGCCGCGGGCCACCACCTGGGCCGGCAGTCCGTGCAGTTCGTAGCCGAACGGCTTGGACACCGCGTCGGTGCCGCCGAGGTCCACCACCAGCCCGAGGTCCTTGTGGACGTACGGCCGCGTCGGCCGGCCCCGCAGGGTCGCGATGACGTTGTCGGCGACGTGCCTGCCTTGCCGCAGCGCGTGCTGCGCGGTCGGCGGGCACACGGCGCCGTCGCCCTTGGCCACATCGGGCACCGCGGCGGAGTCGCCGAGCGCGAACACCCCGTCGTGCCCCGGCAGGCACATGTCCGCGTTCACCGCGAGCCGCCCGCGGACGGTCTCCGCGCCGAGCGTGGCGATGAGCGGACTGGCGACCACTCCCGCGGTCCAGATCAGCGTGCGGGTGGGCACCGCCCGGCCGTCGGTGAAGGTGACCTCCTCGGCGCTCGCCTTGGCGATGGACACCCCCAGCGAGATCTCGATGCCGCGCCGGGTCAGGATCTCGTGCGCGCTGCGCCCCAGCTTCTCGCCCAGTTCCGGCATGAGCTTCGGCGCGATGTCGATCAGATGCCACTTGATCAGGCCGGGGTCCAGCCGGGGATAGCGCCTGACGGCGGCGTGCGTCAGCCGCTGGAGGCAGGCCGCGGTCTCGGTGCCCGCGTAACCGCCGCCGACCACCACGAACTGCAGCCGCGAGGCCCGCTCCACCGGATCATGGGACGCGTCGGCCAGATCGAGCTGGGAGATCACGTGATCCCGCAGGTAGGCGGCCTCGGCGAGCGACTTCAACCCGAAGGCGTGGTCCGTCAGCCCGGGGATGTCGAAGGTGCGGGTCACACTGCCGGGAGCCAGCACGATGTAGTCGTACGGCTCGTCGACGATCTCGCCGTTGAGGATGCGGATCACACAGACCTTGGACCGCAGGTCCACGCCGATGGCTCCGCCCGGGATGATCCGGGTGCGGTACCTCTCACTGCGCCGCAGGGAGAGGGCGACCGACTGCGGGGTCAGCACACCCGAGGCCACCTGGGGCAGCAGCGGCAGATAGAGCTGGTACGAGAACGGTGTCACCAGCGTGAGGTCGGCCTCGTTCGGGCCGAGCCTGCGCTCCAGCCGTCGTACGCACTCCACGCCGGCGAAACCCGCGCCCACCACAAGGATTCTGGGTCGTGTCACGGTCTCCATCCCTTCCTGCGGCTCCAGGCGGTCCGCCTCGGGCGTCGATGCCTGACGCGTGCCCCTGTTCAGCACCACGATGCCCTCACTGACGAGGTGACGCACCGGGAGGCCGCGGCGGACGCACCCGTCGCCCCGGTGTCAGCCGTGCAGATGGCACAGCAGCAGACACACGTCGTCGTCGCGTTCGGAGTCGCTCAGCAGCGGATCGAGTATCCGGTCCGCCGACTTCTCCAGGTGCGCGTCGAGCGCGGCGGACCCGTACGCCCCGAGGGCCGCGGCGAGCCGTTCGATGCCCGGGTCGATGCCCTGGGCCCGCCGCTCGACCAGCCCGTCCGTGTAGAGCGCGAGCGTCGAACCGGGCGCCAGCCGCTCGGTGTGATCGGTGATGTCCTGGTGCAGCGGAATGCCGAGCATCGCGCCCGGCTTGGCGTCCAGCACCCGCACCCGCCCGTCGGGCAGCCGCAGCATCGGCGGCGGGTGACCCGCCGCGGCCCACGTCAGCGTCTGCTCGTCCGGATGGAAACGCGCGATGACCGCGGTGGCGAACAGATCCGGCTGGAGATGGCGCAGATAGCCGTGCAGCCGGGTCAGCAGCCGGCCGGGCCCTCCGCCGTCGACGGCGTAGGCACGCAGCGCGGTGCGCAGTTGGCTCATCATCACCGCCGCGTGCAGACCGTGCCCGGTGACATCGCCGACGACGGTGATCAGACTGCCGTCCCGTTGCCGGAACGCGTCGTACCAGTCGCCGCCGATGTTCAGTCCGTGCGTGGCCGGCAGATAGCGCGCCGCCAGACTCAGTCCCGGCGTGGCCGGCAGCTCCGTCAGCAGCGCGCGCTGCAGCGTCTCGGCGATGTCCCGGTTGTGCTCGAACCGGCGGGCGTTGTCCAGGGCGATCCCGGCCCGCCGGGCCAGTTCGATCAGCATCACGGCGTCGTCCGGGTCCCAGCGCTCACCGGGCGGTGACAGGGTCAGCACACCCAGGGGCGTACGGCGCGCCGTCAGCGGGACGCACAGCAGGGGCCGCTCGGGATCCAGGGCCGACGGCGGCCGGTCGTCCACGCCGGGCAGGCCCCCGGGATGCCCGGCGGCGTACTGCGGGCGCCCGGTGCGGGCCGCGAGGACCGCCGCACCCGAATGGGTGGTCGGCCGGTGCCGGCCGTCCTCGTGGTCGAACACCCATACGTCGGCTCCGCCGGCGTACCGCGGCACGAGCAGCTCCGGCAGCCGGCGCACGATCTCGTCGAGGTCCAGCGAGGCGTTCAGCGCGGCGCTCGCGTCCGCCAGAAAGGTCAGCCGGCGCCGCGCGTTCTCCGCCTCCTCGCGGGCCCTGCGCTCGGCGGCGAACGCCTCCTGCTGTGCCCGGCCCGCCGCGTCCAGCTCGGCGTGCAGCGCCACGACACCCTGATTGGTCTGGTGCAGCTCCTCCCGGTGGAAGGCGACCAGCGCCTCCTGCTCGGCGAGCCGCTCCAGCACCGTGGCCGTGTCCTCGTCGGCGCCCAGGAGCGCCCCGGACAGACCGTCCGGATCCTCCGTCACGCTGTCCTCGCCGACGACCCGGCCCGGCTCGGGGCAGCGGACGGTCACCGTCCACGGGGCGCCGCCGGCCGTGCCGGCTCCGGGGGCCGGGGTCACCACGGCGCGCAGGTCCGCCGTTCCGGCGGGGGACGGTTCCTCCAGGGTGAGCACCCAGGTGCCGCCCCGGGTGAGGCACTGCCGTAGGTGGCCGCCGAGCGCCGCGGTGAGCCGGGCGCGTTCCACGGTGGTCACCCCGTAGGCCGTGGCCAGCCGGGCCACGGCGGCACGGGCCCGCCCGGCGTCCGTGACATCGCAGATCCGCCAGGTGCGCGTCATGGGCGCTCCGAGGGGACGGGGGCCAGTACGGCCACGGCGGTGTCGTCGCGCACCGGGCGCGCGGAACTGCCGGCGTCCCGGACGGTCACGGCGGCCGTCACGGCCGGGTCGGCCGGCGGCCGTCCGGTGTCCGGGGGCGGCGTCCAGCGGCCGGGCAGACCGTCCGTGTGCAGGATCAGCAGGCTCCCGGCCGTCCAGGGGAACTCGTCCTCACGCACCGTGTGCGGCCGGTGCACCCCCACGATGCCGGGACGGGACAGCAGGGACCGCCAGCGGTCGCCCTCCCGCAACCGGGCCGACACATTGCCGATCCCCGCGAAGCGCAGCCGGCCCGTCCAGGTGTCCAGCTGGGCCACGGCGACGGCCGCACCCCGCGTACCGGCCAGGGCCGTGTGGAGTTTGCGCAGCGCCTCGGCGGGCGGCAGCCGGGCCCAGCGGCGCAGCTCCTCGACAGCGGCGGTCGACGCACGGGCCGCCTCGCTCCCGTGCCCCAGCCCGTCGGCGAGCATCAGCGTCGTACGGTCGCCGGACCTGACCCAGGCCCAGGCGTCCCCCGAGAAGTCCGCGCCGGCGAACGGGACGTTCACGCCGCCGGCACGCACCCCGAGGTCGCCGGAAGACTCCCCGCCGCGGTCCGGACGGCCGGCGGCGGGGCCGACGCGGGCCATCGCCACGGTTCCCCGGCCGGGCACGCTGTGCAGGCCGAAGTCGTCGGCGAGACGGCGGCACGTGCCGAGGCCCGCTCCGAGCGAACCGCCCGAGGAGAACCCGTCCCGCTGCGCACCGGCGGGATCGGCGATGCCCGGCCCGTGGTCGACCGCGACGATCTGCACGGCCCGGCCCGGTCGGCCCTCCCGTGCCAGCGGCGGGTCCACGGCATCGATCAGCACCCTGCCCGCCTGCGCGTACTTCAGCAGATTGGTGGCCAGCTCGGTGGCCACCAGGGAGACGGCGGCGGTGCGCTGCTCGTCCAGCCCCGCCAGGGCCGCGGCCTCCTCCGCCGCGACCCGTACGTCACGCACCCGGGTCGGGTCCTGCACCGGTACGTCCCACACGCGCGGCATCAGACGCCCTCGCGCGGCCGCGGCGGCCGGGACACCCACGAGGTCACCCGTACCGTGGTCCCGGACCCGGGGACGGTCTCCACCGCGAAGTCGTGCACCAGACGCCGGGCGCCGCCCAGTCCCATTCCCAGCCCGCCGCCGGAGGTGTAGCCGTCGCTGAGCGCCCGGTCGAGATCGGGGATGCCCGGTCCCGAGTCGCTGAAGGCGAGCCGCAGCCCGTCGGTCCCGCCCGCGGTGACGTGCGACACCTCCATCCGGCCGCCCCCGCCGTGCACCAGGGTGTTGCGCGCCAGCTCGCTGGCGGCGGTCACCAGCTTCGTCTGGTCCACCAGTGAGAAGCCGAGCTTGGCGGCAGCCTGCCGCACATGCTGACGCACCCACACCAGATCCATGTCCGACCGGATCGGCAGGCGGGCCTCCACATCCGCGCCGGTGTGCGTCACGGGCGCTCCTCGCGGACGCCGGCCCGCGGCGGCGCGACGGGCTGCGCGAGCAGTTCCATCGCCGCCTCGGTGGTGAGCGCGGTCCGCAGCCCCGGCAGGGTCAGTCCCAGTTCCACCAGGGTGATGGCGACCGCGGGCCGCATGCCGGCCACCACGGTCCGCGCGGCCAGCAGCTCGGTCTGGGCCGCGATCTCGGCCAGTACCCTGCCAAGGAAGGAGTCGACCATCTCCACACCGGAGATGTCGATGACCACCCCCGTGACCCCGCTGCGGACGATGGTCTCGGAAAGGTCCTGCTGGAGCTGGTCCGCCATGCTGTCGTGCAGGTCTCCCTGCAGGGTGACCAGCAGCACGTCCCCGAGCCTGAGCACCGGCACATGTCCCGCGACCGGGCGGGAGAACCCTTCGCTCACCGTCGGCCCGCACCGTCGGGTGCCGCGTGCACGATGTTCGCCCCCAGCTCGTGCAGGCAGTGACCGAGTGCGTCGGCGAGGGTCGCCCGGGTCTTCACCGTGCCGAGGTCCAGGCCCAGGTGCACGATGGTCTGCGCGATCGCCGGACGGATACCCGACACCACGCACTCCGCGCCCATCAGCCGGGCCGCGGCGACCGTCTTCATCAGATGCTGGGCCACCAGCGAGTCGACCGTGGGTACACCGGTGATGTCGAGGATCGCGAACCGGGCGTGCTGCTCGACCACCGCGTCCAGCAGCGTCTCCATCACCACCTGGCTGCGGGCGCTGTCCAGCGTCCCGATCAGCGGGACCGCGACGATGCCGTCCCAGAGCTTGATCACCGGAGTCGCGACCTCCAGCAGCTGGAGCCGCTGCCGGTCGGTGAGAGCCTGTATCTCGCTCAGTGCGGTCTGCATGGCCACCAGACGCAGCGTGCCCATCAGAACGCTGAGCGCGGTGGAGCACTCCCGCAGCCGCTCGGGCTCCTCCTGCTCCAGATCGGAGACCAGGAGGTTCTCCACCGGCGGCAGCAGCGCGGCCAGCTCGGCCGACACCTGGGTGGCGGACAACCCCGCGCGGGACCGCGTCGCCCCCATCCGCGCCAGCTGCTCGCGCACGCCGGTGAAGCCCGCGGCGTCCGGGTCCTCGACCCGCTGCGCGTCGGCGACCCGGGCGAGCGCCTCGACCACCGCCTTGCCGGCCTCCACCGCTTCCTCGCGCGAGACCGTGAACACCGTACGGAACAGGGGCTCGTCCGCCCACCGCTGGGCGATCTGCTCGCCGCGCCGCCACAGGAAGTCCCTGACCTCCTGCGCCGGTGTTCCGGGTGTCCCGCCCGTTTCGTGCTGCGGCACCTGATTCCTCTCCTCGTCGTCGTCTCGCGCCGAGCCCGCCTGGGGCACCGGAGGGTGCGGGGTGTCCTCAGGATTCCGGTTCGGCCGGGGGCGTGTCCGGCTGCCGGTCCACCCGCTCCAGCGCCTCCTCGACGCTCGACGAGACCGGAACGGTGATGCTCACCCCCGTCAGGTCCAGGATGCGGCGCACGGCGGGGGTGGGGGAGATGATGTGCACGCTCCCCGGCAGCTCCCTCGCCTCCTGGTACACGCGCAGAATGATGTTCATCCCGGACGAGTCCATGAAGGGGACCGCCGACAGATCGAGCAGAAAGTGCCGGCGGCCGTGATGGAGCTGGTTGGCCAGGTGGTGCTGGAACTCGGTCGCCGTGTCGACGTCCAAGTACCCCTCCACCGTGAGAAGGGCCACGTCCTCACGTGGAAGGGTCACCTCAACGGACAACGGGTCCTGGGCAATGTGCACGAGTACCTCCAACAAGGTGATCAAGCTCTTCGTCGCGCAGCCGCGCGTACCCCCGAATCGCCCCCTCATGCCTCCGCGCGCCCGCCGTCCGGGCGACGTCGCTCATCCCACGCGGATCCCCACGATGCAGGTGTCGTCGTCCGTGTCCGACCTGCTGTAGGTGAGCAGACGGTCGAGCCGCTGGTCGAGCGTGGCCGGAAACGCGGCGGCGGTGGTCAGCAGGTGCGACAGGGATTCCTCCACCGAACAGTCCCGGCGCTCGATCAGACCGTCCGTGTACATCAGCAGATTGTCCTCGGCGGCCAGCTGCACCTCCGCCTCCTCGTACGACGCCTCCGGCACGGCACCGAGCAGCAGCCCGCCGGTCAGCGGCAGCGGCGCGGCCTCGGAACCCCGCACCAGCACCGGCGGCAGATGACCCGCCCGAGCCCACCGCAGCGTGCGCGAGGCCGGGTCGTACAGGCCGCAGACGGCGGTGGCGGTGACGCCGCCCGTCAGATGGTGCGTCACGATGTTCAGCCACGCCAGCAGCTGTCCGGGGCCCGCCCCGGTGACGGCGAGGCCGCGCAGCGCGTTGCGCAGGACGACCATGCTCGTCGCCGCCTCGATGCCGTGGCCGGCCACATCACCCACGCACAGCAGCACCAGCCGGGACGGCAGCACCACGGCGTCGTACCAGTCGCCGCCCACCAGCTGCTCGGTCTCGGCCGGCCGGTAGCGCACGGCCACGTCCAGATCGGGTACCTGCAACGGGTCCTGCGTGGGCGGCATGATGGCGCGCTGCAGCTGCAGCGCCAGCCGGTCCCGCTCGCTGGCGTGCTGTTCGGTGTGCGCGAGCTGGTCCCGGGTGGCGGCCAGCGCCACCTCCGTCCAGTGCTGGGAGGAGATGTCCTGGTAGGCGCCGCGGGTGGTCAGCAGCCGGCCGTCGGTGTCCAGCACCGGTTCGGCGACCACCCGGATGTGCCGGGTCACCCCGTCGGGCCGTTGCAGCCGGAATGCCACCGAGGCCGGCCGCCGCTGGTGCAGCAGGGTGCGCAGGAACCGGCCGATGGCGACGGCGTCGTCCGGATGGGCGTGCGTGGGCAGCTCCTCCAGCGGCACCGGAAGGGTCGACGGTGAGCGCCCGTACAGGTCGAACAGTTGATCGTTCCAGGTGATCTCCCCGGTCAGCAGGTTCTCCTCGAAACCGCCGATCCGGCCCAGCCGCTGGGCGTGCTGGAGCAGGCTCGCCAGCCGTGCCGTCTCGTCCTCGATGCGCCAGATGAACAGGATCGCGTCGCCGTGCCGGCTGACGCTGATGTCCGCGACCGCCGCAAGCGGCACCTGGTCGACCAGCGCGGTGAGATTCATGCGCCGGGCCCGGAACGGCTCACCCGTGGCGTACACCCGCTCGATCCGCTGGAACAGCTCGCTCTCCCCGGCGGCCATCGGATACGCCTCCAGCAGCAGCACGCCGCTGACCATGGCACGGGGCCGGCCGGCCGGGTCCAGGAAGCGGCCGTTGACGTGCTGGATGCGGAAGTCGACCAGGTTCCCGGAGGCGTCCAGGTGCGGCACCAGGACGAGGGCCGGGTCGTACAGCCCGTCGGCCAGATCCATCAGCTCCGCCGCGTCGCCCGGCACCCGCGGCTGCCGGGCCGGGCCGCTCGGTGGCGTGTACGTCTCCAGGGTGTGCGCGCACAGCTCGGCCAGCGCCTCCACCTGACGCACGATCTGCGGCGGCTGCTCGGGCAGCGGAGTGGGCCAGAGGATCTCCAGCACCCCGTACACCCGCCCTCCGGTGCCGGCGGGCACGGCGGCCCTGCCCCCGTCCGGATGGTGGTGCCGGCCGACGCTGGGCAGGCCGCGGTCGGCCGTCGACGCCATCCACAGGCCGTCGCGCTCCGCCAGGGCGCACCGGGCGACCGTCGCCACGTCCGGCGGTACGTAGTGCCAGCGCTCCGCCTCGGCCGGGGAGAACCCGGCGCTTCCCGCCAGGGTGAGCGACCCGTCGGCGCCGGCCGCCCAGATCGCCACGGCCACCGCGCCCAGCGGGCGCAGCGCCTGTTCGAGCAGGGACGCGGCCACGGCCTGGGTGTCGTCCGCCGCCAGCGCCCCGCTCTCGGCCGCGCGCAGCCGTACGGCCGCGCGCTCGGAATCCGCCTCCTCGGCGGCCCGGGTGGCGGCCAGGAACGCGTCCGTCACCTCGGACATTCGGTCCCGGGCGGCCTGGTTGATGACCTCGACCGCGAACTCCAGCCGGTTGGTTCCGGCCTGCTCGGTCAGCTCGGAGAGCTGGCGGTCGGCCTGCGCGGGACCGCACCCCAGGCGTTCGACGAGGATGCCCTTGGCGAGTTCGATCAGTGCCCGGCCCTCGGCCTCCGCCTGCGCGGCCCGCACCTCACGGCTGAGCCGGTCCACGGTGGCGGCGAGCCTGCCCACGGGCGAGTCGGCGGACACCCCGGCGGGCCCCGCCGGGGCGTGGCCGAGCCGGGGCTCGTGCTGTTCGTCCGGATGTTCCCTGATGCTCACGGTGCGCACGCTCCTCGGCGGCTGCGGGGACCTGCGGCGGGGATCATGCGGGCAGCCAGCGGCGGACACAGGCGATCAGGGCCTCGGTGTCGACCGGTTTGGTGACATAGTCGCTGGCCCCCGAGGCCAGACTCTTCTCACGGTCCCCGGGCATCGCCTTCGCGGTGACGGCGATGATGGGCAGCTCGGCGTACTGCGGCATCGCGCGGATCTCCGCCGTGGCGGCGTAGCCGTCCAGCTCGGGCATCATCACATCCATCAGCACGAGTGCCACGTCGGGGTTGCTCACGAGTCTCTCGATGCCGGTGCGACCGTTCTCCGCGTGCAGGACACGGAAGCCGTGCAGCTCCAGGATCCCGCTGAGCGCGAAGAGATTGCGCGCGTCGTCGTCGACGACGAGGATCGTCCGGCCGGAGAACGACCCGTCCACGACCGTCTGCGGGGTCGTCCGGTGCGCCTCGTCACCGCGCACCAGTGACAGCACGTCGCCGGGCTCCTCGGCTGACAGGTGCAGGGCGATGCGCTCGCGCAGCTCGTCCAGGCTGGACAGGAACTCCAGCGCCGTGCCCTCGGCACGGGAGCGCAGGGTCTCCTCCGTCGCCGCGTCGGCCCGGTGCCCGCTGTGCACCAGCACCGGCACGCTCGCCAGGGCGGAGTCGCCCCGCAGCGCCTCCAGGAACCGGGCGGCCTCCGTCTCCATGCCGAGCTCCAGCACTACGCAGTGGCACGGATCGGCGGCCAGCGCACCGGCCGCCTCCTGGGCGCCGACGGCCGTGATGATGTCGACCGACGGCCGGGAGGTGCCTTCGCCCCGCGTGACGTCCTGGACCACGCTCTCCGCGACCAGGGTCAGCAGGCCCCGGGGGCGCTCCTCGACGACCAGCAGCCGCCGCGGGCGCTGCCCGGATCCGGTACCCGTCTCGATCGCGGGCACGTGCCGGGACGACGGGTCCGCCGGCTCCTGGGCCGGACCGTGGTCCGCGATCCGGGTGGACCGCAGCAGATCCTCGAAGTCCGGCCGGGCGACGGGCAGGAACAGGGTGAACGTACTGCCCTGCCCCGCGACGCTGTCCACCGTGACCGCGCCGCCGAGCAGATGCGCGATCTCCCGGGTGATGGACAGACCGAGTCCCGTGCCGCCGTACTTGCGGCTCGTCGTGCCGTCCGCCTGCTGGAAGGCGCCGAAGATCGACTCCAGATGCTGCTCCGGGATGCCGACACCGCTGTCCCGCACCCGGAAGGCCACCACCGGCCCGCCCCGCAGCACCCCGGCGGGCACCTCGTCGTCCGGCGCGGGCTCGATCCGCAGCTCCACCCCGCCGCGCTCGGTGAACTTCACCGCGTTGGACAGCAGATTGCGCAGCACCTGCCGCAGCCGGGAGTCGTCGGTGAGCAGGTCCGCCGGCGCGCCCGCGGCCGTCGTCACCGTGAAGTCCAGGCTCTTCTGCGTCGTCATGGGCCGGAACGTGGCCTCGACGTACTCGACGAGCCGGCGCAGCTCCACCCGCTCGGGGCTGACGTCCATCTTCCCGGCCTCGACCTTGGACAGATCGAGGATGTCATTGATCAGCTGCAGCAGGTCCGAGCCCGCCGAGTGGATGATCTGCGCGTACTCGACCTGCTTCGGGCTGAGATTGCGCGAGGGGTTCTGGGCGAGCAACTGGGCCAGGATCAGCAGGCTGTTCAGGGGGGTGCGCAGCTCATGGCTCATGTTCGCCAGGAACTCCGACTTGTACTTCGAGGCCAGCGACAACTGCTGGGCGCGTGCCTCCAGCTCCTGCCGGGCATGCTCGATCTGCAGGTTCTTCGCCTCGATGTCCCGGTTCTGCGCGGCCAGCAGCGCGGCCTTCTCCTCCAGTTCCGCGTTGGAGTGCTGGAGTTCCTCCTGCTGGGACTGCAACTCCGCCGAGCGTTCCTGCAGTTCGGCGGTGAGCCGCTGCGACTCGGTCAGCAGCTCGTCGGTTCGGGCGTTGGCCACGATGGTGTTGACGTTGACGCCGATGGTCTCCATCAGCTGGACCAGGAAATCACGGTGGATCTGGGTGAACGGGGTCACCGAGGCCAGCTCCATGACGCCCAGCACCTGGCCCTCGACCACGATGGGCAGCAGCACCAGCGCGGTCGGCACCACCTGGCCGAGCCCGGAGGAGATGGTCATGTAGTCCGGCGGCAGCTCGTCGACCGTGATGGGGCGGCGGCTGCGGGCGGCCTGACCGACCAGGGTGCGGCCGAAGGCGATACGGGTGGGCCGGCCGTTGTCGTCGGGGTAGCCGTAGGAGCCGACGAGCCGCAGCTCGGGCCCGTCGGCTCCGTCCTCCACCAGATAGAACGCACCGAACTGGGCCGACACCAGCGGCACCAGCTCGTCCATGATCAGCTCGGCGACCACGGGCAGGTCGCGGTGTCCCTGCATCAGGCCGGAGACCCGGGCGAGGTTGGTCTTGAGCCAGTCCTGTTCCTGGTTGGCCCGGGTGGTCTCGCGCAGGGACTCCACCATCGCGTTGATGTTGTCCTTGAGCTCGGCGACCTCGCCGGACGCCTCGACGGCGATCGAGCGCGTCAGATCACCCTCGGCGACGGCGCTCGTGACCTGCGCGATCGCCCGCACCTGCCGGGTGAGGTTGCCGGCCAGCTCGTTCACGTTCTCGGTGAGCCGCTTCCAGGTGCCGGAGACCCCCTCGACCTCGGCCTGGCCGCCGAGCCGGCCCTCGGTGCCGACCTCGCGGGCGACGCGGGTCACCTCCTGGGCGAAGGCGGAGAGCTGGTCGACCATCGTGTTGATGGTCGTCTTCAGCTCGAGGATCTCGCCGCGCGCGTCGACGTCGATCTTCTTCGACAGATCGCCCCTGGCGACGGCGGTCGTCACCAGCGCGATGTTGCGCACCTGGCCGGTGAGGTTGTTGGCCATGGAGTTGACGTTGTCGGTGAGATCCCGCCAGGTGCCCGCGACATGGGGCACGTGCGCCTGGCCGCCGAGCCGGCCCTCGGTGCCGACCTCGCGGGCGACGCGGGTGACCTCGTCGGCGAAGGCCGACAGCGTGTCGACCATCGTGTTGATGACGTCGGCCAGCGCCGCGACCTCACCGGCGGCCTCCACCCTGATCCGCTGCGACAGGTCGCCCCGGCCCACGGCGGACGCGACCTGGGCGATGGAGCGGACCTGACCGGTCAGATTGGAGGCCATCACGTTGACGTTGTCGGTGAGGTCCTTCCAGGTGCCGGACACACCCCGTACCTGGGCCTGGCCGCCGAGCCGGCCCTCGGTGCCGACCTCGCGGGCGACGCGGGTGACCTCGTCGGCGAAGGCGGAGAGCTGGTCGACCATCGTGTTGATGGTGTTCTTGAGTTCCAGGATCTCGCCGCGCGCGTCGACGGTGATCTTCTGCGAGAGGTCGCCCTTGGCGACGGCGGTCGCCACCAGCGCGATGTTGCGCACCTGACCGGTGAGATTGCCCGCCATGAAGTTCACCGAGTGGGTCAGGTCGCGCCACGTGCCCTTGACGCCCTGCACATCGGCCTGGCCGCCGAGCCGGCCCTCGGTGCCGACCTCGCGGGCGACGCGGGTGACCTCGTCGGCGAAGGCGGAGAGCTGGTCGACCATCGTGTTGATGGTGTTCTTGAGTTCCAGGATCTCGCCGCGCGCGTCGACGGTGATCTTCTGCGAGAGGTCGCCCTTGGCGACGGCCGTCGTCACCTGGGCCACATTGCGGACCTGCGCGGTGAGGTTGCCCGCCATCGCGTTCACCGAGTCCGTCAGGTCCGCCCAGGTGCCCGAGACCCCCGGCACCTGTGCCTGCCCGCCCAGCGCCCCTTCGGTGCCGACCTCGCGGGCTACGCGCGTCACCTCGGAGGTGAACACCGACAACTGGTCCACCATGCCGTTGAAGACCTTGGCGATGTCCCCCATGAGGCCGTCGGCGTCGTCCGGCAGCCGGGTGCCGAAGTCCCCGTCCCGCACGGCCGTCAGTCCCGCCAGGAGCCGCTTCAGCTCCTCGTCCCCCGGAGCGGCGTCGGTCCCCTCGGTGCTCTTGCTGGTCATGCGCACCCTCGTTCCGGCAGAGTCAGTGCGCGTTTCCGCAGTTCACGGATGTGCGCGATGAGAAAATACGCCGAAGGCTAACCCACGACGAGGGCGCGGAACAAAGCGCCGAAGGGCCCCGGAAACCGGTCCGGAAAAGTCGCGGCGCGGAGGCATGTCCTGCATTCTGGCGGGTACTGGACCAGGTTTCGCCGAGCGCGTGGCGCCGGACCACCGGCGCAGGATTTCCGGTCGGCGCCCTTCGAATGTACGGGCGTCCGCCGGGTATTTGCTGCAGTGGAGGAGGGCGGGCGGGGACGCCGGACCCGCTCACTTCGCGGAGTGCACGTTCACCGGGGAGGCAACGAGCAGTGACCATCGACGGCATCTGGTCCTACGCGCCGGACCTGCTTCACCTCGCGGAGCAGGACCTGACGGGTTACACCGTCCTCGCGAGCGACGGCACCATCGGCCATGTCGACCGGCAGGCCGACCATCACGGGATGCGGCATCTCGTCGTCGACACCGGAGTGTGGGTGTTCGGCCGCAGTCTTCTGGTGCCGGTCGGCACGATCGCCGCCGTGGACGCGGGGGAGCGGAGGCTGACGGTGTCCTGCACCCGGGCCGAGGTGAAGGCGGCGCCCCGGTTCCGTACCGACAGCGAGACCATGGACGTGGCGTACCTCACCGCGGTCGGCGACTACTACCACCGGCTGCCGCCCCGCGAGCGGCCCGTCGGCTGAGCTCCGGGGCCCGTCGGCTCACCACGGCAGGAAGACGTGGATGTCCTTGCCGCGGTCGTCGGCGACGACACTGACCTGATCGCACAGCGTATGGACCAGATGCCAGCCGATTCCGCCGCCGCCGCTGCCCGGATGGAAGGGCCGGGGAGCCGGCTCGGTGGTGCTGGTGTCGTGCATCACCACATGCACCCCGTCGAACGTCCTGCGCAGCCGCAGCTGGAAGGGGCCCGGTGCGTACTGCACCGCGTTGGCGGCCAGTTCCGTGACCACCAGGAGAATGTCGTCCCAGTGTTCCGGAGCCGACGGCGCCGACACACGGGCCAGATCGAAGAGGAACTCCTCCGCGACCAGGCGTGCGTCCGTCACGTCGCGCAGCTTCCCCGGGAAGCTGGCGGTGCGGCTCGCGATCTCCTCGCCGGCCAGTGTCCTGTCCCCATACGGCTCGGGTGCCATCTCGCCTTCCAGGCCCCGGCACAGCGGGGCGGTCGTCCGCGTCTGTCTGCATCCTCCCGTCTGTGGGTTCCCGTGAGGGCGGAGCCTACGCGCCCGCATGCCCGTGCAGGATCGTGTACAAACCCGCCACCGGCCCACCGGGCCCCGGGGCGCTCAACGGAACACGTTGTCCGAGTCCTCCCAGCCGGGAACCTCCTCGGCCGCCCCGGCGCGCCCCGGCCGGGTCCGCGACTGGTACATCGCGTCGATCTCCGTCGCGTAGCGCTGCACGATCTCGTCCCGGCGCAGCTTCATCGACGGCGTCAGCAGACCGTTGGACACGTCGAACGGCTCGGGCAGCACCCGGAACACCCGGATCGACTCCGAGCGGGACACGCTGCTGTTGGCCGCGGCGACCGCCCGCGCGATCTCCTCCCGCAGCGCGTTCTCCTCCCGGGCCTCCCGGGTCGGCGCGTCGCCCGGCAGGGACAGGGTGCCGCGCCAGTGGGCCACGAAGTCCGGGTCCAGGGTGACCAGGGCGCCCACACACGGCCGGTTGTCGCCCACGACCACGGCCTGATGGACCAGCGGATTCATCCGCAGCCGCTGCTCCAGCGCCGCCGGGGCCACGCTCTTGCCGCTGCTCGTGATGATGATGTCCTTCTTGCGGCCGGTGATCGTGAGGTAGCCCTCGGTGTCCAGCCGCCCGAGGTCCCCGGTGGCCAGCCAGCCGCCGCGCAGCGCCGCCCGGGTGGCGGCCTCGTCGCCCACGTACCCCTGGAACACCGACGGGCCGCGCACCAGGATCTCCCCGTCGTCGGCCACCCGGATCCCGATGCCCGGCAGCGCCTGCCCGACGGTGCCCGACTTCTCCCGGCCGAACGGCTGCATCGTCACCCCGCCGCTGGTCTCGGTCAGCCCGTAGCCGTCGTGGACGTAGATGCCGATGCCCTCGTAGAAGAGGGAGAGGTCGCGGTTGAGCGGCGAACCGCCGGAGGTGGCCCGTCGCACCCGGCCGCCGAGCGCGGCCCGCAGCCTGCGGTAGACGGCGCGCTCGTAGAGGGCGTGCTGCAGTCTCAGGTCGAGGCCCGGCCCCGAGCCCCGCCCCAGCCGCTGCCGCTCCACCGCGGTGGCGAAGTCCCGGGCCGTTTCCGCGGCCCGCTCGAACAGGGCTCCGCGGCCCTGCTGCTGCGCGGTGCGCAGAAAGTTCTTGTAGACCTTCTCCAGCAGTGACGGAACCGCGTAGAGATAGGTGGGCCGGAAGGTGCGCAGGGCCGAGGACAGCGACTCCCCGCTGAGATCGGGCTCGTGCCCCATCAGCAGGCCGCCGCGGACGCACAGGCTCTGGATCATCAGACCGTAGACATGGGAGAACGGAAGGAAGGCGAGAACGGCGCCCTGCTCGCCGGGCGGTGCCGCGGTGTGTCCCCAGCCCTCCAGCAGGGTGTCGCAGATGAACGCCATCCCGCGGTGGCTCAGGGCACAGCCCATGGCATGGCCGGAGGTCCCGGAGGTGTAGGCGATCACGGCCGTGGAGTCCGGCAGCACGATCCGGCGCATGGAGTCGACCGTGGCCGACGGGATGAACTCGCCGCGCGCCGCCAGCTGCTCCAGCCCGCCCGCGTCCAGCTGCCAGACGTGCCTCAGACGCGGCAGTGAGGCGCACACCGACCCTACCGTCATCACGCTCTGCTCGTCCTCCACCAGGACGGCGACACAGGCGGAGTCCCTGAGGATCCACTCCACCTGATCGCGCGAGGAGGTCGGGTAGATCGGCACGACCTCGGCACCCACGGTCCACAGGGCGTGGCACAGAAGGGTCCACTCGCAGCGGGTGCGCGCCATGATCGCCACCCGCGCGCCCGGTGAGATCCCGGACGCGATCAGGCCCTTGGCCAGGTCGACGACCCGGTCCCGGAACTCCGCGGCGGTGATTTCCTCCCAGGTGGAGGAGTCCGGGGCGGTGCGGCGGGCGAGCACCGGCAGGTTCGGGCTCTCGTCCGCCCTCGCGAAGAGACTGTCGGCGAGACCGCCGGTCAGGGGCGTGGCGGACGGGGGAGCGAGAGCGAGATCGCTCATGCACTGCTCCTGACATGTACGGGGTGTGACTCGGCCGGTGAGGACGGTCATCGGCGGTGCCTGAATGTAGTCGAGCCGGCCCGTTCCCGCGCCGGGATCGCGACAAGTGTGTCCGCACTGATGATCTCGCCGCTTTCGGGGGACCCGGACCGCATGAGCTACGTGAACCCAGATCCCGAACCGGAACGCAGCACCGGCCTCGAACCGGGCGGCGGGGTACCCCCGGGCGAGACCCCGCCCGCGGAGAGCAGCATGCCCGAGGCGGGCCCTCATCAGGCGGAGAATCCGGGCAAGGGCTGGGCCAGGGGCCCGCTGACCGCGATCCTCGCCCTGGCGGTCGTGGTCGCGGCCTTCTTCCTGGTCTACGCCCTGGTCCTGATCCTCTGACACCGGCGCGACCCGCCGGCCACCCGCTAAGCCTGGGTCTGCCGTACGCACTCCGTGACGACATCCCTCAGACTGTCCGTGCGCCGCATCAGATCCCGCTGCACCCGGGCGCCGTTGCCGTCGCGCAGCAGCCGGGCGCACCCTTCGCGCGCGCTCTCCAGGTCCCCGGCGGCCTCCAGGGCCTCAGCACAGTGATCGAGGAGACCGTGGACGATCGCCTCGGCGGGCGTGCGCCGCATGGTCCGGGGGTCGAGCAGTTCGCCGGCCAGACCCGCGCGGGCCGCCTGCCAGGCGGCCAGCCGGAGCAGGCTGACGCCTGGATCGAGCGGCTCCCGCCCCGCCCTCCAGTCGCGCGCCGCGGTCTCCACCAGCGCTCGGGCCAGGGTGGCGATCAGCCCCGCGGTCTCCGCGTGCAGACAGACGTCACAGACGCGGATCTCCACCGTCGGATACCGCTGGGACAGCCGGGCGTCGAAGTAGATCATGCCCTCGTCGAGGATGACGCCGGTGGCCACCATGTCGGCCACCCGCCGGTGGTACCGATCGGCCGAGCCGAAGATCTCCGTCGGGCCGGCCGACGGCCAGCGCTGCCAGACGCGGCTGCGGTAGCTGTTGTATCCCGTGTCACGACCCTGCCAGAACGGCGAGTTCGCGCTCAGCGCCGCCAGCACCGACAGCCAGGGCCGCAGCCGGTCGACGACCGCGGTGCCCTCCGCGTCGGATTCGACGGAGACATGGACGTGGCAGCCCATGACGAGCTGCTCCCGGGTGGCGATGCCGAACTGCTCCTCCATCCAGCGGTAGCGCCGGTTGACCCCGATGGACGGGCTGACCGGCAGCGGCGACGTGGCGAGCGCGGCGACGGCGCAGCCGATCTCCCCCGCGTGACGGGCGGCCTCCCCGCGGCACCGGACGATCTCCGCGTGCAGGCTCTCCATGGACGACTGCGGATGCGTGGCGAACTCCAGCATCTGCTCGTGCAGTTCCTTCTCGAAGACGTCCTGCTCCGCGTCGTCCCGCTCGGCCCGGGCGAGCACCGCCGAGGACATCGCCCGCGGTTCGCCCGTCTCCGGATCGACCAGGAGGAGCTCCTCCTCCACTCCCACGGTGCGCACGTCGTGTCCGCCCTTCTGCGACCTGCCGCGACGACGCCGAGACACCCTCGGCCGTACGGTCCCGAATGCCCCGCCGGGGGCCTGGGACACCTGGGCGTCGTCGCCGGTCTCACAGAGGGACGGGAGCCAGCCACACCGTCGCGAGCGGGGGCAGGGTGAGCCGGAGACGGCCGTCCTCGGGCTTGACGGGGGCCGGGTCGGTGACGTCCCCGCCGCCGTAGCGCGCGGCGTCGGTGTTGAGGACCTCCTGCCAGGCGATCACGTCGTCGCCGACGGTGAGCGGATAGTCGTGGCGGACCACGGGGGAGAAGTTCGACACCGCGAGCAGCGGCCGTCCCTGGGCGTCGTACCGGAGGAACGCGAAGACGTTGTCGTCGGCGGCGTCGACCGACACCCACCGGAAACCGGACGGGTCGGTGTCGCGCTGCCACAGCGCCGGGGTCGCCCGGTAGCGGGCGTTGAGATCGCGGACCAGGTCCTGCACCCCGCGGTGGTCACCGGCGGAGTGGTACCCGTCGTCGAGCAGCCACCACTCCGGTCCCTGCTCCTGGGACCACTCCGCTCCCTGCGCGAACTCCTGCCCCATGAACAGCAGTTGCTTGCCCGGATGGGCCCACATGAAGGCCAGGTAGGCGCGCACGGTGGCGCGCCGCTGCCACCAGTCGCCCGGCATCTTCGACACCAGCGCCTGCTTGCCGTGCACCACCTCGTCGTGCGAGATGGGCAGGCAGAAGTTCTCGCTGTAGGCGTACACCATCGCGAACGTCATCTCGTGGTGGTGGTACTTGCGGTGCACCGGCTCGTGGGAGACGTACTCCAGGGAGTCGTGCATCCAGCCCATGTTCCACTTCAGCCCGAACCCGAGACCGCCGGTGTCGGTGGGCCGGGTCACGCCGCCCCACGCCGTGGACTCCTCCGCGATGGTCACCACGCCGGGGCAGCGCCGGTAGACGGTGGCGTTCATCTCCTGCAGGAACGCCATCGCGGCCAGGTCCTCCCGGCCGCCGTGGGCGTTCGGCTCCCAGCCGCCGTCCGCGCGCGAGTAGTCCAGGTAGAGCATCGAAGCGACGGCGTCCACCCGCAGCCCGTCGATGTGGAACTCCTGGCACCAGTACACGGCGTTCGCGACCAGGAAGTTGCGCACCTCGGTGCGGGCGAAGTCGAAGGTGTACGTCCCCCAGTCGGGGTGTTCCGCGCGCCGGGAGTCCCCGGGCTCGTACAACGGCTCCCCGTCGAAACGGGCCAGCGCCCAGTCGTCCTTCGGGAAGTGCGCCGGCACCCAGTCCATGATCACGCCGATGCCGGCCCGGTGCAGGGCGTCGACCAGGTACCTGAAGTCGTCCGGGGTGCCGAGGCGGGCGGTGGGCGCGTAGAACCCGGTGACCTGGTAGCCCCAGGACGGGCCGAAGGGGTGCTCGGCGACCGGCATCAGCTCCACATGGGTGAAACCCATGTCGCGGACGTACGCGGGCAGTTCCCCGGCGAGTTCACGGTACGTCAGTCCGGGGCGCCAGGAGGGCAGATGCACCTCGTACACCGAGAACGGTGCCTCGTGCACGGGCGTCCTGCCCCGCGTCGCGAACCACTCGGCGTCGCCCCACTCGTAGTGCGAGGCCGTCACCACGGACGCCGTGTTCGGCGGCGCCTCCGTACGGCGCGCCATCGGGTCGGCCTTGAGGAACCGGTGCCCGTGGCGCGAATGGATCTCGAACTTGTAGCAGGTGCCTTCGCCGACGCCCGGCAGGAACAGTTCCCACACCCCGGACGAGCCGAGGGAGCGCATCGGGAAGGCCGTACCGTCCCAGTGGGTGAAGTCGGCGGCGACCCGGACCCCTTGCGCGTTGGGCGCCCACACGGTGAAGCGGGTCCCGGTGACGCCCTGGTGGGTCATCGGGTGCGCGCCGAGCGCCGTCCACAGCTCCTCGTGCCGGCCCTCACTGATCAGATGCAGGTCGAACTCACCGAGCGCGGGCAGGAACCGGTACGGGTCGTGCGTCTCCACGGCCTCGTCGTCGCCGTAGGCCACCGTCAGTGTGTACGTGGGGATCCGGTCCAGCGGCAGGACGACGGAGAACAGGCCGTCGCCCTCCGAGACGAGCGGGGTGCGACCGCCGTCGACGATCACGCCCACCTCGCGGGCGAAGGGGCGCAGCACCCGGAAGGCGACACCGCCGGGCACCGGATGGGCGCCGAGCAGGGCGTGCGGATCGTGGTGGGCGCCCGCCAGCAGGCGCCCCCGGACGGCCGGGTCCAGGGCGGGTGCGGCCCCCGGGGCCGCGGGGGCGGACGGGACGGGCCCGGCCGGTTCGGGAAGCGGGGAGTCATGCAGGGCCACGGCTTCAGTCTCCTCTCACGGCGAGGCGCTCGATCGCCGCCATGGGTACGGGCAGCCAGTCGGGTCGGTGCCGGGCCTCGTACAGCACCTCGTACACGGCCCGGTCCGTCTCATAGGCGCGGAGCAGGCCGTGCTTCTTGCGCGGATCCCAGCCGGCGCGGGCGGCGTAGCCCGCGCAGTAGGCCTCGCGACAGCGACGCGCCCACTCCGGACGCCAGGGCCGGCGCTGACGGGCGGCGTAGTCGAAGGAACGCAGCATCCCGGCGATGTCCCGCACGGGTGAGTGGGCGCTGCGCCGTTCGGAGAGCGGCCGCGACGGCTCGCCCTCGAAGTCGATGACGAACCACTCGCGCCCGGCCCGCAGCACCTGCCCCAGATGCAGATCTCCGTGGATCCGCTGGGCGGGCGGGCCGGCGTCGCAGGTGGCCAGCGCGGCGAACGCGGCCCGCAGCCCCGGCACGAACGGCTGGAGCGCGGGCACGGCGTGCGCGGCGGCGGTCAGCCGTTCGGTCATCGCCGCCGCCGTCCGCCCGTTCTCCCCGGGGGCACCGATGGGGAACGCCGAGGACAGCGCCAGATGGACATCCGCCGTGGCCCGGCCCAGCGCGTGCGCCTGCGCGGTGAAGTCGTCACCGGAGGCGAGCGCGTCGAGGGCCAGCGTCCAGCCGTCGGAGGCGTTGCGCAGATACGGCTGGAGCACCCCGAGCGTTGCCCGGAAGGGATGCGTCGTGCGCAGCCAGGCCACCGGGGCGGGGACCCGATGGCAGCCCTGGCGGGCCAGGGCCCCCGGCACCTCCAGATCCGGATTGACGCCGGGCTGGATGCGTCGGAACACCTTCAGGATGTACTCGTCGCCGTACACCAGCGAGGAGTTGGACTGCTCGGCGGTCATGAGCCGGGGCACCAGGCCGGTGGGCACCTGCTGGGCACCGTCGCACTCGAATCGCAGCGGGCCCGCGGTGCCGGGGCTGCGCAACCGCTCCAGGAGCAGCTGGGCCGCGCGCGGGTCGTGGAGGGCGTCGTAGACGGTCATCCCGGCCAGCCGGCCGTCCGGCACCCTGCCGATGAGCGCCTTGCCGAGTCGAGGCGAAGGACGCTCCCGTACACCGAGGAGCAACTGGTAGCAGTCACCCGCCGGGGTGGCCCCGCCGGGCGCGGGCACTCCGCCGTGAGCGGCGTGCACCAGTACGTGCAGACAGCCCGGGAACAGCTCCGTCATCGACAGCACATCGAGGTCGGTGACGGGCCGGTCCTTGCCGGCGAACCAGCGTTGCAGCGGCAGCCAGTCGCGCAGCAGCCCGGTGAGCGACTCCATGGGCTCGGCGGGCGCGCTCCGCGGGCGCAGGAATGCGGTCTTCGTCATGGTGACGCCTCCTTACGCCGGCCCACGCTCACAGTCGTCGGCCGATGCGGGATGCGACTCGGGTGAGCCGGAACCAGTAGAAGCCGTGGCCCCCGAGGGTCAGCAGGTACGGCAGTTCGCCGATGGCGGGGAAGCGCACCCCGCCGAACAGCTCGACCGGGTGCCGTCCCTTGAACTCCCGCAGGTCGAGTTCGGTGGGTTGTGCGAAGCGGGAGAAGTTGTTGACGCAGAGCACCAGGTCGTCGTCGTGTTCGCGGAGGAAGGCGAGGACGGCGGGGTTGGAGGAGGGCAGTTCGGTGTAGGTGCCGAGGCCGAAGGCGGGGTTCTGTTTGCGGATCTCGATCATCCGGCGGGTCCAGTGCAGCAGGGAGGCGGGGGAGGCCATGGAGGCCTCGACGCTGGTGACCTGGTAGCCGTAGACCGGGTCCATGATCGTGGGGAGGAAGAGCCGGCCGGGGTCGCAGGAGGAGAATCCGGCGTTGCGGTCCGGGGTCCACTGCATGGGGGTGCGGACCGCGTCGCGGTCGCCGAGCCAGATGTTGTCGCCCATGCCGATCTCGTCGCCGTAGTAGATGATCGGTGA